>NZ_JADFUE010000024.1:0-106482 GCF_054967145.1 Bradyrhizobium sp. UFLA06-24
CGCCAGCACAGCGCGGCGGCCTGATCGTTTGTCCTGTGTGGCGTTCCCTCGGCAAGTTTCGTAAGAGGACCCCATGAACAGGACAGTCTTTGCTCTTCCGCCCAAAAGCGACTACGTCACCCGCGGGGGTCTTGCGATCGCCCGCGTGGCCGAGCAGTTCACCGGTCACGCCGACCGGCTCGACGATCTCATCAATCTGCTCGACCGCCGCCGCGGCGTGGTGCTCTCCTCGGGGACGACCGTTCCGGGCCGCTACGAAAGCTTCGATCTCGGCTTCTCCGATCCGCCGCTCAAGCTCGAGACATCAGGCGTCAATTTCAAGCTGGAAGCGCTCAACGATCGCGGGCAGGTGCTGATCGCCTTCCTTGCGGACGTCCTGCGCGAGCCCTGCGTCGTGATCGCGCAGAAAACCCCCACGCGGCTTGCCGGTCACATCATCCGCGGCGATGCGCCCGTGGAGGAAGACCAGCGCACGCGGCGTGCCAGCGTGATGTCGTTGGTGCGCGACATCGTTGCCGCCTTCTCTGCCAATGACGACGGGCTGCTCGGTCTGTTTGGTGCTTTCGCCTATGATCTCGTGTTCCAGATCGAGGATCTCGTCCAGAAGCGCCCGCGCGAGCAAGACCAGCGCGACATCGTGCTTTACGTCCCCGATCGTCTGCTGGCCTATGACCGCGCCACGGGGCGTGGCGTGGTGCTCTCTTACGATTTCGCGTGGAAGGGCCGATCGACTGAAGGCCTGCTGCGCGAGACGGCCGAGAGCCCCTATGTGAAAACGGGACGCCAGGGCTTTGCCGATCACGCGCCCGGCGAATATCAGGCGACAGTCGAGACCGCGCGCGCGGCCTTCGCCCGCGGCGATCTGTTCGAAGCGGTACCAGGCCAGCTCTTCGCCGAACCCTGCGAGCGCTCGCCGGCTGAGGTCTTCCAGCGGCTCTGCGTCATCAACCCGTCGCCTTATGGCGCGCTGATGAATCTCGGCGAGGGCGAATTCCTCGTCTCCGCCTCGCCCGAAATGTTCGTGCGGTCCGACGGACGCCGGGTCGAGACTTGCCCGATCTCGGGCACGATCGCGCGCGGCAGCGACGCGATCGGCGATGCCGAGCAGATCCGCCAGCTCCTGAACTCGGAGAAGGACGAGTTCGAGCTCAACATGTGCACCGACGTCGATCGCAACGACAAGGCGCGCGTCTGCGTGCCCGGCACGATCAAGGTGCTGGCGCGGCGGCAGATCGAGACCTATTCAAAGCTGTTCCACACCGTCGACCATGTTGAAGGCATGCTGCGCCCCGGCTTCGACGCGCTCGATGCCTTCCTGACCCATGCCTGGGCCGTCACCGTCACAGGTGCGCCAAAACTCTGGGCGATGCAGTTCGTCGAGGATCACGAGCGCTCGCCGCGGCGTTGGTACGCGGGTGCGATCGGTGCGGTGAATTTCGACGGCAGCATCAACACCGGCCTCACCATCCGCACCATCCGCATGAAGGATGGTCTCGCCGAGGTCCGCGTCGGCGCCACCTGCCTGTTCGACTCTGATCCCGCGGCGGAAGACCGCGAGTGCCAGGTCAAGGCCGCGGCGCTGTTCCAGGCGCTGCGCGGCGATCCGCCGAAGCCGCTGTCGAGCTTTGCGCCTGACGCGACCGGCTCAGGCAAGCGGGTGTTGCTGATCGACCACGACGACAGCTTCGTGCACATGCTCGCCGATTACTTCCGTCAGGTCGGCGCCAGCGTCACCGTGGTCCGCTATGTGCATGCGCTCGACATGCTCAAGCAGAAGAGGTGGGATTTGCTGGTGCTGTCGCCCGGCCCGGGCCGACCGGAAGATTTCGGGATCAAGAAGACGATTGATGCGGCGCTGGAGAACAAGCTGCCGGTGTTCGGCGTCTGTCTCGGAGTGCAGGCGATCGGCGAATATTTCGGCGGCGAGCTCGGTCAGCTCACCCATCCCGCCCACGGCCGGCCGTCGCGGGTGCAGGTGCGCGGCGGGCGCCTGATGCGCAACCTGCCGAACGAGATCGTCATCGGCCGCTATCACTCGCTCTTCGTCGAGCGGGAGAGTATGCCCGAGGTGCTCAGCGTCACCGCCAGCACCGAGGACGGTGTTGCCATGGCGCTGGAGCACAAGACCCTGCCGGTCGCCGGCGTGCAATTTCACCCGGAATCACTGATGTCGCTCGGCAACGAAGTGGGATTGCGTATTGTTGAAAATGCGTTCCGGCTGGACGCACCGGTCAATTGAGAGGCACCAATGACCTTTGATCACGATATCAAGGCGAGCGTCCGCACCATCTCCGACTACCCGAAGCCGGGGATCATGTTCCGCGACATCACGACCTTGCTCGCCGATGCGCGCGCCTTCCGCCGCGCGGTCGACGAGCTCGTCAATCCCTGGGCCGGCAATAAGATCGACAAGGTCGCCGGCATGGAAGCGCGCGGCTTCATCGTCGGCGGCGCCGTGGCGCATCAGCTCTCGGCCGGCTTCGTGCCGATCCGCAAGAAGGGTAAGCTGCCGCATACCACCGTGCGGATCGCCTACTCGCTCGAATACGGCATTGACGAGATGGAGATGCATATCGACGCCATTCAACCCGGCGAGCGCGTCATCCTGGTCGACGATCTCATCGCCACCGGAGGCACCGCCGAGGGCGCGGTGAAGCTGCTGCGCCAGATCGGCGCCAATGTGGTCGCTGCCTGCTTCATCATCGACCTGCCCGAGCTCGGCGGTGCGGCCAAGCTGCGCGCCATGGACGTGCCGGTGCGCACGCTGATGACGTTCGAGGGGCATTGAGGTCGCGGCCATCTCTAGATCGCCTCGGCTTTCAATTCGGCCCGCCAATGCTGCACGCGCTCCTTCAGCAGCGCGTTCCTGACATAGGTACTTTCCTCATCCTCCAGACGCTCGCATTCGTCGAACGTCAGGCCGGCTTCGCCATGCGTGTTCCAGGCGGCCTGCAGGCTGCGGCAGGGATGGCCGCCCTGGCGCAGGGTGAACCAGATGCGGTTCTGGATGGTCTCGAGGTTCGGAGCCTGGCCGACCCAGGCCTCGCCCGAGGCGGCGCAGCGCACGACATAGATGCCAGCGATGGTCTTCCGCTCCTTGTACGCGGCGATGGCTGCTTTGCGGTCGGTGTTCACGGGAGGGGCCTTGCTGAGGACGCTGTTGCGCAGCCTCAGTAGCGGCACAGACGCTCGGCGTCAATATTACCCGGATGAAATATTCAGGACCGCTGCAGGATCAGGCTAAGCTCGAGCTCGCGGAAGGCGAGGTAATTCCGCCGGATCCACTGGTGCAGCTCGGTCGAGGAATCCTTCTCGTGGCGCAGATAGCCGGTGAAGGAGAAGTTCAGGCGATCGATATAGGTCTTGAGGAAGCCGGGGAGCGCCGGCAGGCGGAACAGGCGACCGCCTTCCATCGCGGGCGGCAACTCGCCGCGGATGACGAACTCGTTGTCGATGGTGATGAGGTTCATCCGCGGGATCTGCTGGCGCAGCATCTCATGAGCGCGAGCCGAGACCCGGTCGGTGTCGGCCATGAACAGGATCTGTGGCGCGACATGCCGCCGCGCGGCCTCCTTGAGCAGGCCGATCTCGTCGGTCATCTTGAAGAACTCGTCGAAGGCGTGGAAGCCGAGGTCGATGACCTTGGCGAGCCCGTCATCGATGATGACCCGGTCCATCAGCTGCATCTTGCCGTAGGTGTCGATCACATCAGCCGTTTCGGTGACCCGCGGCAGGTAATCGAGCAGCGACGGCTCCTTCAGATTGACGTCGAAGGCCGCGACGTTGCCGTTCTTGAGCAGCAGGAATTCGGCAAGCAGCCGCGCCAGCAGGGTCTTGCCGACCTGCGGGCGGGGCGAGCAGATGATGTAGAGAGGTGTCGCGGACATCGACAGCTATATCAGGCCAACTTTGCGCCCAATCCAGCCGTATCAGCCCGGCCTTCGCAACTATTTTTCGCTGTTGCGGGTCACCGGCTTCGAACCGACGATGTCGGTCAGGCGGATGCGGTCGTACTCGCTCCAGACATTGGCCAGCCAGTGCCGGACATAGCCGCGCAACACGAAGGAATAGTTCGCGGCTTCGTCGTTGATGCCCTTGTTGGCGACGAATTTCAGGAACGGGACGGAGGAGACCTCGACCTGCTCATAGGCCATTTCGTTGAGCTTCGGGATGGTCAGCTCGGTCGCGTCCTTGATGCGGTGGAAGTAGGAATTGTAGGTGGCCTGGTCCCACTGGAAGAACTGGGTATCGTTGATGAAGTTCTTCACCAGGAAATATTTTGCGCCGCCCATGAAGCCGGCCGTCTCCGCGATCTCCTCGAGCGAGGCGATCGAGGGGCCGAGAATGTGGAACACGGCGAAGGTGATCTGCCCGGCTTTGGCCGCATCGAGGAAGCCGATGTCGCGCAGCGAGGCCAGTGCGGGCGAGAGCAGGCCGGCGCGAACGTCGATCACGGTCACCGACGGGCTCACGGCGTTGAGCGTATCGAAGATCTTCATCTGATCGGCTGTCGTCGTCATATCGACGATTTCGGTGATCTCGGGGTGGAAGCGCTTCAGCGTTCCCCGCGGCGACTCCGTGTCGAACGCGCGCGTCGGCACGTTGTTGGCGGAAAAATAATCGAGCAGGGTACGCGATACCGTGGTCTTGCCGACCCCGCCCTTGTCTGCGCCCACCACAACCACTGCCGGCTTTGCCATCGCTGTCCCCTAACGCGCGCCCCCGATCGCGAGGTCGCAATCGGCCAGGCCCCAAATCGGTGTCCCGAGTCTGCTGTTGGGCGCGAACATGGCAGAAACAAGGGAGAATTCAATTCCTCGGCAGCCCGTAGCTGCAATTCCCGAAGTTTTTCCGGATCGCTGCGAAATCGGCTCAAGACAAAGGCAGATCGCGCGCTCAGTGGCGGCCCCACGGGCCCATGGGATTGCCTATCGGGCCCAAGGGATTGCCTCCTGCGGTTCCGGATGCGCCGGGGGCGGGGATGGACGATGGCGTGGCTCGGCTGCCCGCATCATTCCACGGTCCCTGTGGAAGCGGCGGAGGGGCGTCCTGCTGCTGGCCCTGCGCCTCCGGCTCGTCCGGGGCGGACTGTTCCGTCTCGTCGGCTGGCAGCGGCAGCGGCAGCGGGCCGGGATCGTGGCCGCCGGCGAATTTGACCAGCGCGTCGACGCGGGACTGTACCGAGGGATGGGTTGCAAACAGATCGGCAAACCCCTCGCGAGGATTGTCGACGCAGAGCTCCATCACCGCGGAGGTCGCGTCCGGCAATTCGCCGCGGCCCTCGATCTTGCGCAACGCCGAGATCATTGCATCCGGGTTTTTCGTCAGCTCGACCGAGCCGGCATCGGCGAGATATTCGCGCGAGCGGGACAGCGCCAGCTTGACGACCTGCGACATCAGCCATGCCACCACGATCAGCACGACCGCGATGATGATCACGATCACCGCGCCGCCACCGGAATTCTTGCTGTCGCTCGATGACGAGGACGACCGTGACGAGGAGGAGCCCGACGACCACGAGCCGCCGGAATTCCAGCTCAGATTGGTGAACAGGCGGAAGAACAATTCGCCGAAGAAGCCCACGACGCCGGCGATGATGACGGCGACCACCATCAGCTGCACGTCGCCGTTCTTGATGTGGGTCAGCTCGTGGCCCAGCACCGCCTCGATCTCCTGGTCGTCCAGGGCGTCGAGGAGGCCGGTGGTGACGGTGATCGAATACTGCCTGGGATTGAGCCCGGTCGCGAACGCGTTCAGCGCCGGGCTCTCCATGATCTTCAGCTTCGGCATGATGATGCCGCGCGAGATGCAGAGATTTTCGAGCAGGTTGTAGAGCCGTGGCTCCTCCTGCCTGGTGACGTCGTGGCCGCCGGTGACCGCGTCGATCATCGACTGGTGGAAGAAATAGGCGATGACGATCCAGGCCGCCGCCGCGATCGTCGCGAAGGGGGCGGCCTTGAGCAGGTCGGCGAAAGCCTGGTTCAGATAATAGGTGACGGTGCCGTTGCCGTTGATGACGACCTCGGCGACCAGCGCGCCGGCAAAGACCAGCACATAGACCAGCGCGAACAGACCGGCGAGCAGCAGCATCGAACGAAACTTGTTCGAGGCGATGTGCGTGTAGAGACCATACGCGGCCATGACGCGCTGCCCTGCCGGCCTTTTCGCTCAGATCAGAATTTCACCTGGGGCGCAGCTTCGACCTCGGTGCGGCTGGTGCCGAGATCGAAAAAGTCCTTCCTGGTAAAGCCGAACATGCCGGCGAACAGTGCGGCGGGCATCTGCTGGATGCCGGTGTTGTATTCCTGGACCGCGTTGTTGAAGAAGCGCCGGCTCGCCGCGATCTTGTTCTCGAGATCGGACAGCTCGGATGCGAGCTGCTGGAAATTGGCGTTGGCCTTGAGGTCGGGATAGGCTTCCGACAGCGCGATCAAGCGGCCGAGCGCGCCCGACAGCTGGGTCTCGGCTGCGGACACCTGCGCCGGCCCCTGCGCCGACATCGCCGAATTGCGCGCCTTGATGACGTCGTCCAGCGTGCCGCGCTCGTGCGAGGCATAGCCTTTCACCGTTTCGACCAGGTTCGGAATCAGGTCATGACGCTGCTTGAGCTGGACGTCGACATCGGCAAAGGCCTGGCCGACGCGCTGGCTCAACGCCACCAGCCGGTTATAGGCGCTGAAGGCGAACAGCACGAGGACGACGATGATGCCGAGAACGATCCAGCCGGTCGACATGGAAAACTCCTGAAGGGAATTGAGGCGGACAGCGTAAACCAAAACGAGGCCGGGAAGAGCCCCGCGGAGAGAAGGTAAGACTTGGTCGGATCGGGCGCCATCCGAGTTCAATGGGAAAAGTGCCTGATGGGGTTAACTTTCGGACAGAACGGCATCGCCCCAGCGCCAGCGCCGGGCGCCTGCATAGGCGGCTTTGTCACGCCGCGGCACCTTCGCGAGTTCGAGGCCGTCCTCGGTGCAGAGCTTGGCCGTGATTTCGGCCTTGCCGACGTCAGGCGGCGCCAGCACGCGCGCGGCGCGGGTTGCGGGCGGCATGCGGGTCAGGGCGAGGTAGATGAAGCGCTCGTCCTCGAACGGCACCTCGGCGCCCTTGATCTGGCGGTGCGCTTGCGAGCGCGGCAGGCGCTGGTTGAAATGGCACCAGTCGGGCGCAACCAGCGGGCAGGGCTTTTCGTGCGGGCAGGGGGCGGCGACATAGGCGCCGGCCGCGATCAATTGCCGGCGCAGCGCGAGGATGCGGAGATAGCCGGAGGGCGTGCCGGGCTCGATCACGACCAGCGCCTGGCGCGCCTTCGCCCACATCGTCTCCGCCAGCCTGCGCTGGTCGCCCTCACTGAGCTCGCCGATGACGTAGCTGGCTATGACGAGATCGGCTTGCGCGACTTCGGCAAGGTTGGTGGCGGCGTCGCCCGGTAAGTAGCGGCAGTCGGAGAGGCGCGAGCTGTCGCGCGCCAGTTCGAGCGCGAGCCGGCTCAGCGTCGCATTGGCATCGAGCAGGGTGAAATCTTGCAGCGAGGAGAATGCCTCTGCGGCCGCCCAGCTTGCGGTGCCCGGGCCTGCGCCGACGTCGAGCAACGTTTCCGGGGCGAAGTCCGGTGCAATTTCGATGAAGGCGCTCAGGCTTGCGGCCACGGCGGCATAGGTGGCCGGCATGCGCGCCAGCGCATAGGCGAGTGCATCGGCTTCCGACTTGATCGTGCCGGAGCCGCCGCCCGCGCGGTAGGTGGTCGAGATCTTCTGCGAACGCTGCGCCGCGTCGGTGCGCGAAAAGCCCTGGAGCCTGGCGTCGAGGGCCGCTTTCAGTTCAGGCGGGAGTGTGGGCGCTATCATCATCCGCAGTCATGCCCCGCGACGGCGGGGCATCCAGTACTCCGAGACAGTGCCGTCAACCGAGAAGCCGCGGCGTACTGGATCATCCGCCTTCGCGGATGATGACGTCAATGGGTGCGGAACGGTCGCTATATCACGCCACGTTCTGGTCGAGGATGTCCACCGCCTCGGCCAGGCTCACCGACACGAGTTGCGAGACGCCGCGCTCGGCCATGGTGACGCCGAACAGCCGGTTCATCCGCGCCATCGTGATCGGATTGTGCGTGATGATGATGAAGCGCGTGTCGGTCGAGCCGGTCATTTCGTGCAGGAGGTTGCAGTACCGTTCGACGTTGTGGTCGTCGAGCGGCGCGTCGACTTCGTCCAGCACGCAGATCGGCGAGGGATTGGTCAGGAACACCGCGAAGATCAGCGCCATCGCGGTCAGCGCCTGCTCGCCGCCCGAGAGCAGCGACAGCGTCTGCGGCTTCTTGCCCGGGGGCTTGGCAATGATTTCGAGACCGGCTTCCAACGGGTCGTCGCTCTCGATCAGGTGCAGCGCCGCCTCGCCACCGCCGAACAGCTCGACGAACAGGCGCTTGAAGTGGTTGTTGACGATCTCGAACGAGGTCAGGAGCCGCTCGCGCGCTTCCTTGTTGAGACTCTGGATGCCCTGGCGCAGCCGCTTGATGGCCTCGACCAGGTCATCGCGCTCGGTGACCAGGCCGGTGTGCTGTGTCTCGACCTCGCGCAGCTCTTCCTCGGCGCGCAAATTGACGGCGCCGAGGCGCTCGCGGTCTCGGCGCATCTTTTCGAGGTCTTCCTCGATGTCGTGCAGCGGCGGCAGCGCGGTGCCGGGCTCGATCTCGGCAAGGCCGGCGACGGCCTGCGGCTCGACCTCGAGCATGTCGCGGATCTCGCGCTCGATGTCCTCGAGCCGGCGCCGCGCGCCTTCCATGCGCTCCTCGGCGCGGGCGGTGGCCTCGCGGGCACTGGACAGCGCTTCCAGCGTCAGCTTGGCGACGCGGTCGGTCTCGGCCATCGCGCTTTCCGCGGTGGCGAGCGCGTCGGCGGCCATGCGGCGGTCGTTCTCCGCGTACTCGATCTCGGTGATCAGCGCGCTGCGCTTCTCGGCGAACACGGCCGGCGCGTTTTCGAGCTCGCTGCGCTCGATCGTGAGCTCGGCGATACGGGCCTGGATGGTGTCGATGTGGGAGGCCGCGCTCTCCTTGCGGTTCTGCCACTCGGTGCGCTCGGCGAGGATCGCCTGCACGCGCCGGTCGGCAAGCTCGGCCTCGCGCGCCAGTGCCTGCGCTTCGGCGCGGACCTGGGCGGCGATGCGGCGATGGTTTTCGATGTCGCTGCGGACGGCGGCGAGGCGGGTCTCGGTGTCCTCGCTCGACGGCAGCTCGCTGATGCCCGCCTCGGCATATTCGTAGGCGGCTTCGGCCTCGGCGCGGTCGGCGGCGAGACGGCTGTGCGCTTCCGACAGCGTCGCCTTGCGCGCGGCGTGGCGGCTGATCTCACGCTCCGCTGTGGCATGGCGCTCGCGCGCGACGTTCAGCTCGCGCTGCGCGGCGCGCCAGGCTTCGCGGCTGGCGCCTTCGGTGTTGGCCGCCATCTGCAATTCGGACTCGGCATTCTCCAGCGCCTGGCGCTTGATCTGCGCGTCGATGCGGGCCTGCTCCAGCTCGTTCTCGATGTCGACGAGCCGGGCGCGTTCGGCGAGGCGCCGGGCCGCGCCCGTCGGGGCGTGCGCGGCGGCGACGAAGCCGTCCCAGCGCCAGACGTCGCCTTCGGGCGAGACCAGCCGCTGGCCGGTCTTGAGCTGCGAGACCAGCTCGGCGCCGCGCTCGCGTGGCACCACGCCGATCTGCGCCAGGCGGCGCGTCAGCTCGGCAGGCGCCTGAACGTGATTGGCGAGCGGGGTGACGCCTTCCGGCAGCTCCGGATCGCCTTCGGCGTGTCCGACATTGGTCCAGCGCATCGGCGCGGACGGGTCGATCGGTGCATCGAGATCGTCGCCGAGAGCGGCGCCGATCGCCTTCTCAAAACCCTTGTCGACGGTGATGCCGTCGATGATCGGCGGCCACAGATTCTTGGTCTCGCCATTGAGGATCTTGGAGATCGTGCGCGCTTCGGTTTCGAGCCGCTGTGCGCGCTTGTCGGCTTCGACCAGCGGCGAGCGCGAGGCCTCCAGCGTCTGGCGGGCGGCAACATGCGCAGCTTCGCTCGCCTGCGCCGCGGCTTCGGAAGCGGCCAGCGTCTGCTCGGCCGTCTCGACCGCCGCGGTCAGCTCGTCGAGATCGCCGAAGCCGCCGGTCTCGGCTGCGAGCTTCTGCTCTTCCGCCGCGACGTTCGCGATCTCCTGGTCGAGCCGGGCGAGCTTGTCGCGATGAGTGCGGACGTTGGCTTCGAGCTGGTTGCGCTTGGCCGTGAGGTCGGCGAGCGCGGTGGTGAGCTCGGCGAATTGCTGCTCGGTCTCGGTCAGCACCGCCTCGGCTTCGGCGACGCGCTCGTCGACGCCGGAACGCTTCTCGACGCGCGACTTGATCTCTTCCTTCAGCTCGGCGTCTTCGGTGTCGAGCCGCTGCAGCGCGACGTCGGCGTCCATGGTTTGCTGCTGGGCACGGGAAATGTCGCCCTCGAACTGGGCGAGGCGGCGCTCAAGCTCGGCGACGCGCTCCTTGGCGCGCTCCTCCTCGCGGTCGAGCTGCTCGCGGGCATTGGTCAGGCGCTGCAGCCCGGCCGCGGCGCGCGCCTCGGCATCGCGCAGCGCCGGCATCTCGGCGGCGCGAATCGCCTGGATGCGGGCGGCTTCGGCTTGGTGCTGGGTCCGCTCGGCCATCTCGCGGACGGCAAGATCGTGAGTCTGGCCGGATTCGTTGACATCGGCATGGGCGCCGATCCAGCGCAGGTGGAACAGCGTGGCTTCGGCCTTGCGGACCTTGGCGGCGACCTCGCGGTAGCGCACGGCCTGGCGGGCCTGCTTCTTCAGGCCTTCCATTTGCCCTGCGAGCTGGCCGATCACATCCTCGACGCGGGTGAGGTTGGTCTCGGCCGCCTTCAGCCGCAGCTCGGCCTCGTGGCGGCGGGCGTGCAGACCGGCGACGCCGGCGGCGTCTTCCAGCACGCGGCGGCGTTGCTCGGGCTTGGCCTGGATGATCTCGCCGATCTTGCCCTGGTGGACGAGAGCCGGCGAGCGCGCGCCGGTGGCTGCGTCCGCGAACAGGATCTGCACGTCGCGGGCGCGCACGTCGCGGCCGTTGATGCGGTAGACCGAACCGGCTTCGCGCTCGATGCGGCGGGAGATTTCCAGAATCTGGCTGTCGTTCATCGCCGCAGGCGCGGTGCGATCGGCATTGTCGATCGTCATCGTCACTTCGGCGTGGTTGCGCGCAGGACGGTTGCCGGAGCCGGCGAAGATCACCGCGTCCATGTCGGCGGCGCGCAAGCTCTTGTACGAGGTCTCGCCCATCGCCCAGCGCAGCGCTTCGACGAGGTTCGACTTGCCGCAACCGTTGGGCCCGACCACGCCGGTGAGGCCGGGCTCGATGACGAAGTCCGTGGGCTCAACGAAGGACTTGAAGCCGTGAAGGCGCAGGCGGGTGATTTTCATAAGCACGCATCTCTGTTGGCAGGCGCGAATCCCCCTGCCGGGACAATACCATGGAAAGGCAATGTCGCTGTCTGGGCGAGTCGCGCGGGGCGCCTCATGCGGCGGACAATGGCCGCGGTGCGCCGTGAGGGCAACCTGCGAAAGCCGCTTTTCCCAAGGGATTTATGCCGGGAAAGCTACGGCTTTTGAGATGCGAATCAGGATCTTGACGAGCGAATCAGCTCTTCAGCAGCGGATTGATCTTCTTGGCGAACTCCTCGAACGAGGCCTCGCCCTTGATCTTCTCGCCGTTGATGAAGAAGGTCGGCGTGGAATCGACCTTCAGCACGTCGCTGGCATATTTCTGGTCGGCGGCGATCTTGTCGAGCAGGGCCTGGTCCTTCAGACAGGTCTCGACCTGCTGCTGGGTGAGGCCGGCCTGCTTGCCGATCCGCGTCAGCGTCTCCGTGGTGTTCTTCACCACCCAGTCGTTCTGCTGCCGGAACAGCATGTCGGTGACGGCGAAGTACTTCGCCGCGTCATCCTTGGCGATGCAGCGCGACAGCATCGAGCCGGCGGCGGCTTTGATGTCGAGTGGGAACTCGCGGAAGATGTACCGCACCTTGCCGGTGTCGATGTATTCCGACTTGATCTTGGGGAAGACCTGCTCGTTGAAGGCCGCGCAATGCGGGCAGGTCATGGAGGCGTATTCGGTGATGGTGACGGCGGCGTCCTTCGGACCCAGCGCCATGTCGGGGAGCGACACGGGCTTCGCCACATCAGCGGCGGACTGCGCCATGGCCTCTGAGATGAACCGCAGCGGCGAGAACCCGGCGAGCGCGGCAAGCCCGGTCAGCGACAGCATCGTGGTGAAGGCGCGGCGGGTGATGATCAAGGTCGGCTCCCGGATTGGCTGGTCTTTGCCCGAGTTCCCCCCGGACGGCCTGTCGCTAGCTTGAAACGTGGTTTGAGGCAATGGCGAGCGGCAAGGACAGGTTCAGATTGGCAGCGGAATAAGGCTCAATTTCGCTTGATGGCGGCCCCGAGCCGCGCCAGTGCCGACTTGAGCTCTTCATCTTCGATCGCGCCCAGGCCTTCTGCGACCTTGGCAACGGCCTTGGGGTCCGGCGGCCCGGGCCGCTTTCGGGCCCGGGGGCGCGAGAGGGGAGCCTGGCGGAAGGCGAGCTTGCCGACCGCGCCCCAGCCGAAGAAGCGGTTGACCCGCTCCAGGATCACGTCGGCCGAGTGCTGGATCTCCAGCGCCATCGGCCCCTCGACCCGCAGCACCAGCGTTGCCGGCTCCTGCGGCTGGCCCTCGACCGGCCGTGGCCACTGCATCTTCAGAGGCTCGGCATGAGCGGCGATCTCAGCCCCCGCGATCTGCGGCCACCGCGTCACCAGCTCGCGCGCCGCAAACCCCTGCTTGGCATAGGCCTCGGCAAAGACGTCGTCGAGCAGGATCCCGAGCGGCTTGGCGCTGATGGGGCCGGGTTTGGGAGGGAATTTGGCCATGGGGCCTTATAGCATTTCGGCGGGTGGGCCACAGACTTCTCGCGGCGAAGAAAGACGTGGATGCCCGCGACGGGCGCGCGCCTGACGTGGAGAGGCCGGCACGTTGCCGCTACAGTAAGAGCATGAGCCCCAAATCTGCCCTGAAGGCGAAATCGGAACCCGGTCAGTCGGAGACCGTGTCGCGTCCGATCGCTCTGCTCGCCTGGTACGACCGCCATCGCCGCAGGCTGCCCTGGCGGGCTGCGCCCGGAGAGACATCCGATCCGTATCGCGTCTGGCTGTCGGAGATCATGCTGCAGCAGACCACGGTGAAGGCGGTGGGGCCGTATTTCGAAAAGTTCGTCGCGCGCTGGCCCGAGGTCACGGCGTTGGGGAACGCCTCGCAGGATGACGTGCTGCGGATGTGGGCCGGGCTCGGCTATTACTCGCGCGCACGCAATCTCCATGCCTGCGCCGTTGCGGTGACGCGCCAGCATGGCGGCGTCTTCCCCGACACGGAGGAGGGCCTGCGGGCGCTGCCGGGCATCGGGCCCTACACGGCGGCTGCGATCGCGGCGATCGCGTTCGATCGCCACACCATGCCCGTCGACGGCAATATCGAGCGCGTGGTGTCGCGCCTGTTTGCGGTGGAGGAGGAGCTGCCGCAGGCGAAGCCGCTGATCCAGCAGCTGGCGGCGACGCTGCTGGCTAACTCTCGCGCCGGCGACAGCGCACAGGCGTTGATGGATCTGGGCGCCTCGATCTGCACGCCGAAGAAGCCGGCCTGCTCGCTGTGCCCATTGAACGAGGATTGCAAGGCCCGCACGCTCGGCACGCAGGAGACGTTTCCGCGCAAGGCGCCGAAGAAGGGCGGAGCGTTGCGGCGCGGCGCCGCCTTCGTCGTCACGCGCGGCGACGAGCTGCTGGTCCGCTCAAGACCGGAAAAGGGACTGCTCGGCGGCATGACCGAGGTGCCGGGCTCGAACTGGCTCGCCGGCCAGGAGGATGCGACCGCAAGACAGCAGGCGCCTGACTTAAAGGGGTTGTCGCGCTGGCAGCGCAAGGTCGGCGTCGTCAATCACGTCTTCACGCATTTCCCGCTGGAGCTTGTGGTCTACACCGCGAAGGCCCAACCCCGCACGCGCGCGCCCGCGGGCATGCGCTGGGTGCCGATCGCAACCCTGGCCGACGAGGCGCTGCCCAACGTCATGCGCAAGGTGATCGCGCATGCGCTGAATCTGCCGTCGGGCCCATCCTCCTGACAGCACGCTGGCAGCTGGGTCGCGCTATCGGGTGCGATATGGAGGCTGCCAATGATCAAGACCGCGCTCGACAACTTCAAGAGACCGCCCTGTGCCGAGCTGCTCGGATGGCGGCTGCTCGATGCCCGCCCAGAAGAGGGCTGGATCAAGCTCGGCTTCGAAGGCAAGCCTGAGTTCTGCAATCCCGCAGGATTCATCCAGGGCGGCATGCTCTCCGCGATGCTCGACGACAGCATGGGGCCGGCCGTGCTGGTGATGAGCGAAGGTCGGCTCTACACCACGACGATCAGCATGACCGTGAATTTCCTGGCGCCCGCGAAGCCGGGACCGATCATCGGCGAAGCGAAGGTGAGACAGCTCGGCAAGACCATTGCGTTCGTCGAGGCGAAGCTGATTGCCGAGGATGGCACCGTGCTGGCGACGGCGAGCGCGAGCGAGCGCCTGCTGGAGGCGGCGAGGGTGGTGAAGTGAGGCGGGCGCCGCTCTATCACTCCCTCGCCCCGTTCTTACGAGGAGAGGGTGGGGTGAGGGGCCTCTCTCAACGCGCGAGGTGACCGTGAGACCTGTACCCCCTCACCCGGATTGCATCTTCGATGCAATCGGACCTCTCCCCGCAGGCGGGCTAGGTGAAGGAGGGAGCCTGCGGCTCCATTGTTGGCTAACTCGCGCGCGCGTCCTTGCTCACGATCGGCGGCTTCGCATTCAGCGCCTCGACCTGGAACCCCGCCACGCGCTTGTAATTCGCGGCGATGTCTTCCAGCTCCTGCTGCGACAGCACGTCTGTGACGACCTTGTACCCGTCAGGCGCGCGCTCCTCGACGAGTTGCATGACCTGCTCGGGGCCGTTCTTGCGGTTGAGCAGCACGAGGTCGGTGGTCGCCGGCCGCCGCTCGGCTTCATAGGCGAGCAGCGCCTCCGTCGTCGGGCCATGCCTCAGGATCTCGCGCGTGATGGTTCGAGCATCGAGGATCGCCTGCGAAGCGCCGTTCGAGCCGATCGGGTACATCGGGTGCGCGGCGTCCCCCATCAGCGTGACCTTGCCAAAAGTCCATTGCGACACCGGATCGCGGTCCACCAGCGGATATTCGTAGGCGTGCGGGCAGTTCCTGATCAGGCCGGGCACGTCGAGCCAGTCGAATGTCCAGCTCTCGAACCACGGCAAGAACTCTTCCAGCCGGGCGGTGCGGTTATAGTCCTCGCGTCGCCATTGATAGGTCGGCGGCATATGGCGCTCGGCGACCCAGTTGATCAGGTGGTTGCCGTTCGCGTCCGGCTCCTTCGAGATCGGATAGCAGACGAATTTCAGGATCTCGTGGCCCGCCATGATCATGGTGCGGCCGGTGAGGAAGGCCTTTGCCGGTGTCACGCCGCGCCAGAGGATGCGGCCGTTCCAGATCGGGGGGCCCTCGTTGGGATAGAGCTTTTCTCGCGCGGCGGAATGGATTCCGTCGGCGGCGATCATGATCGCGCCTTCGTAAGTCCCCGCGGCCTTGCCGGTCGCCCTGTCGACGAAGTCGGCCCTAACGCCGGCCGCCGTCTCGCTCCAGCCGGTCAGATGATGGCTGGTGAGGATGTTGTCGCGGCCCAGCCGCTCGATCGCGGCGTCGAGCAGGATCTGCTGCAGCGTGCCGCGATGAATCGAGAATTGCGGCCATTTGTAGCCGGCCTCGAGCCCGCGCGGCTCGCTCCAGATCGGTTTGCCGTGCTTGGAGAAATAGGCGAGCTCGCGGGTGCGCACGCCGCTGGCGTCCAGCTTGTCCAGCAGCCCGAGCTCGATCAGCTCGCGCACCGCATGTGGCAGCACGTTGATGCCGACGCCGAGCGGCTTCAGTTCCGCAACGCTCTCGAACACTTTTACGGGAACGCCGATCTGATGCAGGCTGAGCGCAAGCGTCAACCCGCCGATGCCGCCGCCGGCGATGAGTACCGTCATGAGAAAGCCCCTCCAATTGCAGGCGTCTTGGCACAGCGGGCCGGCCGTGGGCAACTGCGAAGAGTAACAACACCGGAGAATGCCGTGCTATGGACGCCGGGACCGGCAGTCGTTAATTTCCGGGTTTCCCATGAGGTCCGACATGCTCAAGCTCTACTACGCCACCGGCACCTGCGCTCTCGCCACCTACATCACCCTCGAGGAGGCCGGCGCCGACTACACGGCCGAACGGCTGAGCTTCAAGGACAACCAGCAGAACAGCCCGGATTATCTCGCCATCAACCCGAAGGGCCGCGTCCCGGCGCTGGTCACCGATCGCGGTGTCCTGACAGAGACGCCGGCGATGCTGGCCTACCTCGCGCAAGTCTTCCCCAAGGCGAAGCTCGCGCCGCTCGACGATGCCTTCGACTTCGCGCAAGTGCAGTCGTTCAACTCCTATCTCTGCTCGACCGTGCACATCAACCATGCCCACAAGATGCGCGGCGCGCGCTGGGCGACGCAAGAAAGCTCGTTCGCCGACATGAAGGCGATGGTGCCGAAGACCATGGCCGCCTGCTTCAAGCTGATCGAACAGAGGATGTTCAGGGGACCGTGGGTGATGGGCGACCAGTTCACGGTCTGCGATCCCTATCTCTACACGCTCTCGACCTGGCTCGAAGGCGACAGCGTCGACATCAACGCCACGCCGAAGATCGCCGATCATTTCAAGCGCATGTCCGACCGGCCCGCCGTAGCAAAGGTGATGGCCGCGCAGAAGGCCTGAGGACGTCGGCTTCGTAGGGTGGGTTGGTCCTGCAGATGCGTTTCGCGCATCTGCAGGACGTAACCCGCCAACTTCCGTTTCCGCGGAGACAAACAGCGGTGGATTACGCCTTCGGCTAATCCACCCTACGGCCCTTCCTCTCCAACTCCCGCCCCGTCTCCAGCATCAGTCGCCGCAACCAGATCGAGCCCGGGTCCATCTGCGCCCGCGTCGGGTAGAACATGAACTGCTCGTCGATCCCGGGATCGAGCGGCGGCGTCACCGTCACAAGCCCGAGCTGTTTCGACAGTGCCGCGATCAACCGGCGTGGCACGAAGGCGACGAGGTCGGTGCGGGCGGCGACGTGCAGGGCCTCGAGATAGCCAGGCACCACGAGTGAGATATGCCGCTCGATACCCTTGGATCGCAGCCAGGTGTCGATCAGATCCTCAGCATTGCCGCGGATGATCACGCCGAGATGGCGTGCGGCGAGGAACGTCTCCCGCCGCTTCAGCTTCGGTGCATGCGGATGGCCGCGCCGGACCGCCAGTGCGTCGCTGTCGGTGTAGAGCAGCTGGCGGTGAAAGCCCTTGAAGGCGTTGCCGATCGAGATCACGAGATCGATGGTGCGGGCGAACTCGGCGTGGAAGATCGCCGGCCCCCGCCAAGGCACCACGTCGATGCGGACGTTGGGAGCAAAGCGCGTCACCCTCTCCATCAAAGGTGGCATCAACAGCTCGACGGCGAGGTCAGGCATCATCAGCCGGAATGCTCGCTCGCTGCGCGCGGCGTCGAACGCCTCCGGCACGAGCAGTCCGCGCACCTGGTCGAGTGCCTGCGCCAGCGGCGCGCGCAGGGCCTGGGCCCGCGGCGTCAGCTCCATCCGTGCGCCGGTGCGGACCAGCAGCGGATCGCCGAAGATGTCGCGCAGGCGTTGCAGCGCGTGGCTCGTGGCCGGTTGCGACAGCCCGATGCGCATGGCGGCCCGGCTGACATTGGCCTCGCGCAGCAGCGCGTCGAGCGCGGTCAATAGATTGAGGTCGAGCGAATTCAAATTCATAGAATGAATAGATATCATATTCTCTATCGATTTGAAGAATTCCGATCGGGCGGCGATGTTCTCCGTGTTGCCACTAGCAGGAGATGCCGCCATGAGCACGAGCGCCAACAAGAAACTGATGCAGGAAATCTTTGCCGCCGCCGCCAGCCCCGATCCGGCCGTGCGCGACCGCTCCCTGTTCACCGCAAGCCTTGCCGACGATGCCAGATGGGTCGTGACCGGTCAGTATTCCTGGTCGCGCACCTTCGCAGGCAAGGAGGCGATCCTGAACGATCTGCACGGCTATGTGCGCACTCGTCTCCGCGACCGAACCCGCACGATCGCTCACCGCTTCATCGCCGATGACGATATAGTCGTGGTGGAGGCCAAGGGCGACAACGTCACCCCTAAGGGCGTGCGCTACGACAACGATTACTGTCTCGTATTCCAGTTCGAGAACGGCAAGATCAAGGAGATCCGCGAGTATTGCGACTCGGTGCTGACCGAGAAGGCGCTCGGCCCGTTTCCGCAGGCGGCTGTGAGGGCTGAAGGCTGAGCGCGCTGAGCCGCGTCGCTGTGTTCGGCCGGCTGGGTCGACGGCCGCGAGGCACGGTCCCGCGAGCCTAGCGGTCGCTCACGAGACGCTGCCTTTGAACAAGAGCGTCGCGCGACCGGTCTCAGCTCGCGACCATGACCGAGAGGGAGCTTCAGGACATTGGGGTGACCAGAGCGGAGAGCGAATACCAGATCGGCAAGCTTTCACGATGGAGACAGGTCAGAGGGCGCGGCCAAGCCACGCCCTCTGATTTCTTCAATCTCGGCGGGAACCTTTGAGTTCCGCCGGCATTTCCTTCGCTTCCGGGGCAATTGCGCGCCGGCTTTGCGCGCGCGTGGGAATTCTATGCTGGCTGGGGCTTCGGACGTTTCAATACAGGTGTGCCGCAACTTTCCCGGACTCCGCGAACGATTGAGAGATGCCACTGCGACCGCACATCGGGAGCTCGATGCTCGGATGTCCGCCTTCGATCTCACCCTCTCGTCTGGCTACCGTCGTTTCCTTCAGGCCAGCGCGGGCGCGCTGTTGCCGCTCGAAGCGGCGCTTGTGGATGCGGGCGTCGCCAAAATGTTTTCGGACTGGCCGGAGCGTACGCGTAGTGCCGCGATCGCGGCCGATCTCGATCAGCTTGGCGGGACTGCGCACGCCACTGTCTCGGTGCGGCCACTGACGGCCAGCGGGATCATCGGCACAATGTACGTGCTGGAAGGCTCTCGCCTCGGTGCCAAATTTTTGTTGAAGGCGGTCGCAGCTGCGGCGGATCCGCGCATCCGCGAGGCCACGGCGTATCTCAGCCACGGGAACGGTAAGCGACTGTGGCAGAGCTTCCTGTCGAAGCTTGCCTGCGAGGAGTCCTGCGACGAGGGCGAGGCGATCGAGGCCGCGCGCAGCGCCTTTGCGGCTTTCGAGCGGGCGGTAGATCGCTCATGAACGAGACGGTCAATCTCACCAATTGCGATCGCGAGCCGATCCACATTCCAGGGAGTGTGCAGCCGTTCGGATTCCTGCTGGCGCTGCTGTCGGATTTCACGATCTGCATGATCTCGGACAATGCCGGCGAGTTTCTGGGCGGCGACGTTACCGACTTCTTGCAACGGCCGCTTGCCGAGGTCTTCTGCGCTGCCGCGATCGACACTGTCCGCCGCCGCGTCGACCAGCTAGGCGGGCCCGACTCGACCGAGCGTGTTTTTGGCGTCGAGATCCAGCTCGGCAGGCCGCTCTACGATCTCGCGATCCATTTCTCGGGCGCCTATCTCGTCGTGGAGGCCGAGCCCAGCGTCATCGAGCCCGGCGTCAATTCCGGCGAACTGGTGCGGCGGATGTTGGAACGCATCCGCAAAGCCCGCGGCACGACGGAGCTTGCCCGCGAGGCTGCGCGTCAGCTGAAGGTGCTGACCGGCTTCGATCGCGTCATGGTCTATCAGTTTCATCCCGATGGTTCGGGCGAGGTGATAGCGGAAGCGGCAGAAGCGGGGCTCGAACAATTTCTGGGCCTGCACTACCCAGCGTCCGACATCCCGAAACAGGCCCGTGTCCTCTATCAGCGCAATTGGCTACGTATCATTGCCGACATCAACGCAAAGCCCGCTGCGCTGCTTTCGACGGCCGCACATAATGCCGGTCTGCTCGATCTTTCCATGAGCGTGCTGCGCTCTGTGTCGCCGATCCATATCGAGTATTTGCGCAATATGGGCGTCGCCGCCTCGATGTCGGTGTCGATCCTGCGCGACGGCAAGCTATGGGGGCTGTTCGCCTGCCATCACTATTCACCACGCTACATTTCGTTCGACAAACGTACCGCCTCCGAACTGTTCGGGCAGATGTTCTCCTGGATCGTCGAGGGACGCGAGCGCGAGGACGATGCGGCTTACGAGGCCAATGCCCATAAGATACAGGAACGGTTGATCGAGATCGCGGCGACGCACGAGCACAGTCGGCGGGCGATCGTCGATTTTGTCGGTGATTACCGGAAGATGATCGCCTGCGATGGTGTGGCGGTCTGGTCCGACAACGCGGTCACACTCCACGGCGAGACACCCACGCAGGAGGAGGTGAAGGATCTCGTCGCCTTCATCAACAGAACCTCGCCGGGACGCATTTGCGCCAGCGCGGAGATCGCCAAGCTTTATGCGGCCGGCGAGGTGTTCCGCGACCGCGCCGCCGGCTTCCTCGCCATTCCGATCTCGAGGACCCCGCGCGACTGCCTGATCTTCTTCCGTCGCGAGGTGACGCGGTCCGTCAACTGGGCTGGCGCCCCCGAAAAAGTTTACGAGGAAGGACCGAACGGCTCGCGTTTGACCCCGCGCAAGAGCTTCGAGGTCTGGCAGCAGACGGTCGCGGGGCAGTCGAAACCATGGTCGGCGGCCGACATCCGCATCGCTGAAAGTCTGCGCGTCACGCTGCTGGAGGTGATCCTGCAATTGTCCGATCTTGCGGCGCGCGAGCGCCGCGGCGCGCAGGAGCGGCAGGAACTGATGATTGCCGAGCTCAATCATCGCGTCCGTAACATTCTGAGCCTCGTTCGCGCGCTGGTGGCGCAGAGCAAGGACACCGCCCGAAGCATCGACGAATTCGCCAACGTTCTCGGCGGCCGGATCCAGGCGCTGGCACGCGCCCACGACCAGATCACCAATCTGAACTGGGCGCCGGTGGCGTTACGTACGCTGCTCGAATCCGAGGCCGGCGCCTATCTCGGCTCACGCGCGGATCGGGTGAAGATCGCTGGCCCGGATGTCGCTCTCGATCCCAAGGCATTCGCGACGCTGGCGCTCGTCATCCACGAGATGATGACCAATTCGGCCAAATACGGCGCGCTCGCCGATTCCACTGGCCAAGTCGAGGTGGTGTGGCAGGTCGACCGAAGTTCGAGCCTCGAAATTGAGTGGAAGGAGAGCGGAGGCCCGCCGGTGCAGCCGCCGTCGCGCCGCGGCTTCGGCACTACGATCATCGAGCGCTCCGTCCCGTTCGACCTGAAGGGCGAAGCGGAAATCCGCTTCGACCTGCTCGGCGTCCAGGCGAGGTTCGTAATCCCGCCTAATTTCGTCGACCTGGTGCCGTCAATGGCGGGAGCCGCCATGCGTGTCGAGGAACAGCAGCCCGTCCGTCCGCGCATCTCGGACACGGCCTTGATCGTCGAGGACAATCTCATCATCGCCATGGCGGCGGAGGTCATCCTGCTCGATCTTGGGGCGCGACATGTCGAGACAGCGGCGAGCGTCGACCAGGCCTTGCGCGCGCTCGCGCGCACGCGTCCGAGCTTTGCGTTGCTCGACCTCAACCTTGGCAATGAGAGCAGCATCAGGGTGGCGCAGAAGTTGAAGGAGCTCGGTGTCCCCTTCATCTTTGCGACCGGCTATGGTGAGCGCGCGCCGATTCCACTCGATCTGGCCTCGGCACCGGTGGTGCAAAAACCTTACACCCTGGAAGTGGTCGAGAACGCCCTCGGCAAGCTACAGCAGGCGATAGCTTGAGTGTGATCGCCGGCACCTTCATTGCAGAGAGCTGCAAACGGCTGCGTGCCTTGCGCCAATGGTCTGCGCAACTGCCGATAATATCAGCAGAGCCTGCGGATACTTCGTAGAGCTCGCGCGAAGAATTTGAAGGTTCAATTAACGAGTGTCCCGCATTGTGTCGCGGTGCAGCGTGAGTCGTACAAAGTGCGAAGCGCGGCTGCCGGGGGCGGCGGCTACGACACCGGAATTGTGCGTCCGTCCGAATTCACATGCATCCGGGTGGACAGTGGAATGCCGAGCTTTCGTTTGCGGATCAGGGGCCGTCTCTATGCCGGCTTCATGACCTTGGTGGCGGTTGGACTGGTGATGGCGGTGGTCGCCGTCTGGAATTTGCGGTCCGTGCAGGACCAGGTCGCACAGCAATCCACGCTCTCGGACAGCACGGCGCGGGTGCTGGAGATTTCGACCGATCTCCAGGCCATCCAGCGCGCCAATCTGCGTTACATCTATGACGCCGACGAAGCCGCGATGAAGGAGGCGTCGGAGCGCGAGGCCGCGGCGACCGAGCTGCTGCAGGTCGGCGCCAAGGGCACGATCTCCGAGGAACGGCGCAGGCTCTACAACGGTCTGATCGCCGACATCGCAAGAATGCGAAGCCTCCGCGACAATCTCGGCGATGCGGTCAATGAAGCGCGAACCGGCAAGGCGACGTTGTTGCCGAGCGGCGACGAATTGACCGCCAAGGTGGCCAAACTGGTCGATGTCGCGCGCGCGGCTGTCGACGAGGACACCGCGTCCCTCGTGGCGGACCTCGAATCCAGGCTGCTTTTCGTCCAGATCGCCAATTGGCGCTTCCTGGCCCTGCGCGACACCAAGGGTCCGGCCAATTTCAGAACGAATGTGGACAGGGCGATGCAGCGGCTTTCGGCGCTCGAAAAGAGCCCGCAGGCGACCGAGTTGCGTGCGACGCTCGCGCCGGTGAAGAGCTCGCTCGGCATCTACAAATCGGCGTTCGAGACCACGTCGGCCGCGATGCTCCAGGCCGACGAGATCTACCACAAGAGTCTCGCGCCGCTGATCGTCGACAGCATTGCCAAGCTCAAGGTTGCCGAGACCACGCTGAAAAGCGACTACAAGAGCTCGCGCAGCCGGGCCGAAGCCGTGATTGACGGCACGACCTCGGTGCAGGAGATCGCGGGCGGGCTGGCCACCCTGTTCGGATTGATCGTTGCCTTCCTGATCGCGCGCAGCATCGTCGGGCCGCTGACCGCGATGACGCGCGCGATGGGGCGGCTCGCCGGCGGCGATCTCGCAATCGAGATCCCCGGGCGCGGCAAGGCCGACGAGATCGGCGACATGGCCAAGGCCATCGAGGTGTTCAAGACCAACATGATCGACACCGAGCGCCTGCGCCGGGAGCAGACCGAGACCGAGGCGCGGCAAGCCGAGGACCGCAAGAAGGACATGGTCCGGCTCGCCGATCAGTTCGAGCAGACGGTCGGCGAGATCGTCGACACCGTGTCGTCGGCCTCGAGCGAACTCGAGGCCTCCGCCGGCACGCTGACCGCCACCGCGACACGGGCCCAGGATCTGTCGACGGAAGTCGCCTCCGCCTCGCAGGAAGCGACCACCAACGTCCAGGCCGTGGCGTCTGCTACCGAACAGCTATCCTCCTCGGTGAGCGAGATCGCGCGTCAGGTTCAGGAATCCGCCCGCATCGCCAGCGAAGCCGTCGGGCAGGTGAGCAAGACCAATGCACGCGTCGGCGAGCTCTCCAAGGCGGCCGCGCGCATCGGCGACGTGGTCGAGCTGATCAGCACGATTGCCGGCCAGACCAACCTGTTGGCGCTGAACGCAACGATCGAGGCGGCGCGTGCGGGCGAAGCAGGCCGCGGCTTTGCCGTGGTCGCCACCGAGGTCAAGGCACTGGCCGAGCAGACCGCAAAAGCCACCGGCGAGATCGCCCAGCAGGTCTCGGGCATCCAGGCCGCGACGGAAGAGTCGGTCGGCTCCATCAGGGAGATCAGCGGCACCATCGAGCGGCTGTCGGAGATTTCCTCCACGGTCGCCGCCGCCGTGGAACAGCAGGGCGCCGCCACGCAGGAAATCTCGCGCAACGTCCAGCAGGCCGCGCACGGCACCCGCCGCGTCTCGACCAACATCGAAGACGTGCAGCGCGGCGCCTCGGAAACCGGCTCGGCGTCTTCGCAGGTGCTGTCGGCGGCGCGCTCGCTGTCTTCGGACAGCAGCCGGCTAAAACTCGAGGTGGCGAAATTCCTCGACTCGGTCCACGCCGCCTGAAAGCAAAAGACCACGCGCATGCGCGTGGCCTTTCGTTTACGGCGAAGTGAGATCAGGCCACTTTCGTCGTCATGTGCCTGAACATGTTGGCGCGCGCCTCGTCGTCCATCTCGGCCTTGAAGGTGAACTTGTCCTTCAATGCGATCGCGCGGGCGGCGGCCGGCCGCGCCGAGATCTCGTCCACCAGACGCTTGACGTTCGGATAGCGGGCGAAGGCGTCGTCGCCGAGCTTGAACGGCACCATCCGCGCCCAGCCCCACAGCGCCATGTCGACGATCGAATAGGCATCGCCGACCATGTAACGGCGATCTTTGAGGTGACCGTCGAGAATCTTGTAGTGGCGATCGGTCTCGTACTGATAGCGATTATGAGCGTAATCGTGGTTCTGGTCCTTCGGCGCAAAATGCTTGAAGTGCACGGCCTGACCCGAATACGGCCCGACGCCCGACGCGACGAACATCAGCCAGGACAGCAGCTCGGCGCGGTTGGCGGGAAGGAACTTGCCGGTCTTCTCGGCGAGGTAGAGCAGGATGGCGTTGCTGTCGAACACGATGGTGCCGCCATCGTCGATCGCCGGCACCTTGGCGTTCGGATTGATCTTCAGATAGTCCGGTGCGAACTGCTCGCCCTTGCGGGTGTCGACCTTCACCGGCTCGTAAGGCAGGCCGGCTTCCTCGAGGAACAGCGCGACCTTGGTCGGGTTCGGCGATCCGTTGAAATAGAATTTGAGCATCTGGCATTTCCCCAGTTCTTGTGGTCACGGGCGCCTTCTCATGCCCGAACCCAGTCAGGGGATGCAACCGGCGAGATTGCCGTGCGGTATCTGCGCGCTACGCAGACCGGCCAGCGTAACAAAGGCCGGTCGCCGCCGTAAGGCCGTCGCTATTCCGCCGCCATGCCGGCGCGGATCTCGGCGCGGAGCTCGTCGATCAGCTTGAGGCCCTTCTTGGTCTCGACGTGCCAGAACGTCCAGCCGTTGCAGGCCTGCGCGCCTTGCGCCACCGCGCCGATGCGGTGGATCGAGCCGACCTTGTCGCCGAACATGATGGCGCCGTCGGCACGGACCAGCGCGCCAAGCTTCTTCTTGGCGTCGAACAGTTTGCTGCCGGGCATGATCATGCCGCGCTCGATCAGCTCGGAGAACGCCACGCGCGGCGCTTCGCGCGCGGTCATGAACGGGGCGAGGCTCTCTTCCGGCAGCGGCTCGACCGCGGCGATGCGCGCCTCGGCCGCCTTGGCGTAGGTC
The DNA here is from genome assembly GCF_054967145.1 of Bradyrhizobium sp. UFLA06-24. Classification (NCBI taxonomy): domain Bacteria; kingdom Pseudomonadati; phylum Pseudomonadota; class Alphaproteobacteria; order Hyphomicrobiales; family Nitrobacteraceae; genus Bradyrhizobium; species Bradyrhizobium sp. UFLA06-24. The sequence continues at coordinate 25,444 of NZ_JADFUE010000024.1, forward strand.
TTGTCGCGTTCGAAGCCGATATAGGAGCGGCCGAGACGCTTGGCGACGGCGCCGGTGGTGCCGGTGCCGTTGAAGGGATCGATCACGAGATCGCCGGGCTTCGACGACGACAGCAGCACGCGCGCGAGCAGCCCTTCGGGCTTCTGCGTCGGATGCACTTTCTTGCCGTCGGCGCCCTTGAGGCGCTCCTCGCCGGTGCACAGCGGGATCAGCCAGTCGGACCGTGCCTGCACGTCCTCGTTGGCGGCCTTCAGCGCCTCGTAGTTGAAGGTGTAGCCCTTCGCCTTCTCGTCCCGCGCGGCCCAGATCATGGTCTCGTGCGCGTTGGTGAAGCGGCGGCCGCGGAAGTTCGGCATCGGGTTGGTCTTGCGCCAGACGATGTCGTTCAGGAGCCAGAAGCCGAGGTCCTGCATGATCGCGCCGACGCGGAAGATGTTGTGATACGAGCCGATCACCCAGATCGTCGCCGACGGCTTCATGGCACGGCGCGCGGCCAGCAGCCAGGCGCGGGTGAAATCGTCATAGGCGGAAAATGAATCGAACTTGTCCCAGTCGTCGTTGACGGCATCGACGTGGGACTCGTCGGGGCGCTTGAGGTCGCCCTTGAGCTGAAGATTGTAGGGCGGATCTGCGAACACCAGATCGACGCTACCGGGCTGAAGCCTCGACATCTCGGCGACGCAATCGCCGACGATGATGCTGTGCGAAGCAGACTCGAAATTTGTGCGGGGCGCCTTTGCAGACGCCCCGCGACGCGACACTACCATGACTCAAGAACTCTGACTCAGGCGACGCTGTCGGCGACGCGGGACCAAACAACCGACTGACCGTTACAATGAAGCGGCAAAGTAAAAATCGACTTAACCCGCTGCTTGCGCGAGCGAGACCTGCATCGCATTGCGCGAGCCGGTGGTCGCTTGCATCTGCCGTGTTTTGCAGCGTATTTCGCGCGTCATCGCGCTGCGGCGGCCTCGCGGCGGTCGAATTTCTCTCGGAAAAAAATGCATGGCCCCCGGAAAAAATTGCTGATGCGGGCGCGCTGTCGCACTAGGCAATTTTTGCCGGCCACGATATTGATAAAGGCAACGGAAATTTTACGTATGTGGCGCGTTGAGCTCCGGCGCTCCTGCACCGCCCAATTGACGCCATGAAGACTTGAGGGAAGCCGACCATGCGCTACGATGATTTCCGCCGCAGCGACGATATCGAGGATCGTCGCGACGAGGGCGGCGGAGGATTTGGCGGCGGCGGAGGCGGCGGGTTCGGCTTGCCGATGGGCGGCGGCGGGCTCGGCATCGGCACCATCATCGTGCTCGGCCTGATCGGCTATGCCTTCGGCATCGATCCACGCCTCCTGATCGGCGGCGCCGAGATTCTCTCCGGCGGCGGCCAGGCGCCGAGCTACCAGAGCGACCGTCCGTCGCCCCAGGCCAAGCGCGGTGCGCCCAGCGACGAAATGGGCAGCATGATATCGGGCATCCTTGGCGAGATCGACGATCGCTGGAGCGAGATCTTCCAGGCCTCGGGCCAGTCCTACACCGGCCCGAAGGTCGTGCTGTTCCGCAATGTCACCAATGGCGGCCGCTGCGGCCGGGCCGAGTCGGCGATGGGGCCGTTCTACTGCCCGCCGGACCGTACCATCTTCCTCGACACCTCGTTCTTCCGCGAGGTCGAGACGCGCTTCCACGGCTGCGCCGGCAAGTCGGCGTGCAACTTCACCACCGCCTATATCATCGCGCATGAGGCCGGCCATCATATCCAGAACCTGCTCGGCATCATCCCGAAGGTGACGCAGAAGCAGCAGCAGGCCGGCAGCAAGGCCGAGGCCAATGCGCTCCAGGTCAAGGTCGAATTGCAGGCCGACTGCCTATCCGGCATCTGGGTCAATCGCGAGGCGAAGAAGCGGCCGAACTTCCTCGAGGCCGGCGACATCGACGCGGCCCTGAGCACGGCCAGCGCCATCGGCGACGATACGCTGCAGCGTCAGGCGACCGGGCGCGTCGTGCCCGACTCCTTCACCCACGGCTCGGCCGCGCAGCGCAAGCAATGGTTCATGACGGGCTATCAGCAGGGCACGCTGCAGGCCTGCAACACGTTCGGCGGCGGCGGGCCGTAGCGGTCTTGTGCCTCGGATGCAGTGGCGTCATCCTGAGGTGCTCGCCTCTTCGGCGAGCCTCGAAGGATGGCGGAGCCCGCGGCCCATCCTTCGAGGCTTGCCGTGCAGTGCGGTTGCACCGCACGGCGCGCACCTCTCCGGCGAACGCAAATGCGTTCGTCCGGGGATGACGGTGGTGAGTGTGGGAGCAGGAGTTAAGTCGTAATGTCCATCGACGAATCCAAACAGTTCATCCCGCTCAACATCGCGGTGCTCACCGTCTCCGACACGCGCGCGCTTGCCGATGACAAGTCCGGCCAGACCCTCGCCGATCGTCTCCTAGCTGCGGGCCATCATCTCGCCGCGCGCGAGATCGTCACCGACGACGTCGAGGCGATCCGCGCCGTCGTCCGCCGCTGGATTGCGGATGCCGGCGTCGACGTCGTCATCACCACCGGCGGCACCGGCTTCACGGGGCGCGACGTTACGCCGGAGGCGATCGAGCCCTTGTTCGAAAAGCGCATGGACGGTTTCTCGATCGCCTTTCACATGCTGAGCCACGCCAAGATCGGAACATCGACGATCCAGAGCCGCGCCACCGCGGGCGTTGCGGGGGCGACCTACATCTTCTGTCTGCCCGGCTCACCCGGCGCCTGCCGCGACGGCTGGGACGGCATCCTCAAGGCCCAGCTCGACTACCGCACGCGCCCCTGCAATTTCGTCGAGATCATGCCGCGCCTGGACGAGCATCTGCGACGGCCGAAAGCGCAGGGCGCGACGGCGTAGCTTCTTTTTCCCTTCCCCTTGTGGAAGGTGGCATAGGCGGCCTTCGGCCGCCGTACTTAACAAACGCCGAAGCGAAGCTTCGGCTATGGCGCCGGATGAGGGGTATCGATCCGCGTGCGCAGTATCGTAGGGTGGGCAAAGCGAAGCGTGCCCACGATTTTTGTCGATTGCGTGAGATCGTGGGCACGGCGCTCATGCGCCTTTGCCCACCCTACGATTCCTGACGTGCGGCGCCATAGTCACAGATCCCGCTCCCAGGTCTCGCCGATCAGATCCTGCCCGAAGCTGTGATGCGGCTTCGCCGCGACCAGCTCGAAGCCGGCGGCTTTGTAGATGCCGCGGGCGGCCACCAGGATGCTCTGCGTCCATAGCGTCATCCGCCTGTAGCCCCTCTGGCGCGCGCCCTCGATGCATTGCTGCACCAGCGCGCGGCCGACACCCAGGCCGCGTGCTTTCTTCTCCACCTGCAACAGGCGGAGCTTGGCGATCTCGTCCGTGGCCTTGACCAGGAAGATCGAGCCGACCGGCTCGCCGCCGACTTCCGCGATCCAGCAGTGCTCGCGGGCGGCGTCATAGCTCTTGATGAACTGTGCGCAGATCTCGGCGACCAGCGCCTCGTAGCTGATGTCCCAGCCGTAGTCCGCGGCATAGGCGGCGGCTTGCTTGGAGATGACCCAGCCCATGTCACCGACGCGATGGCTGCGCAGCACCACGGCAGCGCGCCGGCTCGGTCGCTGCTCGAGCACGTCCTCGATGGTCGCCATGGCCTGCGTGAGCCGCGCTGCCTCGCCGGCCGGAAGCTGCGCCAGCATGGCGGCGACCTCGGTTTGCGAGCCCAGGTTCAGCTTGGCGAAGGCCTGGCGGCCTTTGGCGGTGAGGCTGAGCTGGTGTTGTCTGCGGTCAGCGGGCAGGGGCTTGCGCGTGATCAGCCCCTTTTCGTCGAAGCTCTGGACGATGCGGCTGAGATATCCGGGGTCGAGGCCAAGCTCGTTTCCGATCTCTTTTGCCGAAACGTCGTCGCGATGGGCGAGCTCGTAGAGCACGCGGGCCTCGCTGAGCGAGAACGGGCTCTTGCCGAGGTGCTGGTCGAGCACACCGAGCTTGCGGGTATAGAAGCGGTTGAAGGCGCGGATCGCGGCGATCTGGTCGTCGGCACCGTTGTCGTACATGGCGTGTCACCTCAATACTTGCCATTGTCAAACAATCAATTGACTTTGGCAAGTATATCGTGCGCTTCAGCCCACCATGACGATCCGGCTGCGCAGCAGCGTCCGGGAGGAGCGACCAAGCCGCCTGAGCAGCCGCGCCTCGGAACGTCGGGCCTCGGGCGGGTAGCCGCCGATCCGGTCGTAATGATCACGTGCGATCAAAAGCCCCTGATCGCCGAGAGGACCGACCAGTTTGCGCACCACGGACCACAGGACATCCTGGAAGCTGGTGTCGGCATAAGGCGAGCGGGCGTAACGGAATACGGCCGCACGATCCTTGCCGCTGGCTGCGACGGCCTGGATGAACTGGGTGGTCTCTTCGATCCAGCCGGTTTCCAGCACCGCGCCGGCCGGGAGGAACATCAGCCAGGGGGAGCGGGCCTGGAGTGCGCCTGCGGCGAGCGCCGCGCCTTGCGAAGATCCCTCGTAGCCGATGAAACGGCATCCGGCGACATCCGCGACGCGCTCGATGACGCCGTTGCGGGTGCCGTCGACCAGCAGAACTTCCTTGATGATGCCCGCTGCGGCGCCGGGTACCAGTGCGGCCAGAGTTGCGACCGCGGTCTGCTCGACCCCTTCGGTCGGTATGATGACACTCAGCATGATGGAGACTTCGATGTCCGCACTTCGAGAGAAACGCAACTCGTCATGACGTTGTCATAAACACGCGACGCTGCCGAGCGCAACTTTTCGGCCCGCGTGCCGGCGTGCGTTGGTGAATCGCCGCGAGCACATTCGGCCGAAAATGTCGCTTCGTGGCGGGACTGTTGCCGAATGTTTCAGCGAATCTCGCTGTCGTGGGCTTCAAACCGGGCCTTTCTCTGCCGATATGTGAGGACGGCACCTTCCGCAAGGCTATGTCAGCAATCTGACACGGACCTTGCGGCGAGGAAATACGCGTGATTGCGAGTGCGCCGAGCGAGATGTCTCCTGATGAATGCCGATCAACTTCCCGTTGCCATGACGTCCACATCGCCCAAGCCGGAGGCCCCGCCGACCTTGCGGATCCGCGCCGTGATGCTGGGCGAGCGCATCAACGCGTCGAACCTCGAACTCGGCACGCTGGTGTCCTCGACGCCCGCTGCCTTTCGCGTCCATGCCGGTCTCGCCGTGGTTTTCCGCTACGGAGTCGTGGTGCTGATCGGCCTCCTTCCCTCGGAGGAGAAGGTGGTGCTCGACAGCCTGAAATCACGCGTCACCGGCGAGTTCAGCCCCTATGAGGAGGAGACCGCACAGGCGCAGCTTTGCCTCGACGAAAACGCGGAGACGATCCAGCCCGGCGGGCCGATCTGCGTGTCGAAATTTTCCGACGAACGGCTGCTGCTGATCGCCGATGCGCTCGCCAAGAGCACGTCGTTGGCGCGCGACGAGCGGCGCGTTGCCGCGGTCTTCGACGTCATCGAGCCCTTTGCGCGGGAGCTTGCCGAAAAAGGCCGTACGTCGCGGCGGCGCAAGGGCATCCTGCAGCTCATCGGCAATGCGCTGCTCGTGCAGCAGCGCGTCGCCGGCCGCGTCGCCGTCGCCGAGAAGCCCGATGCGCTCTGGGAGAAGCCTCAGCTCGACCGGCTCTATGCGCGACTGGAAGACGAGTATGAGCTGACCGAGCGCCTGGACACGCTCGAGCGCAAGCTCAAGGTCATTTCCGAGACGGCCGATGCACTGACCGACATCATCGACACCCAGCGCTCGCTGCGGCTCGAGATCGCGGTGGTGGTGCTGATCGTGATCGAAGTCGCGATCGGGTGCTTCCAGATTTTCGCCGGGATTCACTGAGACGCGCCGGCGCATTCCGACCGGCGGCCGCAGGACTGCGACCGCCATTCCGCGATTTCGGCGAGCTCGGCTTCCGGCCGCGTCTCTGTCGTCTGGCAGCGGCCGAGATAGATCTGCCCGGCGTCGCCCTCGATCGTAACCCAGTCGCCTTCACACAGCGTTATCTCGCCGAGCCGGGCGCTCCGCGTCCCGGTGTCGATCTTCAGTTCGCCGCAGCCGACCACGCAGGGCTTGCCCATCTGCCGCGCCACCAGCGCGGCATGCGAGGTGCGGGCGCCGACCGCCGTGACGATACCGGCCGCCACCGCAAAGCCCGCGACGTCGGCGGTGCTGGTGTCGGGGCGCAGCAGGATGACCGGCTCGCCTGCTGCCGCAAGCCGCTTGGCGCCTTCGGAATCGAATGCCGCACGGCCGATCCCGATGCCGCCGGAGGCGCCGATGCCGGACGCTGCCGGCGTACCTGCGGAAACCAGGGAGATATCGACGAGCGAAGCGAGATCGATGCCGGAGAGACGCGCCAGCGCTTCGTCCTTTGCGATCAATCCCTCGCGCACAAGGTCGATGGCGATCCTCGCCGCGGCGCGCGGTGTCCGCTTGGCCGCACGGGTCTGCAGCATCCACAGCTTGCCATCCTCGACCGTGAACTCGACGTCCTGCACGTCGCCGAATTCGCGTTCGAGCCGATCCAGAACCACGCCGAGCTCGTTCCGGATCGTCGGCAGCACGCGGGCGACCGCGTCCTCGCTATCGGGCGTGCGGCGGCCGGACACCACGTCCTCGCCCTGCGCGTCCAGCACGAGATCGATCATCGCGCGGGGCGCGCCGGTCGATGGATCGCGCGAGAACGCCACGCCCGCGCCGGAGGCAAGTCCGCCATTGCCGAACACCATCGCCTGCACCGTGACGGCGGTGCCGAGAAGGTCGTCGAGCTGCTGCAGCTTGCGATAGGTCTGCGCCCGCTCGCTCGTCCAGGACTGATAGACGGCCCGCGCGGCAGCCTCGAGCTGGGCGACCGCGTCCTCGAGCCAACCGTCGGCACGATCCTCGACCAGCGCTTGCTCCGCGGCGGCGAGCCGTTCCAGTGCTTCGCCATCCAGCTCCCGGTCGTTGGCGACGCCTTCGGCATCGACCAGCTCGGCGATGCGCGCGGCGAAGGCAGCAGGATCGAGCCCGAGCACGGTCTCGCCAAAACTCTCCAGGAAACGCCTCCGGCAATCCCAAGCGAGCCGTGGCCGGCCCGTCGCCCGGATCAGGCCGTGCGCGGCATCCAACGTGCAGCCGACGTCGAGAACGGTGTCGAGCATGCCCGGCATCGATCGCGCCGCGCCTGACCGAACCGACACCAGAAGCGGCCGCCTGCGATCGCCGAAGCGCTTGCCGGTCGCGCCTTCCAGGAAGGCGAGGCCCTCCTTCAGGCCCTCGCGCAGATGTTGCGCGGCGTGGGCACGGCCGGAAACGATGTCGGCGCAGAGCTTGATCGGCAGCACGAACGCCGGTGGCACCGGCAGGCCGAGCGCCGCCATTCGGGCAAGGTTTGCGGCCTTGGCGCCGATCTCCTCGGCAGGCCGCAATTCGGTCGCCCCAGCGCCGATACGCACGATGTGCATGGTGATGTCCTCAGGCTGCGAGATCGATCATGATGTGACGGCGCAACAGATGGCCGAAGGCGGCGAAGCGGTCGGTGGCGCGTTCCATCGCCCGTGCCAGCTCGAGCACCGAAAGCGAGGTTGCCACATCGTAGCCGCCGCGGAAGACCAGCGTGGTCGTGGCCCGCTCCTTGGTGTCCGCCGCATGTTCGGCGTCGATCAGGCGCGTCACCGCGGCCAGTGCGTCTTCGGAATCGATCCGCCGTCCCTCCGGCACGTCGATCGCAGCAGCGACACCGTTCGCCGCGGTTTCGGCCGCGGTCGCGGCCACCGCGCAAAGCTCGGCCAGCGACGCCAGCAGCGCCGGATCGGTCCGCGCGGGGAGCAGTGAGGCGACGAAAGCCGCCTGTTCGAGTTCGTCGATGGCCTCCTCGGCCCGGCCGATCAATTGGCCGATCACGGGCCGGGCATCGAGACGGTCGACCTCGTTGCGGCTCTCCAATGCGATGCGGTCGGCCTTCTGCTCGATCGCGGCGCAACGTCCTGCCAGCAGCGTGCCGTCGGCGGGCTGGCCGGTCCTGAGAGCTGCGATATGGCGTGCAATGGCGGTGACGAGATCGTGAGCCAATCCGACCTGGCGCAGCACGGCCGCAAGCAGCGCCCCGTCGACGCGATCGAGGTGCCGCACGAGATCGGCTTCGATCTGGTCACGCACGGTTCTCACGGAGCGGCCTGCAAGCAACGCCTCGGTGGAGGCGCGCAGCGCCGCCTTGAGGAAGTCGATCGCGGCGGATCGGCCGAGCGCCTGGTCGAGCCGCTCGCCGAAGCCGATCCGCGAGGGCGCGGCGTTGCGGACTGCGGATCCCAGTAGTTCATTGCCGCCGAGTTCGAGGAAGCCGCGATGGCCGATCCGGTGCCGCGCCGCCCATTCCAGGATGCGCGCCGCGTCGTCCTTGGCGACCCAGGTCCGCAGCAGCTTGCGCGCCTTGTTCCAGTCGATCAGGAAAACCAGCGCAGCACCGACTGCCGCAAGGAATTCGTTGCGATCCGCAGCATGCTTGGCCTGAAACTGGCCGGTGACGAGATAGAACGAATTGTCTTCGCCGAGACCGGCCGCGGTATGACGGTCGAGCCCGCTCCAGGTCGCTTCGAACCCGTCGAACAGAGAGATGAAGAACTCCGCCCGCGCCAGGTGCACGTCGGTGTAGGTGACGGTGACCGCGTGCTTCTTGACGGCGATCACCACGACATGTGCGTCGGTGGTGCCGATGTCGTTCTGAATCAGCAGCCGACCGCCGGAGCGCGTGGCCATCGTATCGAGGCCGGGATGGTTGAACTTCAGTCCGCGGGTTTGATTGAGCCCTTTCATGAAGGCCTCCACCGCGCTGCGATCTTCTCCATGCAGACCGAACACATGGGCTCCGTCGAGCACTTCCTCGGAGCAGCTCGCGGCCAGCACATTGAGCTTCTTGTGCAGATCCATGACCATCCGATGCAGGCTGTCGCCGGTCGAGTCCGTCACGCCGGTCAGACGCGCGATGCGGGCGAGCTCGATCTCGCTGGTGGCGTCGAGCAGGCCGGCTCCGCAGATCGTATCCAGCCGTGTCGTCACCTTTCTGCCTTCATCGGGAGCGCCAGCGACGACCGCGCGGATCATGGCCCCGGCGTCGTCCTGAATCTCCTTCATCAGCTTCGCGAGGTTCGGCGCCGCAACCCGATCCTGGCCAACCATATGCGCGCCGCCGATCAGCGTCGCGATCGCGGCAGGCGCGATGCCCGCAGTCTGACTCTCGACGCTGAGATCGCTCGCGGGCCGGTCGGGCTCCCGTGCATGGTGGGCCGCGGCCTGGAGGGCGCTCATGCGCACCTTGATGCGGTCGTTGGCGGCGAGCCCTTCTGCCACCAGGGTAGGCAGCAGAATGCCGCCCTGTCCGAGTTCTTCGATGATCTGGGTCTTCATGATGTGTCCGCACAACGTTCGGTGCGTGCATCATGCCGCCGGGCGGCGGCGCTGGCGTTGCGCCAGATCATTCATGTTTCCGTCACAAACGCTCGCGGTCGCGCAGCATGCTGGCGCAGTGGCGAGCGATTGTGATCTCTTCGTTGGTAGGGATGACGAACACTGCGACTGCGCTGTCCGCTGCGTAGATGCGCTCACACGCCGCCTCGTTCGCAGTCTGATCGATGCGCACGCCGAGCCAGCCGAGGCGTTCGCCGATCTCGCTGCGGATGTCCTTGGCATGCTCGCCAATGCCACCGGTGAAGACGAGGCAGTCGAGGCCGCCCAGCGTGTTCGCCATCACCGCGATCTCCTGCGCCGCACGAAACGTGAAGAGATCGACCGCCTCGCGTGCGGCAGCCTCGCGGCTCGCCAGGAGTGTGCGCATGTCGGCGGAGAGGCCGGAGACGCCGAGCAGGCCTGACTCGTGATAGAGCATGTGCTGCAAGTCCCCGTCCGACATGCGCTCGTGCTGGAGCAAATAGAGCAGCACGCCGGGATCGACGGTGCCGCAGCGCGTGCCCATCACGAGGCCGTCGAGCGGCGTCAGTCCCATCGTGGTGTCGACGCTGCGGCCTTCGTGCAAGGCGCACAGGCTCGCGCCATTGCCGAGATGGGCGATGACGGTGCGCCGGGCCGCAAGCTCCGGCGCGATGTGACTAAGCCGGCCCGCGACATATTCGAACGAGAGGCCGTGAAAGCCGTAACGGCGCAGACCGCGCGCCTCATAGCGCCGCGGAATGGCGAAGCGGCTCGCGGGCGGCGCGAGGCCGTGATGGAAGGCGGTATCGAAACAGGCGATCTGCGTCAGTGCGGGACGGAGTGCGCCAAGGGCGCGGACCGGTGCCAGGCAGCGCGGCTGGTGCAGCGGCGCCAGCGGCGTCAGTGCCTCAAGCCTGGCGGCGATGTCATCGGTCAGCACGACGGGGCCGGAATATTCGGCACCGCCGTGGACGATGCGGTGCCCCACCGCGCGCAAGCGGCCTTCGCCGAAACGGTCTTCGATGAAGCCGAGCACGTCGGCGAACAGATGACCGCCGTCGCCATCCGAGGCCTCCCGCTGCGCCTCGAACAGCATGTCGCCCGAGGGGCTCTTGGCCACAAGCCGCGGCTTCGCCTCGTGCTCGTCCAGCGCTCCGTTGCAAAGCAGGGCGGGCTCGGCCGTCGAGATGTCGAACAGGCCGAACTTGATGCTCGACGAGCCCGAGTTGAGAACGAGGACCGTGTCCGTCATGGCGCCGTCAATCGCCGGCTTCGGCCGGCGTGGTGCCGCCGGCGCTGTTCTGCCAGACCCATTGCTGGATTTCCGGCATGTCCTCGCCGTGCTCGCGCACGTAGCGCGAATGCTCGATCAGCTTGTCACGAAATTGCTGCTTCACATGCGCAGCCCTGGTCGCCAGATCGGGCACGCGTTCGATCGCCTCGATCGCGAGGTGATAGCGGTCGAGCTCGTTGAGCACGACCATGTCGAACGGCGTCGTCGTGGTGCCTTCCTCGGCAAAGCCGCGCACATGCATGCCGGCATGGTTGGTGCGATTATAGGTCAGACGATGGATGAGGTGGGGATAACCGTGATAGGCGAAGATCACTGGCTTGTCGCGCGTGAACAGCGAGTCGAAGTCGCGATCGCTCAGCCCGTGTGGATGCTGCTCCTTCGGTTGCAGCGTCATGAGGTCGACGACGTTGACGACGCGGATCTTCAGGTCCGGCAGCGCCTTGCGCAAGAGGTCGACGGCGGCGAGCGTCTCCAGCGTCGGCACGTCGCCGGCGCAGGCCATCACCACGTCGGGCTCGCCGCTCGTGTCCGCTGTGCCGGCCCAATTCCAGATGCCGATGCCCGCATCGCAATGCGTCGCGGCCTCCGGCATCGACAGCCATTGCGGCGCCGGCTGCTTGCCGGCGACGATGACGTTGATGCGGTTGTAGGTGCGCAGACAGTGGTCGGCGATCCACAGCAGCGTGTTGGCATCCGGCGGGAAGTAGATGCGGACGATGTCGGCCTTCTTGTTGGCGACGAGATCGACGAAGCCGGGGTCCTGATGGCTGAAGCCGTTATGGTCCTGGCGCCACACATGCGAGGTCAGGAGATAGTTGAGCGAGGCGATCGGTCGCCGCCATGGCAGATGCCGCGCCACCTTCAGCCATTTGGCATGCTGGTTGAACATGGAATCCACGATGTGGATGAAGGCCTCGTAGCAGGAGAAGAAGCCGTGCCGGCCGGTGAGCAGATAGCCCTCGAGCCAGCCCTGGCAGAGATGCTCGCTCAAGACCTCCATCACGCGGCCGTCCTGCGCGAGGTGGACGTCGTAGGGTTCGATCGGCTCCATCCAGACGCGTTCTGTGGCGTCGAACACCGCATCCAGCCGGTTTGACGCGGTCTCGTCCGGTCCCATGATGCGGAAATTTCGTTCCCCGGCGTTGAGCCGGATGACGTCGCGCAGGAATTTGCCGAGCTCGCGCGTCGCTTCTCCCGTCACAGAGCCTGGCTGCGGCACCTCGAGGGCAAATTTACGGAAGTCCGGCAGCTTCAGCTCCTTCTTCAGCAGGCCGCCATTGGCGTGGGGATTGGCGCCCATGCGCCTGTTGCCCTGGGGAGCGAGCGCCTGCAGCTCGGGAACGAGCGCGCCGTTCTTGTCGAACAGTTTTTCAGGCTCGTAGCTGCGCATCCAGTCCTCAAGGATCTTCAAATGCGCCGGCTCCTCGCGACAACTTGCGACCGGCACCTGATGCGCGCGCCAAAAGCCTTCGACTTTCTTGCCGTCGACTTCCTTCGGGCCGGTCCAGCCCTTCGGGCTGCGCAGAACGATCATCGGCCAGCGCGGCCGCTCGATCGTCTTGCGCCCGTCGCGGGCGTGCTGCTGGATCGAGCGGATGCTGGCGAGCGCGACGTCGAGCGCATCGGCCATGGCCCGGTGCATTACCTTGGGATCGTCGCCTTCGACGAACAGCGGCTCGTGGCCGAAGCCGCGGAAGAGCTCGCGGATCTCGCTGTCGGGCATCCGGCCGAGCACGGTCGGGTTGGCAATCTTGTAGCCGTTGAGGTGCAGGATCGGCAGCACCGCGCCGTCATGCGCCGAGTTCAGGAACTTGTTGGAGTGCCAGGACGCCGCGAGCGGGCCGGTCTCGGCCTCGCCGTCGCCGACGACGCAGGCGACGATGAGGTCGGGATTGTCGAGCGCCGCGCCGTAGGCGTGCACCAGCGCGTAGCCGAGCTCGCCGCCTTCGTGGATCGAGCCCGGCGTCTCCGGCGCCGCGTGGCTCGGAATGCCTCCAGGGAAGGAGAACTGCCTGAACAGCTTGCGCAATCCGTCCGTATCCCGCCCGATATCGGGGTAGATCTCGCTGTAGCTGCCTTCGAGATAAGTGTTGGCGACCATGCCGGGTCCGCCATGGCCGGGACCGCAGACATAGATGACGTTGAGATCCTGGGCGCGGATGGCGCGGTTGAGGTGGGCATAGATGAAGTTCAGCCCCGGCGTCGTGCCCCAATGACCGAGCAGCCGCGGCTTGATGTGCGCAGGGACCAACGGCTCGCGCAGGAGCGGATTGTCCAGAAGATAGATCTGTCCAACGGAGAGGTAGTTCGCCGCCCGCCAATAGCGATCAAGGAGATCGAGGTCGCTGCTTGCAGCGGCCGATTGTTGTTGAGATGTCATATTCCTGCCGACCTTCACCGGAGATCGTCACCAACCGAGTTCCGGCGAGATCGATCCTTTTCCCACATCAAACGGCATCGGGGTCACGCGGTGTTGCGTGAGGTCAAACCTCGACGCGTGAAGCTTGGGCAGCGCTACTGTGCATGGGGTTGTTTTCGCGTTTTCGATTCTTGTTCTTGATTTGTTCCTTTTGCGTGTTATCTTGCTTGCATGAGTCCAGCATCTTCTTCTGCTCTCAAGCACCCGCCGGTCACGGCGCCCTCCGAGCCGGCGGGTGCGCCTTCTGATTTCCCCGCCGATTTTCCAGAACTTGGTGTCGCCATCGACCGCGCACGCCGGCGAGGGCGGGGCGCCCAGTCCAATGCCAGTGGCCGTTATGAGGCCGAGGCGCGCGTCGCCTTCGACGACGGCTGGCAGAGCCTTGAGGAACTGCCGCCGTTCAAGACCAGTGTCGGTGTCGATACGTCGCGCAAGGTGATCACCCGCAACGATTCCCCCGACATCGGCTTCGATCGCTCGATCAATCCCTATCGCGGCTGCGAGCACGGCTGCGTCTATTGCTTCGCGCGGCCGACGCACGCCTATCTCGGCCTGTCGCCGGGGCTCGACTTCGAGGCAAAGCTGTTCGTGAAGCCCGAGGCGCCTGTTCTGCTCGAGAAGGAGCTCGCGGCATCGGGCTATGAGCCGCGGATGATCGCGATCGGCACCAACACCGATCCCTATCAGCCGATCGAGCGCGAGCGCAAAATCATGCGCGGCATTCTGGAGGTTCTGGAGCGCACCGGCCATCCCGTCGGCATCGTCACCAAATCCGCGCTGGTCACACGAGACATCGACATTCTCGCAGCGATGGCCAGGCGCAACCTTGCCAAGGTCGCGATTTCGGTGACCTCGCTCGATCCGAAGCTGGCGCGGACCATGGAGCCGAGGGCCTCGACGCCGCCGAAGCGACTGGAGGCGCTGAAGCAGCTCTCGGAGGCCGGCATTCCGACCACCGTGATGGTCGCGCCCGTGATCCCCGCGCTGAACGATTCCGAGATCGAGCGCATTCTCGATGCGGCCGCCCATGCCGGCGTCAAGGAAGCGTCCTACGTGCTGCTGCGGCTGCCGCTCGAGGTGCGCGATCTCTTCCGCGAATGGCTGATGGCGAACTATCCGGACCGCTACCGCCACGTTTTCACGCTGATCCGCGACATGCGCGGCGGTCGCGATTACGATTCGAAATGGGGTGAGCGGATGAAGGGCACCGGACCGATGGCCTGGACCATCGGCCGCCGCTTCGAGATCGCCTGCGACAGGCTCGGTCTCAACAAGCGCCGCTCGAAGCTGACAACGGATCACTTTGTGCGACCGAAGCAGAACGGCGAGCAGCTCAGCCTGTTCTGACAGACGAGGTCCCGCGAGGCGTGCGATGAGTAAGGAACTACCGGCCCCGGTGCCGCGACTGACGGTGATCACGCTCGGCGTCAGCGACATCCGCACCAGCATCGCCTTTTACGACGCGCTCGGCTTTTCACGCCGGCTGAAGGCGACAGGCGAGGCCGTCGCGTTCTACGACACCGGCGGTCCGCTGCTTGCCCTGTTTCACTGGGACCAGCTCGCTGCCGATGCCAGGCTGCCTCACAAGCCGAGGCCCACGACCTTCCGCGGCGTCACGGTGGCGTGGAACTGCGCCTCGCGCGAGGAGGTCGATGCGGTGCTGATGTTTGCGCTCAGCAAAGGCGCCATCCTGCTCAAGTCCGCGCATGAGACCGATTACGGCGGCTATTCCGGCTATTTCGCCGATCCCGACGGCCATCCCTGGGAGGTCGTGGTCGCGCCCGGCATCGAAGTCGGCGACGACAGGCGGGTGCATCTGGCGGACTGACGCTGATGAATAACGGGAATTGCGTGGGGTTCCCGGTTGCGCTGGCCGGGCGGCTTGCGCACGATCCCGGCCATGATTCGGGACAAATCCGCCAAGAAGCCGGCCAAGGACGCACCGGAGAAGGACGTCGCCAGGAAGGCCGCGCCGGCCAAGGCGAGCTTCCGCCGCGAGCGCGCGCTGATCAAGCGCGGCGTCTGGCCGATCGCGGGCTGCGACGAGGCCGGCCGCGGGCCGCTGGCCGGCCCGGTGGTGGCGGCCGCGGTGATTCTCGATCCCGACCGCATCCCGCGCGGCATCGATGATTCGAAACGGCTGACGGCGGAAGAACGCGAAAAGCTGTTCGACAAGATCTGCGCCACCGCCCAGGTCTCGGTCGCCATCGCTTCGCCCGCGCGCATCGACCGCGACAACATCCTGCGCGCCTCGCTGTGGGCGTTGAAGCGCGCGGTGCTCGCGCTGCCCGAAGCGCCCCGCCATGTCTTCGTCGACGGCCGCGATCGGCTCGACACGCCTTGCGACTGCGAGGCCGTGATCGGCGGTGACGGCATCGTGCTGTCGATCGCCGCCGCCTCCATCGTCGCCAAGGTGACGCGCGACCGGCTGATGTGCGCGCTGGCGCAGGACTGCCCGGGCTACGGCTTCGAGCAGCACAAGGGCTATGGCGTCCCGGAGCATCTCGACGCCCTCAATCGCCTCGGCCCCACCATCCACCACCGCAGCTTCTTCGCTCCGGTCGCCGCCGCCCGCGCCAAGCATATGCCCTGGACGGTCGAACCGGTGCGCGATCTGTTCGAGGTCGCCGACGTGGAGGTGGTTGAGACCGCAGTTGAAATCGACGTTTCAGCAGGTCTCTAGCGCAGACGGTCGTTGCCACGACGCGCAGCGCGCTTTATCAAAATAGTCTTGAGCGAATAGGGCCGGCTGGACGGGTTGGCTGCATCTTTCGGGCGTTGCATGCGGTTTACCTCCCTGGTCATCGAGCTCATTCGCGCCCGGCCGCGGCTGATCGTCTGGATCGCTGTGCTGCTCCAGGCAGCGATGTGGCTGCTGGTCGCTCTGTTGTTCTATCGCAGCCCGCCCGGCAGCCTTGCGACCCTGCTGGCCTTCGGCCGGGAATATCAGGTCGGCACTGATCTCGGCCCGCCGCTCTCGATCTGGCTCGCCGACATCGCCTATCGCGCTGCGGGCGGCCACATGTTCGGCGTCTACGTGCTCGCTGAGCTCTGCGAGATCGCGACCTTCGTCGCGCTCTACCACCTGGCGCGCGCGGTGGTCGGCACGCAGCAGGCGGTGCTCGCCGTGCTCTTGACCATGACGGTGCTGGCCTTCTCCTCGTCCGCGCTCGATTTTGGTCCCCTGGTGCTGGCGCGGCCGCTCTGGACGCTGTTGCTGCTGCATTCCTGGCAGATCATCGGACAGCGCCGCGGCAATGCCTGGTTCGCCTGGTCGATCGAAGCAGGCCTCTTGCTCCTGACCACGCCGGCCGCGATCTACCTGCTCGCGCTGCTTGTCATCTTCGCGCTCGCGACCGCGGGCGGCCGCCGGACCTTGCGCGCGCTCGATCCGCTGTTCGCGCTCATCGTCGTCGCCGTGCTGGCGCTGCCTTATGCCGTCTGGCTGATGCGCGCCGAGACCCTCGTGCTGCCGGCGCTGCCGCAATTTGCCAACCTCAGCGCGCGCGCGATCCACGCCGCCTGGCTGTTCGGCGGGCTTGCGCTCGGAGCCGTGGCGGTTCCGGTGCTGGGTTTCCTCAACACGCCCCTGTTCGCCGGTAAGGGCGAGGAGGCGCCGATCATCTACCGGCCGCCGGTCGAGCCGCTCGCGCGCAACTTCGTCTATTTCTTTGCGCTGGCGCCTGAACTCGGGGCGGTCCTGATATCAGGCGTGTTCGGATTCGACGCCGTCATCGGCGGCCCGGGCGTCCTGCTGCTCATGTCGGGCCTTGCCATGGTTGTCGTATCAGGCGATCTCATCGCGATGCGTCGGGCACGGATGCTGCGGACCGTGTGGCTCGCGGCCATTGTCGCACCCGCCCTCGGCGTCGTGCTGGCTGTGCTGTTCCTACCCTGGACGGGTGCCGGCGAGATCGCGACCTCGATGCCGGCGCGCGCGATCTCGGATTTCTTCGACGAGAGCTTTGCCCGCCGCACCAACCATCGCCTGCGCGCGGTCGCCGGCGAAACCCAGCTCGCGAGCCTGATCGCGCTGCATTCCGGCCGGCCGCATCTGTTCATCGATGCTGATCCTGGACGCACGCCGTGGATGTCACAGGCCAAATTCGGCGAGAGCGGCGGCGTGGTGGTCTGGCGTGCCTCCGATACCGCCGGGACTCCGCCCCCCGAAATCCTCGCGCGCTTTCCCGGCATTGTGCCGGAAGTGCCGCGCGCCTTCGAATGGCTGGTGACCGGGCGCCAGGGATTATTGCGCATCGGCTGGGCGATCGTGCGGCCAAAGGGGACTTAGCGAACTGTCTCCGCAGTCATTGCGAGGAGCCCTTGCGATGAAGCGATCCACACTGTCTCAGCGGAGGGATTCTGGATTGCTTCGCTGCGCTCGCAATGACCGGGAGAGAGATTTCCGCCGCCTCACGCCCCCGCCAATGCCCTCGCGATCGCCCGCAGATCCTGCCAGGCTAGACGCTTGTAGGACGGCGAACGCAAGAGATAGGCCGGGTGGAACGTCGGCAGTGCGCGGATGGTGCGTTGGCCGGTCTCGTAGTCGAACCAGCGGCCGCGCGTGCGCATGATGCCTTCGCGGGTGGACAGCAGCGTCTGCGTCGAGGGATTGCCGAGCGTTACCAGCACGTCGGGATTCACCAATTCGATATGGCGCTGGATGAACGGCAGGCAGATTTGTGTCTCCTGCGGCGTCGGCGTGCGATTGCCCGGCGGCCGCCAAGGGATGACGTTGGTGATGTAGGCCGTGGTACGATTGAGCCCGATCGCACCAATCATCAGGTCGAGCAGCTTTCCGCTGCGCCCGACGAAAGGCAGCCCCTCGATGTCCTCGTCGCGGCCGGGCGCCTCGCCGACGAACATGATGCGCGCCTGCGGATTGCCGTCCGCGAACACCAGCCGCGTCGCGGTGTGTTTCAGCGCGCAGCCTTCGAAGTTCTGCATGAGTTCGCGAAGCGCCTCGAGCGTAGGCGCGGTGCGCGCGGCCTCGCGTGCCGAGGCAATCGCGACGTCGGGGGCCGGAGCGGCCTCGCCACGGATCACCGCAGGCGCGGCGACAGGGCGCGGTGCCTCGACCGGCGCTACGCGAGGTGCCGGCGGCGGGGCGTCTAATTCCGCCAGGCGGTCGATCGGTTCCTCGGCGAGCGCGCAGTCGACACCGGCCTCCAGATAGAAGGCGAGAAGCTCTCGGACAGTGGGTGCGGGCTCGGGGATCATCGGAAAGTCAGACTATTAGTTCATCTTAAGGCGCCTTGCATCCCAGCGGAACGCATTTCCGTGGTTGTCCTACCCGGAAAAATCGGAAACAAGGGGGCGCAAATGACGAGGAACCGTCTCAAGGGCTGAGATCAGATGAGCACCGAAGAACTTCCCCCGCGCGAATCCATGGAATTCGACGTCGTTATCGTCGGCGCCGGTCCCTCGGGCCTGGCCGCCGCGATCCGGCTGAAGCAGATCAACGCCGATCTCAACGTCGTCGTCGTGGAGAAGGGCTCCGAGGTCGGTGCGCATATTCTCTCCGGCGCCGTGATCGACCCGGCCGGGCTCGACAAGCTGATCCCGGACTGGCGCGAGGATTCCGATTGCCCGCTGAAGACGCAGGTGAAGGACGACCGCTTCTTCTGGTTCACCGAGACCAGCGCGATCAAGCTGCCGAACTTCATCATGCCGCCGCTGATGGACAACCATCACTGCTATATCGGTTCGCTCGGCAATGTCTGCCGCTGGCTCGCGCGCAAGGCCGAGGCGCTCGGCGTCGAGATCTATCCGGGCTTTGCCGCCGCCGAAGTGCTCTATGACGAGAAGGGCAAGGTCAAGGGCATCGCCACCGGCGACATGGGCGTCGGCCGCGACGGCAAGCCGAAGGACTCCTTCACCCGCGGCATGGAGTTGCTCGGCAAGTACACGCTGTTTGCCGAAGGCGCGCGCGGCAGCCTGAGCAAGCAGCTCATCAACAAGTTCGCGCTCGACGCCAAGAGCGAACCGCCGAAGTTCGGCATCGGCCTCAAGGAAGTCTGGCAGATCGATCCCGCCAAGCACCAGAAGGGACTGGTCCAGCACGCGGTCGGCTGGCCGCTCAAGAACGATACCGGCGGTGGCCTGTTCTTCTATCACTATGACGAAAACCTGGTCTCGATCGGCTTCGTCGTCCACCTCAACTACAACGATCCGTATCTTTCGCCGTTCGACGAATTCCAGCGCGTCAAGAACCATCCCGCAGTGCGTGCGACGCTCGAAGGCGGCAAGCGGCTCGCTTACGGCGCGCGTGCGATCACCGAAGGCGGCTATCAATCGGTGCCGCGGCTGAGCTTCCCCGGCGGCGCGCTGATCGGCTGCGCGGCGGGGTTCGTCAACGTGCCGCGGATCAAGGGCGTGCACAATGCGATGGGCACCGGCATGCTGGCCGCAGAGCATGTCGCAGCTGCGCTCGCCGCCGATCGCGCCAATGACGAACTCGTCGAATACGAGAACGCCTGGCGCGATTCCGTCGTGGGCAAGGACCTCTATCCGGTCCGCAACGCCAAGCCGCTCTTGTCGAAGTTTGGCACCTTCATCGGGGCCGGGCTCGGCATCTTCGACATGTGGTGCAACACGCTGTTCGGTGCCTCGCTGTTCGGCACTCAGTCGCACGCCAAGCCGGATCGCGCGACGCTCGATCCGGCCAAGAGCCACGCACCAAAGGCCTATCCGAAGCCCGACGGCAAGATCTCGTTCGACAAGCTCTCCTCGGTGTTCCTGTCCAACACCAACCATGAGGAGGATCAGCCGGTCCACCTGAAGGTTACCGACATGAACCTCCAGAAGACGTCGGAGCACGACGTCTTCGCCGGCCCTTCGAATCGCTATTGCCCGGCCGGCGTTTACGAATGGGTTGAGGAGGGCGGCAGCCCGCGCTTCCAGATCAACGCGCAGAACTGCGTCCATTGCAAAACCTGCGACGTGAAGGATCCCAACGGCAACATCACCTGGGTTCCTCCGGAAGGGGGCGGCGGGCCGAACTACGAAGCGATGTAGGCGCGCAAGGGCGCCAAATGGCTCCGAAGCGTGATGTAGCGCACGTTCGCGTGAGAACGGGAGTCCTGCGGGTGCCCCTGGTCACGATAAGGCCATAGTAGCGGCGTCTTGGGGCCTCTCGACGGTCACTTGAACGGTGACTTGGCCGATTTGGGGCGTGCGGAGGGGATCGCCCGGTCCGAATCCTTGCGGTGAAGCGCCAAAAGCGGCATTGTCCGGACCGACGGTTCCGGGTCCCGATGTCGCCGGCCGCGTTCGCGTGCGAGACGGCCTTTGCTCCAAACCCAGGCACCACCAACTCAAGGCGAGCCCTGATGTTCTCAAATCGTTTCAACCGCTGGACTGCTGCTGCCATCGCTCTTGCCGGCTCCGCAATCGTGGCGGTCCCCAGCGCGGTGCTGGCGCAGACACCGGATCATCCGGCCGACACGGCGGCGCAGTTTCCGACCCGGAACGATCTGAAGTCGCTCACCAGCGCCGGCAGCTATCTTGCCGCCCGTCACGCCAGCGTCGAGCGGGATGCGACCTCGGCTGCCGCGTTCTACCGCTCCGCGCTGCGGACCGATCCCAAGAACAACGAACTGCTCGATCGCGCCTTCATTTCGTCGGTCGACGACGGCGACATCGACGAAGCGGTCAAGCTCGCCGAGCGGATTCTCACCATCGACAAGACCAATCGCGTCGCTCGCCTGGTGGTCGGCGTGCATGATCTGAAGCTGAAGAAGTATCCGAGCGCGCAGAGCAACATCAACCAGTCGGTCCGCGGACCGATTACCGATCTCGTCGCGACGCTGCTGTCCGGCTGGGCCGCCTATGGCGCGGGCGACGCCAAGGGTGCGGTTGCGACCATCGACAAGCTCGCAGGCCCGGAATGGTATCCGTTGTTCAAGGACCTGCACGCCGGCATGATCCTCGAGAACGCCGGCAAGGAGAAGGACGCGGGCGCCCGCTTCGAGCGCGCCTACAAGCTCGACGATTCCATGCTGCGCGTCACCGAGGCCTATGCACGCTGGCTGTCGCGCAACAAGGACGCCGCCTCGGCAACCGCGATCTACGAAGCATTCGACAAGAAGCTCGCCCGTCATCCGCTGATCGTGGAAGGTCTGCGTGAGACCAAGGCGGGCAAGAAGCTGCCGCCGCTGGTCGATTCCGCGCAGGCCGGCGCGGCCGAGGCGCTTTACGGCATCGGCGCCACGCTGACCCGCCGCGGCGGCGAGGATCTTGCGCTGGTCTATCTCCAGCTCGCGCTCTATCTCCAGCCCACTCATCCCCTGGCCTTGCTCTCGCTCGCCGACCTCTATGAATCCGTGAAGCGTCCGCAGATGGCGATCAAGATCTATGAGCGCGTGCCGTCGAGCTCGCCATTGAAGCGCAACGCGCAGATCCAGCTCGCCATCGATCTGGACTCCGCCGATCGCACCGACGAGGCGATCAAGATCCTCAAGGGCGTGACATCGGAGGATCCCAAGGATCTCGAAGCCATCATGGCGCTCGGCAATATCGAGCGCGGCCGCAAGAAGTTCGGCGACTGCGGGGCGACCTATTCGCAGGGCATCGACGTGCTGCCTGCCGGCAACGACAAGGCCAACAGCGTCTGGTACTATTATCGCGGCATCTGCGAGGAGCGCTCCAAGCAATGGGCGAAGGCCGAGGCCGACATGAAGAAGGCGCTCGAGCTCCAGCCCGACCAGCCGCACGTCCTGAACTATCTCGGCTATTCCTGGATCGACCAGGGCGTGAATCTCGACGAAGGCATGAAGATGATCAAGCGTGCCGTCGAGCAGCGTCCCGACGACGGCTACATCGTCGACTCGCTCGGCTGGGCCTATTACCGCATCGGCAACTACGAAGAGGCGGTGAAGAATCTCGAGCGCGCCATCGACCTCAAGCCCGAAGATCCCACCATCAACGACCATCTCGGCGACGCCTATTGGCGCGTCGGCCGTACCCTGGAAGCCAAATTCCAGTGGGCGCATGCCCGTGATCTCAAGCCCGAGCCGGAGGAGCTTCCGAAGATCGAGGCCAAGATCGCGAACGGCCTCACCGACGATAGCTCGAACTCTTCGGCCGCGCAGGCGGACAAGAAGAAAGACGACGACAAGGGCGGTTAAGGTTGCGTTGAGGGGGCATCGCCAATGCCGGCGTTGGTTGAAGAAGGGCGCGCGAAGGTCAACTTAAGCCTTCGCGTGGTCGGCCGTCGCGCCGACGGCTATCATGATCTCGAAAGCGTGGTCGCGTTTGCCGACTGTGCCGACCGGCTCACCCTGGAGCCGGGTAGCGAGCTCAGGCTTGCGACCACGGGGCCGCTTGCGGCGGCTTGCGGCGAGGCCTCGGACAATCTCGTGTTCAAAACCGCCAAGCTGTTGGCGGACGCCGTGCCGAACTTGAAGCTCGGCGCTTTCGCGCTCGACAAGGTTTTGCCGGTCGCAGCCGGGATCGGCGGCGGCTCGGCCGATGCCGCTGCGGCGCTGCGGCTGCTGGCGCGTCTCAACGATCTTCCGCTCGATGATCCCAGGCTCCAGCAAGTCGCGCTCGCGACCGGCGCCGACGTGCCGGTGTGCCTGCTTTCGCGCGCCTGCGACATGACTGGCGTCGGCGAGCAGCTGCTGCCGCTGGCCTTGCCGAGCATGCCCTGCGTGATGGTCAATCCGCGCGTGCCGGTCGCGACCAAGGACGTGTTCCAGGCGCTGGGCCTGCGCAATGGCGAATTGCTGGTCGGGGCCACTTCGGTCCTCGGAGCTCCGGCCTGGCCGGGCGAGGGCGGATCGATTGCCGATTGGGTCGAGGTTCTCGAAACCGTCGCCAATGACCTCGAAGCCCCCGCGCTGCGCATCGAGCCGGTGATCGGTGATGTGCTGGAAGCCTTGCGCTCTTCCGCCGGTGTCAAGCTCGCACGCATGTCCGGCTCGGGTGCGACCTGCTTCGCGATTTATGGCGCGCCGAGCGACGCGCACGCCGCCGCCGAGAAGATCCACAGGGATCACCCCGGCTGGTGGGTGCATGCGGGAACGTTGAGCTAGGTATTTTTTCGCCGACGGTCCTGTAGGGTGGGCAAAGGCGCGCAAGCGCCGTGCCCGCGATCTTTCGCCGATCGTGACAGCCGGTGGGCACGCTACGCTTTGCCCACCCTACGGCAGCGGAGCTAGTCGATGCTCTCCAGCCCCAGAAACCGTCGGATCTCGCCCAGCACCTCATCCGGCTTGTCGTGTTGCAGCCAGTGTCCGGCCCCGGCGATGGTCTCGACGCGCGCCTGCTGGAAATAGCGCTCCAGTCCCGCCGAGCGCGCGCCGGCGAGAAAACTTTCGCCGGCGTTCAGTAGCAGCGTCGGGCAGGCGATCCGCGACCACAGCGCGACGTGATCGTCCGGCCAGAGCCGGTGCGGCGCCGAGGCGCGCTGGTAGGGATCGAATTTCCAGCTATAGGTGCCGTCCTCGTTCCGGCGCGCGCCATGGGTCGCAAGATGCTGCGCGAGCTCGCGTGACAGCCGCTTGTTGTGAAGCACCATCTGCGCGGCCGCATCTTCCAGGGTCGAATAGCGGCGCGGCGTGCGATCGTGCAGCCTGTCGAGCTGGCTCACCCATTTGCTGATGCGCTCGTGCGTCGGCGGCTTGGGCGCATCGGGCAACATCGTCACACCGTCGAGCACGACGAGCTTCGAGACCAGCTCGGGGAATGCCCCCGAAAAGATCAGGCTTACCATGCCGCCCATCGAATGGCCGATGAGCGTCACTTGAGGCGCTGCGATGGCGCGGACGAGCTGGATGAGGTCGTAGACATACTCCGTCAGCGCGTAGCTGCCGCCGCGGGTCCAGTCGGAATCGCCGTGGCCGCGCAGGTCGGGCGCGATCACATGAAAATGCTGACGCAGCGGGCGGGCAATGGCGTCCCAGCTCCGGCAATGATCGCGGCCGCCATGGACCAGCATGAGAGGCGGCGCACCTTCGTTGCCCCAATCGGCATAATGCAGCCGTAGTCCGTGAGACTCGTAATAGCGACTTTGCGGAACGAGCATCGTGGCTATCCATTTACCGGCCGCCGCGCCAGTGCGAGCGACAGGCCAAGACCGGCGATGAACACGCCGGAGCCCTGGGTGAGGCGCCGCATCAGGTGCGGCCGTCCGGTCAAATGCCTGCGCGTTGCGGACGCCATCAGCACGACGACGACATCGGCAAGCGTGTTCATCGTCACCGAGATCGTGCCGAGCACGATGAATTGCAGCGCGGGATGAGACGCCGAGGGATCAAGGAATTGCGGGATGAAGGCGAGGAAGAACGCCGCGGTCTTCGGATTCAGTGCCTCGACCAGCACGCCGTCACGGAACGCCCGCTTGTCGCCGACGCCCTCGCTCTCCAGCGTCAGCGCGCGGCCGGCGCCGCGAAAGATCTTGACGCCGAGCCAGAGCAGATACAGCGCACCAATGAATTTCACGGCAGCAAACAGCTCGGCGCTGGCGAGGATGATCGCGGAGATGCCGAGGCTGCCTGCCACGACATGAACCAGGCCGCCGAGCGCCGTACCTGCGGTCGACGCAAAACCACTGGCGCGGCCCGCCGAAAGCGTTCGTGCCGCGACATAGAAAATGCCGGGGCCGGGAACGGCGGCGATGACAACGGCGGCAGCCAGGAACAGCCAGAGATTGGTTTCAAGCATGCTGTTTTCGTAGCGCAGCGCGCCACGATTGCAAAGCCATCTCGTTCAGCCCATGCGGCGGAAGATCACGCTGGCGTTGACCCCGCCGAAACCGAAGCCGTTGGAGATGGCGTAGCGCATCGGCATCGACCGCGCACCGCCTGCGACGATGTCGATGCCGTCGGCGTTCGCGTCGGGGTTCTCGAGATTGAGCGTCGGCGGCGCGATCTGGTCGCGTAGGGCGAGCACGGTGAAGATCGCCTCCAGCCCGCCAGCGGCACCGAGCAGATGGCCGGTGGCCGACTTGGTTGCGCTGACAGCAATGCCGCGGTTGCGGCCGAACAGCGCACGAATCGCGCCGAGTTCGCTCTCGTCGCCGGCCGGGGTCGAGGTCGCATGCGCATTCAGATGCTGTATTTCGGCGGGGGCAAGTCTCGCCTGGCGGAGCGCGATCTCCATGGCGCGGCGTGCGCCCTCGCCATCCGGCGGACCCGATGTCATGTGATAGGCGTCCGCCGTGGTGCCGTAGCCGACAACCTCGGCGATCGGCGTGGCGCCGCGCGCCAGCGCGTGCTCCAGCTCTTCGACGACCAGAATGCCGGCGCCTTCACCCATGACAAAACCGTCGCGGTCGCGATCGAACGGGCGTGAAGCACGGGCAGGCGCGTCGTTGAAAGAGCTCGACAGCGCACGCGCCGCCGCGAAGCCGCCGAGGCTGACGATGTCGATGCAGGCCTCGGCGCCGCCACAGATGGCGACATCGGCCTCGCCCGCGCGGATCATGCGCGCGGCATCGCCGATGGCCTGCACGCCGGCGGCACACGCAGTGACTGGCGTGCCCAGCGCGCCCTTGTAGCCGTATTTGATCGAGACGTGGCCGGCGGTGAGGTTGGCGAGGAACGAGGGGATGGTGAACGGCGACAGCCGGCGCGCGCCGCGCTGCTCCGTGATGCGCACCGCCTCCGCCATTGCGGGGAAGCCGCCGACGCCGGAGGCGATGATCGTCGCCGTCCGTTCCTGCGCGTGAGCCTCCTGCGGCGTCCATTTGGCCTGCGCGACAGCCTCCGCGGTGGCGAGCAGGGCGAACAGAATGAAGCGGTCCATCTTGCGCTGGTCTTTTGGCGCGGCGGCTTGCGCGGGATCGAAGCCCCCCTCGGCGTCGTCCGCCTTGTCGGGCACCAGGCCGGCAATGCGCGCCGGCAGGACCTGCGCCCATTCCGGCAGCGGTCGCAGCCCGCTTTGACCGGCGAGCAGCCGCCGCCAGGATATCTCGACACCGCAGCCGAGCGGCGACACCGCGCCCATACCCGTCACGACGATACGACGCATCTCAGTCTCCAGTCGGCGCGACCGCCGGGTTCATGGCCTTGAGCGAAGCGAGCCGAGCCCGCATCCCGCGGCTCGCGCGCGGCCCGGGAATGGCGATCGTATTGGCGAGCGTGATCGGCTGTCTGTCGGCGGCATCGACTACCACCGGATCCAACGGACGAGCATCGTTCCGGCTCGCCAGCAAGATGGATTCGCCCTTCGGGGCGAGATGCTTGTTGCCCCAGGCGAGCAGCGCCACGATCACGGGGAAGAAATCCCGCGCCTTGTCCGTCAGCACATATTCGTAGCGCGGCGGCCGCTCCTGATAGCGGCGGCGGACGAACATGCCGGTCTTGGTCAGATGTGCGAGGCGCCTCGACAGGATATTCGGCGCGATGCCGAGATTGCGCTCGAATTCGTCGAAGCGGGTCGAACCCTGAAACGCATCCCGCAGGATCAGGATGCTCCACCACTCGCCGACCGTTTCGACGGCGCGCCCGACCGGGCATTCCTGGACGGACGGGGACTTTGGCTGCATGGCAGGGAAGGTAGGGCAGTGACTTGCAAAATGCAAGTTACGACGAGTTGTAAATCGAAGGAGCGCGACGTTGCAGAAAATGTGGTGAGATTGGAGATGAAAGTTGGAGAGCGCTGTTCGCGCCTGTTGCTCCGTCATTGCGAGCGCAGCGAAGCAGTCCAGACTATTTCCGCCGAGGGAATCTGGATTGCTTCGCTGCGCTCGCAATGACGCGGAGGGAGCGGTATGTACAAGTTTGCTGGGTCAATCGCTGTGCGGAAGCGAGGTGGGCTGGCGCCTAGTGCGACCGTGCCAGACAGAACGCCACCACCTGCTCCAGCGCGCTCTTCATCGGCGAGGACGGGAACAGCGCCAGTGCATCGACCGCCATGGCACCGTAGTGCTGGGCGCGGCTCAGCGTGTCTTCCAGCGCGCGGTGCTTGTTCATCAGGCCGATGGCGTGATCGAGATCGGTGTCGCCGATCTCGCCGCGTTCGAGCGCCTTGATCCAGAAGGCACGCTCGGTGTCGTTGCCGCGGCGGAAGGCGAGCACGACGGGGAGGGTGATCTTGCCCTCGCGGAAATCGTCACCGGTGTTCTTGCCGAGCTTGGCGCTCTTGCCGCCATAGTCGAGCACGTCGTCGACGAGCTGGAACGCGATGCCGAGATTCATGCCGACCGAGCGGCAGGCGGTCTGTTCCGCCTTCGGACGGTTGGCGATCACAGGGCCGACCTCGCAGGCGGCGGCGAATAGCTCGGCGGTCTTGCCGCGGATCACGGCGAGATATTCGTCCTCGGTTGTCGCGGTGTTCTTGGCGGCGGCCAGCTGCATCACCTCGCCCTCGGCGATGGTGGCGGCGGCCGCCGAGAGGATGTCGAGCGCGCGCAGCGAGCCGACCTCGACCATCATGCGGAAGGCCTGCCCCAGCAGGAAATCGCCAACCAGCACGCTCGCCTCGTTGCCCCAGAGCATGCGCGCCGACAGCTTGCCGCGGCGCATCTCGCTCTCGTCGACGACGTCGTCGTGAAGCAGCGTGGCGGTATGCATGAACTCGACGGAGGCGGCGAGCTTGATATGGCCGTCGCCGGTGTAGCCGGCGAGGTTGGCCATGGCCAGCGTCAGCATCGGCCGCAGCCGCTTGCCGCCCGAGGAGATCAGGTGGTTGGCGACCTCCGGGATCATGGTCACGTCCGAACCGGTCCGCGACAGGATCGTGGCGTTGACGCGCTCCATGTCAGGGGCGACAAGGCCAACCAGCTCTTCGATCGACGCGCCGGGGGTTTCGAAAGGTACGATGACGGCCACGCCGGTCTCCAATATTTGCCCCGAAGGGGCTATTCTGATGGAAAGACAATAGAAACTGGAGGCGGACGCGGCAAGTGCTGCGGAACCATTGACATTTGCCGCTTAACCCCTTTCAGGCAGGAGGCTCGTTTGCGTGAACTGGTTCGGACCAATGATATCGTGCTGGTGTCGGCGATCGGCGCGCTGCTCGACGGCGCCAACATCCACCATCTGGTGCTGGACCAGAACATGAGCATCATCGAAGGCTCGCTCGGTGTCCTGCCGCGCCGGATCCTGGTCCATGAGGACGACGCCGTCGAGGCGAGGGCGCTCCTGACCGAGGCCGGGCTCAGCCACGAACTGCGCGGCGATGATTGACGTCGTCACCGATATCACCGAGGACGCCTTTCTCGGCGGCCAGTTGCTCCTGAGGCAGAAGCGATCCGGCCACCGCGCTGGCCACGACGCGATCCTGCTTGCCGCTGCGACGGAGGCCCGCGAAGGCGATCGGGTGGTCGATCTGGGTGCCGGCGTCGGCACGGCCGGCCTGGCGCTGGCCCGGCGTGTCGCCGGGATCGACCTCTGCCTCGTCGAGATCGATCCGGAACTGGCGGACCTCGCGCGTGGCAATGCGGCTGCGAATGCGATTGCCGCGGACGTGATTGTGCTCGATGTCACCGCGGATGCGCAGGCTTTTGCCGCACATGGGCTCATGCCCGACAGTGCGGACTGCGTGTTGATGAATCCGCCCTTCAACGATGCCCTCAGGCATCGCGGCTCGCCAGACGAGTCGCGTCATGCCGCGCATGTCGCGACGGAGGAGACGCTGAATGCGTGGGTGCATGCAGCGCGGCGGCTCCTTCGATCGAATGGTGTGCTGACCTTGATCTGGCGCGCGGATGGGGTTGCTGACGTTTTGGCAGCGCTGTCACGCGGCTTCGGCAGCGTCTCGATCCTGCCGGTTCATGGCGAAGCGGGAAGGCCGGCGATCCGTGTGCTGGTGCGCGCCGCCAAGGGTGGCCGGGCGCCGACGCGGTTGCTGCCGGGCCTCATGCTCAATGATGAGTCACGTGCGCCTAAAAATGAGGTGAGGAATATTCTGGAGGGGAGAGCGGTCTTGCCGCTGGCAGAGCCGTGACGGCTTACTGGGGCAGCGATTCCGACTGCTGTTCTTGCGGGGACGTGAAGCGAATCGCCGTGAAAAGCGCGCCGATCAGCATCAACAGCAGATAGACCTTCATGTCGCTTCCTCCGCTGCCTTATTGCAGCTTGCCAACGGGCATTCTGCAAAACACGTTCCAGGCACCTTCAATGACAGTCGCGTGATAAAGAATGGTTAACCAGAGGTAAGGCCATGGCCGAACAATTGAACGATCGCGAAAATTCCGGCCTTGCCGACAAGCTCCTGCAATATCTGCCGGCGCGCTTACGGCCAGGCGCGGCGGTGGTGCCGGTGGTGCGGCTGTCAGGCGTTATCGGTGCGGTGACGCCGCTGCGTCCGGGCATGACGCTCGCAGCCGTCGCGCGGGTGCTGGAGCGGGCGTTCTCCATGCGCAATGCCAAGGCGGTGGCGCTGGTGATCAATTCGCCCGGCGGCTCGCCGGTGCAGTCGCGCCAGATTTTCTTGCGCATCAGGCAGCTTGCGGCGGAGAAGAAGCTGCCCGTGCTGGTGTTCGTCGAGGACGTCGCGGCCTCGGGCGGTTACATGATCGCCTGCGCCGGCGACGAGATCTTCTGCGATCCGTCTTCGATCCTGGGCTCGATCGGCGTGGTCGGCGGCAGCTTCGGCTTTCAGGAGGCGATCAAGCGGCTCGGCATCGAGCGGCGTCTCTACACGGCCGGCGCACACAAGGCGATGCTCGATCCGTTCCTGCCTGAGAACCCCGACGACGTCGCCAAGCTGAAGGCGCTTCAGCGCGAGATTCACCAGATCTTCATCGCGCTGGTGAAGGAGAGCCGCGGCGCCAGGTTGAAGGGGGCCGACGACACGCTGTTCACCGGCGAGTACTGGGCCGGCGAAACCTCGGTCGCGCTGGGGCTCGCCGACGGCATCGGCGATCTCCGCTCAACTCTTCGTGCCCGCTTTGGCGACAAGGTTCTCACCCCTGTGATCGCGCAGCCGACCGGGCTGCTCTCCAGCCTGCTTGGGCGGAAATCGCCCGGCGCGGGCCAGCTTTCGGCCATAGAATCAATGGCTGGGCTGCCGGATGAGGTGATCTCGGCCGTCGAGACGCGGGCGATTTGGGCGAAATTCGGGTTCTAGGCGGGGGCCACCCGCGCCATTTGGTCCCAAGGATGCCGGGAGCCGGGCCAATTGCGGCGCGGCCCGGAGTGCGCGAATATGCGTGTGGGGGTTGAGCATTGAACAAGGATCGACCGATGCCGCCGTTCGTCGCATTCGCGGGCGTCCTGGGTGGGCTTGCCGTGGTCCGCTGGGCCTACAAGACCGCCATCAGGATCAACGAGGAGCTGGAGGAGATGCGCCTGTCGCGCGTCGCTGAAGCCGCCTCTACGGGGACCGTCCAGACGCTGAAGCGGGACCCCGTGACCGGAGCCTATAGGCCGGGGTAGGGTCCGTCCGCTCAAGTGTCATTCCGGGGCTCGCGAAGCGAGAACCCGGAATCCATCGAACCACGGAGCGAAAGGCACAATGGATTCCGGGCTCGCCCTGCGGGCGCCCCGGAATTACGGCCATTTTCGCCCCCCTTTGCCTTGATTCCCACCCCCGCCGTCGATACGGTCCCGCGCGATTCAAAACCCCCCGCGAGAGCCTGATCTGACGATGGACGCCTCATTGCCCGCCCATATGCGCCCGGAACGCTCGTTCCAGGGCTTTATCCTCGCGCTCCAGCGATTCTGGGCCGAGCAGGGCTGCGTGATCCTGCAGCCCTACGACATGGAGATGGGCGCGGGCACCTTCCATCCGGCGACCACGCTGCGCGCGCTCGGGCCGAAGCCCTGGAACGCCGCCTATGTGCAGCCCTCGCGCCGGCCCAAGGATGGCCGCTACGGCGAGAACCCGAACCGGATGCAGCACTACTACCAGTTCCAGGTGATCATGAAGCCGTCGCCGCCGAACCTTCAGGAGCTGTACCTGAAGTCGCTCGCCGCGATCGGCATCGATTCCGCCGTGCACGACATCCGTTTCGTCGAGGACGACTGGGAGAGCCCGACGCTGGGCGCCTGGGGCCTCGGCTGGGAGTGCTGGTGCGACGGCATGGAAGTCAGCCAGTTTACTTACTTTCAGCAGGTCGCCGGCTTCGAATGCGCGCCTGTTGCGGGCGAGCTCACCTACGGGCTCGAGCGCCTCGCGATGTATGTGCAGGGTGTCGACCGGGTCTATGACCTCAACTTCAACGGCCGCGAGGGCGATGCCAAGGTTACCTATGGCGACGTCTTCCTGCAGGCCGAGCGGGAATATTCGAAGCACAATTTCGAAGTCGCCGACACGGCGATGCTGTTCGAGCAATTCAAGATGGCCGAAGCGGCCTGCAAGAAATACCTCGACGCCGGTTGGAAGGATGGCAAGCGCGAGGCGCATCTGATGGCGCTGCCGGCCTATGACCAGTGCATCAAGGCAAGCCATGTCTTCAACCTGCTCGACGCGCGCGGCGTGATCTCGGTCACCGAGCGGCAGAGCTACATTCTTCGGGTGCGCGAACTGGCCAAAGCCTGCGGCGAAGCCTGGATCCACACTGAAGCGGGCGGAGCGGCCTGATGCCCGATCTTTTGCTTGAACTGTTTTCGGAAGAAATCCCCGCGCGCATGCAAGGAAAGGCGGCCGACGATCTTCGTCGTCTGGTCACCGACAAGCTCGTCGCCGAAGGCCTGGTGTATGAAGGCGCGAAAGCGTTCGCGACGCCGCGCCGCCTCGCGCTCACCGTGCACGGCATCCCGGCGCGCCAGCCCGACCTCAAGACGGAACGTCGCGGCCCGAAAGTCGGCGCGCCCGATGCGGCCGTGCAGGGCTTTCTGAAGGCAACGGGTCTGAAGTCGCTCGATGAAGCCAAGATTCAGCGCGACCCCAAGGGTGATTTCTACATCGGCTTGATCGAGAAGCCCGGCCGCGACGCAATCGACGTGCTCGCGGAAATCCTGCCCGTTATCGTCAGAACCTTCCCCTGGCCGAAATCGATGCGTTGGGGCGCGCGCTCGGGAAAACCCGGGTCGCTGAGCTGGGTGCGTCCGCTGCACGCGATCACCGCGACCTTCGGCCTCGAAACGGAAGAGCCCGATGTCGTAAAGTTTTCCGTCGACGGCATCGAGAGCGGCCAGACCACGTACGGCCATCGCTTCCTCGCGCCGGCCGCGATTCAGGTGCGCCGCTTCGAGGACTATGAGGCAAAACTGCTCGACGCCAAGGTCGTGCTCGACCCCGAGCGCCGCAAAGACGCGATCCTCACCGACGCCAGGCAACTTGCGTTTGCGCAGGGCTTTGACCTCGTCGAGGACCAGACCCTGCTCGACGAGGTCTCGGGCCTCGTCGAATGGCCGGTCGTGCTGATGGGATCGTTCGAGCCTGAGTTCCTGAAGACGCCCGACGAGGTCATCCGCGCCACCATCCGCAACAACCAGAAATGCTTCGTGGTGCGCGACCCCAAGACGGGCAAGCTCGCGAGCAAGTTCATTCTGGTCGCCAACATCGAGGCGACCGACGGCGGCAAGACCATCATCGGCGGCAACGAGCGCGTGATCCGCGCGCGGCTGTCGGACGCGAAGTTCTTCTATGAGACCGACCTGAAGACCAGGCTCGAGGATCGTCTGCCGAAGTTCGAGCAGATCGTGTTCCACGAGAAGCTCGGGACGCAGGCCGCGCGGATCAAGCGCATAGAGCGTTTGGCCGCGGAGATCGCGACGCTGGTGGGCGCTGATGTCGCGAAGGCAACGCGCGCCGCGCATCTCGCCAAGGCGGATTTGCTGACCGAAGTCGTCGGCGAATTCCCTGAGGTGCAGGGCCTGATGGGCAAGTACTACGCGCTGGCCCAGGGCGAGGACGCCTCTGTGGCCGCCGCCTGCGAAGAGCACTACAAGCCACAAGGCCCGACCGATCGCGTGCCGACCGATCCGGTCAGCGTTGCCGTCGCGCTCGCGGACAAGCTCGATACGCTCGTTGGCTTCTGGGCCATCGACGAGAAGCCGACGGGATCGAAGGACCCATATGCGTTGCGTCGCGCAGCGCTTGGCGTGATTCGCCTGATCGCCGAGAACGCTCTGCGCTTGTCACTGATGAAGGTGGCTGCGTCCGCTCTTGCCGGCTTGTCGGTGAAGCCTGCGGACGCGCAGAAGCTGCCGAGCGATCTGCTCGCCTTCTTCGCGGATCGCCTGAAAGTCCAGCTCCGCGAGCAGGGCGCGCGGCACGATCTGGTCGACGCCGTATTCGCGCTCGGCGGCCAGGACGATCTGCTGATGATCGTCCGCCGCGTCGAGGCGCTGGGCAAATTCCTCGACTCTGACGACGGCAAGAATCTGCTCGCCGGCACCAAGCGCGCCAGCAACATCCTCTCGATCGAGGAGAAGAAGGACAAGCGTACGTTCGACGGTGCACCGGATGCTGCGCTCTACAGCCTCGGCGAAGAGAAGGCATTGGCCAAGGCGATCGACGAGGTGAAGGCGGAAGCCGGCGCGGCCGTAGCGAAGGAAGACTTCGCCGCCGCGATGAGCGCGATGGCGAAGCTGCGTCCGCCGGTCGATGCGTTCTTCGACAAGGTTCGCGTCAACGACGACGATGCGAAGGTGCGCGAGAACCGGCTGAAGCTGCTCAATGAGATCCGCAGCGCCACGCGCGCGGTGGCGGATTTCTCGAAGATCCAGGATTGAGGGCGGGGTCACGCGGCAAACACAGTGTCATTCCGGGGCTCGCGCCAAGTGGCGCGCCCCGGAATGACAATAAAAATGCCCCGCCCGGCGGGGGGAAGACCGGGCGGGGCCTGATGTCCGATTACACTGCTCGCGCCACGTCTCGATCGGCGCGCCGGACATCGAGTCGAACTAATCCATCACCTCGACGATGCGCCGCGAGCGCGGCTCGACCAGCACGGTCTCGCCGTTCACGACGGTGTAGCGGTAGGTCGTCGCGCCGAAACGTTGCGGCACGTCATAATAGGTGATGCCGGTCTCAGGTAAGGTGGCACCGACCACGACGCGATCGGGAATGCTGAAGGCCGGCACACGTTGCTCGACGACATACTCCCGGAAGGCCGGCCGCTGTTCGACGGTGATTGTGGGGCCGCTATCGACCACGGCCGGCGCGCGTCCCACCGTGATCCCGGTTTGCGCCTGCGCTGCGACGGGCGAGCCGATCGCGGCCGCGAGCGCTGCAAGGGCAAGAATCCTGTTCCGCATGGGCAACTCCTTCGACGTATTTTTGCGGCGTAGTCTGACGGAAGCGCCAATGGCGCGACCGGTTGCCAATGCTGCGCCGCGCGCGATGTTCCGGAAAAAGCCCTGCCGCATACGCGGCAATTTCGGGCAGTTTTCGCGAAACCCGGAACTCAGGGCGCCGCAGCGCGTCTCTACCCGCGGAACCGGGTCCGGTATGATCCGGCCGCGATTCGTCCCAACGCTCGGAAAGAAAATTCATGCACATCACTGTCGCCCACATCTCGCCGCTTCTGTCGTTGCTTGCGGGCGTGCTCATTTTGATCATGCCGCGCCTGCTGAACCTGATCGTGGCGATTTTCCTCATCATCAACGGCGCGATCGGGCTCGGCTTATTGAAGTGGCTCCATCTCTAGGCCTTGATTTTCCGGAACTCTGACTTGCGCGGGCCCGCCCAAAATGGTGTAAGGCCCGCAATTTCCCGTCCCTCTCGCAGGTTGTGTGCAAGCTATGGCCAAAGCCGCCTCGAAGCCTAATAAAACTGCAGCGAAATCAAAGCTCTCCGCCAAGGCGAAAGCCGCGCCGGCGGCCCGCAAGGCGCTCCCCAAGAGCGCCGTGAAGAGCGTCCCGAAGCCGGTCGCCAAGACTGCAGTCAAGACTGCCGTGAAGACCGCTGCGAAGGCTGCTGCCAAGCCGGCGGCAAAAGCCGCAGCCAAGCCGACGGCGCCGAAGGTTGCCGCCAAGAGCGTTGCGGCCAAGGTTCCGGCCGGCAAGTGGGTCTTCACGTTCGGTGACGGCAAGGCCGAGGGCCGTTCGCAGATGCGCGACCTGCTCGGGGGCAAGGGCGCCAACCTCGCCGAGATGGCCAATCTCGGTCTGCCGGTGCCTCCCGGCTTCACCATCCCAACCTCGGTCTGCACTTACTTCTACGAGCACGACAAGACGTATCCGAAGGAGCTGAAGCCGCAGGTTGAAAAGGCGCTGGACTATGTCGGCAAGTTGACCGGCAAGGTGTTCGGCGACACCAAGAACCCGCTGCTGGTCTCGGTGCGCTCGGGCGCGCGCGCCTCGATGCCGGGCATGATGGACACGGTGCTGAATCTCGGTCTCAACGACCTGACCGTGGAAGCGCTGTCGGAGCTGTCGGGCGACCGCCGCTTCGCCTATGACAGCTATCGCCGCTTCATCACCATGTATTCCGACGTGGTGCTCGGTTTCGAGCACCATCATTTCGAGGAAATCCTCGACACCTTCAAGGACAGCCAGGGCTACACGCTCGACACCGACCTCACCGCCGAAGACTGGATCGAGCTGGTCGGCAAGTACAAGGACGCGGTCGCGCGCGAGACCGGCAAGGAGTTTCCGCAGGATCCGCACGACCAGCTCTGGGGTGCGGTCGGCGCGGTGTTTTCGTCCTGGATGAACGCGCGCGCGGTGACCTACCGCAAGCTGCACGACATTCCGGAATCCTGGGGCACCGCGGTCAATGTGCAGGCCATGGTGTTCGGCAACATGGGCGAGACCTCGGCGACCGGCGTTGCCTTCACCCGCAATCCCTCGACCGGCGAGAGCAAGCTCTACGGCGAGTTCCTGATCAACGCGCAGGGCGAGGACGTGGTGGCGGGCATCCGTACGCCGCAGGACATCACCGAGGATGCGCGGAAGGAATCTGGCTCCGACAAGGCGTCGATGGAATCGGCGATGCCGGAAGCCTTCAAGGAGCTGACGCGAATCTACACGCAGCTCGAAAAGCATTACCGCGACATGCAGGACATGGAGTTCACCGTCGAGCGCGGCAAGCTCTGGATGCTGCAGACCCGTGGCGGCAAGCGCACCGCCAAGGCGGCGCTGCGCATCGCTGTCGAGCTCGCCAATGAAGGCCTGATCTCGAAGAAGGAAGCGGTTACTCGCATCGATCCGGCTTCGCTCGACCAGCTGCTGCATCCGACCATCGATCCCAACGCCAAGCGCGACGTGATCGCGACCGGCCTGCCGGCGTCCCCGGGTGCTGCCTCGGGCGAGATCGTGTTCTCGTCGGACGAAGCGGCCAAGCTCCAGGGCGACGGCCGCAAGGTCATCCTGGTCCGCATCGAGACCAGCCCCGAAGACATCCACGGCATGCACGCCGCCGAAGGCATCCTGACGACCCGTGGCGGCATGACGTCGCACGCCGCCGTGGTTGCCCGCGGCATGGGCAAGCCCTGCGTCTCGGGCTGCGGCACCATCCGCGTCGATTACGGCCGCGGTACCATGAGCATCGGCTCGCGCACCTTCAAGGCCGGCGACGTCATCACCATCGACGGCTCGCTCGGCCAGGTGCTGGCCGGCCGCATGCCGATGATCGAGCCGGAACTGTCAGGCGAATTCGGCACGCTGATGAACTGGGCCGACCAGGTCCGCAAGATCGGCGTCCGTGTCAACGGCGACACGCCTGACGACGCCCGCACCGCGATCAAGTTCGGTGCCGAAGGCATCGGCCTCTGCCGCACCGAGCACATGTTCTTCGAGGAGACGCGCATCCGCACGGTGCGCGAGATGATCCTCTCCGAGGACGAGCAGTCGCGCCGGGCCGCGCTTGCCAAGCTGCTGCCGATGCAGCGCGCCGACTTCGTCGAGTTGTTCGAGATCATGAAGGGCCTGCCCGTCACGATCCGTCTGCTCGATCCGCCGCTGCACGAGTTCCTGCCGCACACCCATGCCGAGGTCGAGGAAGTGGCGCGCGCCATGAACACCGATCCGCGGCGCCTGGCCGACCGTGCGCGCGAGCTGTCGGAGTTCAACCCGATGCTCGGCTTCCGCGGCTGCCGCATCGCGATCGCCTATCCCGAAATCGCCGAGATGCAGGCGCGGGCGATCTTCGAAGCTGCGGTCGAGGCCGAGAGGCGCACCGGCAAGGCCGTCGGCCTCGAGGTGATGGTGCCGCTGATCGCGACCAAGGCCGAGCTCGATCTGGTCAAGGCCCGGATCGACACCACCGCAAAGGCCGTGATGCGCGAGACGAATACCAAGCTCGCCTATCAGGTCGGCACCATGATCGAGCTGCCGCGCGCCTGCCTGCTCGCCGGCGAGATCGCCGAGAGCGCCGAGTTCTTCTCGTTCGGCACCAACGACCTGACGCAGACGACCTACGGCATCAGCCGCGACGACGCCGCAAGCTTCCTCGGTCCCTACGTGGCGAAGGGCATCCTTGCGGTCGATCCCTTCATCTCGCTCGACCAGGAAGGCGTCGGCGAGCTCGTCAAGATCGGTGTCGCCCGCGGACGCAAGACGCGCGCGTCGCTCAAGGTCGGCATCTGCGGCGAGCACGGCGGCGACCCGGCCTCCGTCGCATTCTGCCACAACGTCGGTCTCAACTACGTGTCGTGCTCGCCCTACCGCGTGCCGATCGCGCGGCTCGCCGCGGCCCAGGCTGCGCTGGGCAAGGAGATTGCGAGCCAGGCTTAAGGCGGGGCGACATACGAGATGCGAGAGAGGCGGGGCTGGGCTCCGCCTCTTTTCATTTTGGGGCGATGTTCGATCGGCTCGTCGTTGCGAGGAGCGCTTGCGACGAAGCAATCCAGACTGTCTACGCGGAAAGGCTCTGGATTGCTTCGCTGCGCTCGCAATGACGACGGAGGAAGCTTACGACGTCCCGTAATGATACGTGCGCGCAAAATCTATCAGCAAGAGTTCCTTCACCATTCGCATTGACCGATTGTTTACCGCTTCAGATCAGCCCGCATTTACCACCGCGCCTCATCGCTCCGTGAAAACACCCGACATCGCTTGAGTGTGCTCCGTGCGCAACGCTGATTAACGCCCCGGCAACCTAAATTGGATACTGACGATAAAGATCGAATTGCACGGATGTACTGAGTTCGATCGGAGACTGGCGTAAGCGTAGCGTGAGCGTATCGATGTCAGTGTTGCGTAACCATCCGAAGGGCGCGCGGTTCGCGTCCTTCGGAATCGGTCTCCTGGTCTTCGCGCTGATGCCGCGAGAGATCGGCTATCAGGACATAGGCTCGCTGCTGGCGCGTCAGCCCGGCGTCGCCGAGCGCTGGCAGAAGCAGGTCTTCTCTGCGGCCTCGTCCATTCAGCTCGCCACCTACAGTTTCTCGCGCCCGATCGGGACGTCCGCGCCGCAGAGCGCAATGGTTCGCCTCGCGAGCCTCGATGGCCGCGACGTCACCGGCTCGATCCCGCGCAACCCGGCGCTCCAGGCGCCGGCGCGCTATCAGGCCTCCGATTTTCCCAAGGTCGATCGCGCGCTGAAGGGCGACCGTCTCGCCATCGTGACGCCCGCGCTGGCACCCGAGACGGCCGCGCCGGCTGCCGCGCCCGCGCAGGAGAATCCTGCGACTTCGAACAGCTCTGTGTTCGGCGCCAAGACCGCTGAGCGGCCTGTCCCACAGCCGCAAGCGATGTCGCCGGAGTCCGCGGCAGCGCTGGATCCCGAGCTCCAGGAGGCCATGCGCGCGCCGCCGCTGACGCAGTACGCCAATCCGAAGGCCGACGACGTCGCGCTGCCGTTCGCAGCGCAGCCGGTCAATGCGCCGAAGCAGGCAACGGTCGCGACCCCGCCGCGCGATCCTTTCAGCGTGAAAACCTCGAGCCTGTTCTTCGGCAGCTCCTCGCTCGGCGGTCCCGTCGAGAGCATCGAAAGCTGGCAGCCCGGCGCGGAGCCGTTGATCGTGATGCCAGATCCCGACATGAAGCTGGCCTCGCTGTCGCCGCCGAACGAGGACGTCGGTAACGCGACCGAAAGCGGCGAGAGCGTCGCGCCGAAGGGCGAGGTCAACGCCGACAACCAGCGCGCCAAATCGCCGGCGGAGCGTCTCGCGCTCGACGACAAGTCACGCGCGAAGTCCGAAAAGTGCCTCGCCGAAGCCGTCTATTTCGAATCCCGTGGCGAGGCCGTCCGCGGCCAGATCGCTGTCGCGCAAGTGGTGATGAACCGCGTCTTCTCCGGCAAATATCCTGATACGGTCTGCGGCGTGGTCTATCAGAACAAATACCGTCACTTCGCCTGCCAGTTCACCTTC
Source organism: Bradyrhizobium sp. UFLA06-24 (assembly GCF_054967145.1). Classification (NCBI taxonomy): domain Bacteria; kingdom Pseudomonadati; phylum Pseudomonadota; class Alphaproteobacteria; order Hyphomicrobiales; family Nitrobacteraceae; genus Bradyrhizobium; species Bradyrhizobium sp. UFLA06-24. The sequence continues at coordinate 64,684 of NZ_JADFUE010000024.1, forward strand.
GCCTGCGACAACAATCCCGACGTGATCCGCGAGCCCGAGATGTGGGAGCGCGCCAAGAAGATCTCGAAGGCGATGCTCGACGGCCAGATCTGGTTGCCCGAGGTCGGCAAGTCCACGCACTATCATGCCTATTGGGTGCGCCCCTCCTGGGTGTCCGAGATGAAGAAGATGTACAAGTTCGGCGTGCACACCTTCTACCGGCCGCGCAACTGGGGCGATGGAGCTGAGGAGCCCAGCTGGGGCACGCCCGCGCAGACCGCCGCGCTCTCGGCCGAGCTGGTCCAGGAGGCGAAGAGCTCCGCCGAGATGGGCGTGACCGAGCGGCGGTAGCCGCTTAGACATCGATATCCAGCGCACAGTCGAAATTCGGCGCCGAGTGTGTCAGCGCGCCTGAGGAGGCGTAGTCGACGCCGGTGGCCGCGATGGCGGGGATCGAGTCCAGCGTCACTCCGCCGGAGGCTTCCAGCTTCAGGCGGCCTTCCGTCATCCTGACGGCCTCGCGCAAGGCCGCGATATCCATATTGTCGAGCAGCACGGCGTCGGCAAGTCCTGTGTCGAGCACCTCGCGCAGCTGCGTCAGCGTATCCACCTCGATCTCGATCTTGACGAGATGGCCGGCATGGGCGCGGGCGCGCTCCAGCACGGCACGTATCCCGCCGGCGACCGCGATATGATTGTCCTTGATCAGGATCGCATCATCCAGGCCGAAACGGTGGTTGAAGCCGCCGCCGCAACGCACCGCGTACTTCTCCAGCGCCCGCAATCCCGGCGTGGTCTTGCGCGTGCAGCAGATGCGCATTTTGGTGCCTTCGGTGCGCGCGACATGGTCGGCCGTCAGCGTGGCGACCCCGGACAACCTTCCGACGAAATTCAACGCGGTCCGCTCCGCGGTGAGAATGGCACGCGCAGGGCCCGAGATCGTCAGTACTTGCTGGCCGCGGGTTACGCGCGCGGCGTCGCGGACATGCGCGCGCACCTCGATGTCGGGCGAGAGCTTTTGCAGCGTCGCCAGCGCGAGCGGCAGGCCCGCGATGACGCCGGACTGGCGCGCGACGAGGACGGCTTGCGCGCTGGTTGCTTCCGGAATAGTCGCGCGCGAGGTGATGTCGCCGGCGCGGCCGAGGTCCTCGTCGAGCGCGCGATGCACGGCCTCGTCGATCGCAAGCGGAGAGAGGAAGGCGTCGGGATAGAGCAGGGAGCTGGGGGTGATCATGGTCTTTCCTTCAGGCGATCATGGTTTGCGCCACGCGCGGCGTTGGACGCTCGGTGAGGCCGTCCGCGATGTCGTGCGCTTCGGCGAGTGTCGTCATGGTTCGCTGCGTCAGGGCAGGGACCTCCGCAGGATGGTCGGAGCGGAAATGCGCCCCGCGGCTTTCGCGCCGGCTCCAGGCCGCGACAGCAACGAGCAGGGCCGATGTCGCCATGTTGCGGACCGCGATGCTGGTGGCCGTGTGCTCGAGCGCAGCAAAACTGCGGACGGCGTCCGCAAGTCCGTCGCGCTCGCGGATTACGCCGACATTCGCGCTCATTATCGTCCGCAGCCGCTTCACGGCGCCCGCATCTGGCGCGCCGCTACGCGGCGTTATCAGCGCCTCAGGCAGGCGGGTAGGCGAGGGGATCGCCTGACCGGCAATGTCCTCGGCGATGCGTGCGGCATAGACCACGGCCTCAAGCAGCGAGTTCGACGCGAGCCGGTTGGCGCCGTGCGCGCCGGTGGACGACACTTCGCCTGCGGCCCAGAGCCCGTCCATCGAGCTGCGGCCGAGCGCGTCGACTGCGATGCCCCCCATGTGATAGTGCACGGCGGGGGCGATTGGGATGGCCTGCGTCGCCGGATCGATGCCGGCGGCAACGCAGCTCGCATGCACCGTCGGGAATTTGTCGGCGAAGCGCGCGCCCAGTGCCTGCCGTGCATCGAGGAACGCGCCGCGTCCCGATGCGATCTCGGCGAACACGCCGCGAGCCACGATGTCGCGCGGCGCGAGCTCGGCGAGCGGATGGAGCGCCGTCATGAACCGTTCGTCACTGCTGTTGATCAGCGTCGCGCCTTCGCCGCGCAGCGCCTCAGTCGCAAGTGGCGCCGGATCGCGGCCGACCATGATGGCGGTCGGGTGAAACTGCACGAATTCAGGATCGGCGATCACGGCGCCGGCGCGTGCGGCGATCGCAAGGCCTGATCCGTTCGCCTCAGCCGGATTGGTGGTGACGGCGTAGAGATGGCCGATGCCGCCGGTCGCAAGCACGACCGCACGGGCGGCGATCATCACTGGCCTCGCCGCGAAGTTTCCGGCCTCGCGCAATTGCACGCCGGTGACTGCACCGTCCTCGGTCAGCAGCGCCTCGGCCACAAAACCCTCGATCAGACGGATCGACGGCGTGCGGCGCACGGCCTCGCTCAGCGCTGCGATGATCGCAGCGCCGGCGCCATCGCCGCGGACATGGACGATCCGGCGCGCGGAATGCGCGGCTTCCCGCCCCACGGCAAGCCGGCCCTCGAGATCGCGATCGAACGGCACGCCATAGGCGAGCAGATCGTGAATCCGGGGGCTCGCCTCGCGGGCGATTCCGAGCGCGATGGCCTGGTCGACGATGCCGCCGCCGACCGCGATGGTGTCCGCCGCGTGCGCTTCGGGACTGTCGCCTTCAGCCACCGCGGCGGCGATGCCGCCCTGGGCCCATGCGGACGATGCTCCCTGTCCGAGCGGTGCCGCCGAGATCAGCGTCACCGGCCGCGGGGCGAGCTTCAGGGCGCAGAACAGCCCGGCAAGTCCGCCGCCGACGATGACGACGTCGTCGGTGGAGCGGGTGAGGTTGTGGATGTTGTCGGTCATGTTGCCCTCAATTCTTCAGATTGATCATCCGCTCGACCGAGCGCCGCGCCCGCTGCGCAAGCGCCGGATCGATCGTCACCTCTTCACCGAGCGTCAGCAGGCTCTCCAGGATGTTGCTGAGCGTGATGCGCTTCATGTGCGGGCACAGATTGCAGGGACGCAGCATCTCGACGTCGGGCAGCTCGGCGCGGACGTTGTCGGCCATCGAGCATTCCGTGATCATCACCAGGCGCTTCGGCCGACGCTCGCGCACCCAGTTGATCATGTGCGCGGTCGAACCTGTGAAGTCGGCCTCCGCCAACACGTCCGGGGGGCATTCGGGATGCGCGATGATCTGCACCGACGGATCGGCGTCGCGGAAGGCGCGCAGCTCGTCGCCGGTGAAGCGCTCATGGACCTCGCAGGCGCCCTTCCAGGCGATGATCTTCACATTGGTCTTCGAGGCGACATAGGTCGCTAGATAGCGGTCGGGCAGGAAGATCACGCTCGGCGCGCCGAGGCTCTCCACCACCTGCACCGCGTTCGACGAGGTGCAGCAGATGTCGACCTCGGCCTTCACCTCCGCGGAGGTGTTGACGTAGGCAACGACAGGTACGCCGGGAAATCTTTCGCGGAGGAGCCGCACGTCGGCGCCGGTGATGCTGGCGGCGAGCGAGCACCCGGCGCGGCTATCCGGGATCAGCACCGTCTTCTCGGGATTGAGCAGCTTCGACGTCTCCGCCATGAAGTGCACGCCGCATTGGACGATCACATCGGCCTTCACCTTGGTGGCCTCGACGGCGAGCTGGAGCGAATCGCCGCCAATGTCGGCAACGCCGTGAAAGATCTCCGGCGCCTGGTAGTTGTGCGCGAGGATCACCGCGTTGTGCGCACGCTTGAGCTGGTTGATCGCGTGAATCGTCGGCGCCATCAGCGGCCACTCGATGGGCGGAATGACATGCTTGACGCGCGCGTGGATCGGGGCCGTGGCGCGTTCGACCTCGCTGGTCCATTCCAGCGAAGGTCTCGGCAGCGCGGGCGCGGTTCGCGTCGGTATGACCGAGGTGGAGGTGGCTTGGCCCGGTGGTCGATTGGTAAAATCATCTGGGCCGTAAATTGCAGCGATCGGCATCGAAGCCTCCCAAGAGTTATATATGCTCAGTTTGAGTATATATGGGACCTGAGAAATCCGGCCGACGGGCCGGGTGGAATTCAGGACGTCCTAAATATGCTCAATCTGAGTAAATCCGACATAACACGGCTTGTATGGCACCGCTAGGTCCGGCCGCACACATTTCCGTCAAGTCGTATTTTGCACGCTGGACGAGCCGCAATGAAACGCAATGCTTCCGCGGGAGCCCCTCGTGGAACGCAATCATTTTTGGCTTGGGATTTCCATGCAACTGCATTAAATGCTGCCTTGCGGTCGCCGATCTGCGGGCCGCCAACCGACGAATGAGGAACACCATGTCGATTCAAGCGGGCGAGCTCGCTCCTTCCTCACGTTCCTCCAACTGGCGCACGCCGGCCGTGATCATCCTCTGCGGTTGTGCGATCGGCATGCTCGGTTTCGGCCCGCGCTCGGCATTGGGCTTCTTCGTGCAGCCGATGAGCCATGAATTCGCTTGGGGCCGCGATGTGTTCGGCCTCGCCATCGCCGTGCAGAATCTGTTGTGGGGATTGGGCCAGCCACTTGCCGGCGCAGTCGCCGATCGCTTCGGCCTTTATCGCGTGATGTGCGTCGGCGCGCTGCTCTATGCCGGCGGGCTCCTCTTGATGCGCTATTCCGCGACGCCGCTGGCGCTGGATATCGGAGCGGGCGTCATGGTCGGCTTCGGTCTCGCCGGCTGCTCGTTCAATCTGGTACTGTCGGCGTTCACGAAACTCCTGCCGGCCGAGAAGCGCGGACTTGCGCTCGGCGCCGGCACTGCGGCGGGCTCGCTCGGCCAGTTTCTGTTCGCGCCCATTGGCGTGGCACTGATCGACAATTTCGGCTGGCAGCAGGCGCTCAGCGTGTTCGGCTTCCTCATGCTGCTGATCATCCCGCTGGCGCTGGCGATCTCGACGCCGCCGGTTGCAAGCAGCGCCAGCACCGCGCCCGCGGACGAGCAGACCATCACCAAGGCGCTCGCCGAAGCTTTCGGCCATCGCTCCTACGTGCTCTTGGTGCTCGGCTTCTTCACCTGCGGATTCCAGCTCGCCTTCATCACCGTGCATCTGCCGGCCTTCCTGGTCGACCGCGGCATCTCGGCGCAAACCGGCGGCTGGGTGATCGCGGCGATCGGCCTGTTCAACATCATGGGATCGCTGAGCGTCGGCTATCTCCAGAATAGCTTGCCGAAGCGCTACATCCTGTCGGCGATCTATTTCACCCGTGCGCTCACGACGCTCGCCTTCATCTCGTTCCCGATCACCCCGTTCTCTGCGATCGCGTTCGGCGCAGTTTCCGGCCTGACCTGGCTGTCGACGGTGCCGCCGACCTCGTCGCTGGTGGCGCTGATGTTCGGCACGCGCTGGCTTGCAACGCTCTATGGCTTTGCCTTCGTCAGCCATCAGGTCGGCGGCTTCCTCGGTGTTTGGTTAGGGGGCATCGTGTTCGAGAAGTTTGGTTCCTACACGCCGATCTGGTGGCTCTCGATCCTGTTCGGCGTGCTCTCCGCGCTGATCAATTTACCGATCGTGGAGAAGCCGGTCGCACGAGCGGTTGCGCAGCCTGCCTGATCGGCTAAACATCCCGGTCAAACAGTCAGGGAGTTCAGGCCGTGGCCACATTCAAGGCAATCCGGATCGACAAGGCCGATAAGGGCACCACCACGCAGCTCACGCAGTTCGACGAAGCCGAACTGATGGAGGGCGACGTCACGGTCCGCGTGGAATGGTCGACGCTGAACTACAAGGACGGCCTCGCGCTGACCGGCAAGGCGCCCGTGGTGCGGCGCTCCCCGATGATCGCCGGCATCGATTTCGCCGGGACCGTCGAAGCCTCCTCCCATCCGCAATGGAAAGCGGGCGACAAGGTGGTCTGCACCGGCTGGGGCATGGGCGAGACCCATCTCGGCGCCTATGCCGAGAAGGCGCGCGTCAAGGGCGACTGGCTGGTCGCCTTGCCCCAGGGCCTCTCGGCGCGCGACGCCATGGCGATCGGCACCGCCGGCTTCACCGCCATGCTCTCTGTGCTGGCGCTGGAAAAGCACGGCGTTTCGCCCAAGAGCGGCCCCGTCGTCGTGACCGGCGCCGCCGGCGGCGTCGGCTCGGTCGCGACGGCCGTGCTGTCGAAGCTCGGCTATCACGTCATCGCCTCGACCGGCCGCGCCTCGGAGGCCGATTACCTGAAAAGCTTGGGCGCTGCCGAGGTGATCGACCGCAATGAATTGTCGGCGCCGGCGAAACCACTGGCCAAGGAGCGCTGGGCAGGCGGCGTCGACAGCGTCGGCTCGACCACGCTCGCGAATCTGTTGTCGATGACCAAATACGGCGGCGCCATTGCAGCCTGCGGTCTCGCCGCCGGCATGGACCTGCCGTCTTCTGTCGCACCTTTCATTTTGCGTGGGGTGTGCCTTCTCGGCATCGATTCCGTGATGTGTCCGATTGAGCCGCGAAAAGCCGCCTGGCAGCGCCTCGCCTCCGACCTCGATCGAACGAAACTAGCTGAAATCACTAAGGAAATCCCACTCGACCAAGTTCCGGAATGGGGCGCCAAAATCCTGGCCGGGCAGGTCCGCGGTCGGATCGTGGTAAAAATTGTCTAACGGCGTTCAGACTTTACCAACCAAGCTGCTTCAATGTCGCCATGGTTAGTATGGTAAGCAGCGGGTAAAGAGATAAGGCATCGCCCGCTGCGGGGGTTAGTTCGGAGTTGAGCATGCTTGCGCGTATTGTGTTGGGGGCTGTCACGGCGGCCGTGACGTTTGCGCCGGCCGTCGCCTTGGCCGGGGGCATGAATGCGGACGAGGCGCGCCGCTTCGTGGCCGGCAAGGTGTTCGCCTTCACCTGCTTCGACGGCACCCGCGGCGCAGGCCGCATCCTCGATGATCTCGGCGCCGCCGGCGCGGTGCAGTTTTCGGGCTCGGGCCCGGTGCGCCATATTCGGCTCCCCGGCAACACGCTCCAGATCCGCGGCCAGAACGTCTGCGCCTCGATCAAGGGCATTCCGTTCGAGCCTTGCTTCAACCTGGAAAAGACCGACGATCGCAGCTTCCGCGGCTCCGTCTCGGGCATGGGCTTCGCCTATTGCGACTTCCATCACCAGGGTGGCAACCAGATGCTGATGGCACGCGCCGTCGCGCGGCCGCGCTCGCTGCGCAGCTCGGAGCATACCGGTTCGATCACTGCATCCAGCACTGAAATCGCCGCGCGGGTCGAGACGCCGCGGGTCGAGAGCAGCCGGATCGAGCCGGTGAAGTCCGAGCCCAAGACGGAGTCGAAGAACGACGCTCCGCTGGAGCTGCGCCGCTCGACCGAGTGACATCCTGCGCGAAGCCACCGCGCGCCTTTGACGGAATGCACCGCTGGTGAAGCCGCCACGCCGTAGTCATACGGCCCGCGGTTTTCATGCGTTGGTAGCGACTGGCGCCCCAGCCTGCGCGATGGCCGGGAGCGGCCCTACGAACGGGTTCAACGATGTCGCTGTATTTCTTTCGCATCAGCACCGGCCGCTACTCTGGTGCCGCCGACCAGCCGTACGAGTTCGAGGATCGGGCTGCGGCCTGGACCGAGATGACCGAAGTCTGCGCCAATCTGCTCGGCAGCATTTCGCGCAATCTGAAGCCGAATGCGAAGTGGAGCATGGAGCTGCTCGACGAGAACAAGGAGCCGGTGTTTCGCATCAGCCTGGTCGGCGAGGCCGCGGATGTAAAATGACCGCGCGCCGACTTCAGGCTGAAATTTACAACTATGACGACAGCATTTGCTTTCGACTTCAATTATTTAGCGTAAAAAATCAGTATTTCTGCGAGGGATCTCGTTAACCAAATTGGAATGTGAAACGCTCAGCTTTTGGGCAAGGGCGAGATCAACGCCAGGGGCGGCCGACAAAGACCCGGCTGCATATTCCTTCCGGGGAAACACGCCCATGTTGAGACTTGTTCAGAATCTGAGGATTGGGACCAAACTGGCGATCGCGTCGGCGCTGGGCATCCTTCTGGTCCTCTGCATCATCGCAAGTCAACACATCGGCAACGGCAATGTTCGAGCGGCCAACGAGGCCGCAGTCGCGCAGCTGCAGCTGGCGCGCGAGGCGGTGGAAGCCAAGCTGGCGGCGCGCAGCATGCAGCTCGCCGTCCGCGACATCCGGCTCGCGGGCAACGCTGCCGACCTGCAGAAGGCCGGCGGTGCTCTCGTCGAGCGCTCCGATGCCTTGACCAAACTTGCCGAAGCGATGCTGAAGCAGTCACATGCGGCGGAAAACCGGACGCGGATGGAAAAGCTCAAGACCCTGGCCGCCGACTATCTCAAGGCGGCCCGGGAGGTCGCAGCGATGCGCGGCGAGGCTTTCGAGGCGACGGGGCCCGAGGCAGCTACGAAGGCAGCGCAGCTGATCGAGGAAGCCGCGCGTCTCACCCGCGAAGGGACGCTGCCGATTGCCGCGCAAATGGACGAGGTTGCCGGCCAGATCGCCGACTTCGCCACGCGCAAGAGTGAAGCCGAGATCGCCGCTTCCGTGCAGGAGATGACGTCGAGCGAGCAGATCGGGATGGTGGTCGGTGCACTTGCCATGCTCGTCCTCGTCGGCTCCTGGCTGATGTCGTTCCTGAGCATCGCGCGTCCCATTCGCGCTCTCACTGTAGCCATGGACAGGCTCGCCGGCGGGGACTTCTCCGTGGTGCTGCCCGGGCTCGGTCGTAAGGACGAGGTCGGGGGCGTGGCGGCGGCCGTCGAGAAGTTCAAGCTCGTGTCTGAACAGAAAGCGCGGGAGGAGGCGGAGGCCAAGATCAGGCAGGATCAGGTTGCCGCGGCTCAGCGTCGGGCCGAAATGCACAAGCTCGCCGACGGTTTCGAAGCAGCAATCGGCGAGATCGTCGACACCGTGTCATCGGCCGCGACCGAACTCGAAGCCTCGGCATCGACGCTCACGTCGACTGCGGAACGCGGTCAGGAGCTCACGAGCGTCGTTGCTGCCGCCTCCGAGGAGGCGTCCACCAACGTGCAGTCCGTGGCATCGGCGACGGAAGAGCTGTCGTCCTCGATTACGGAGATCAGCCGCCAGGTGCAGGAATCAGCGCGCGTCGCCAGCGAGGCGGTCGGCCAGGCCCGCACCACCACCGAGCGCGTCAGCGAGTTGTCCAAGGCGGCAACGCGCATCGGCGATGTCGTCGAGCTGATCAACACGATCGCCGGTCAGACCAATCTGCTGGCGCTCAACGCCACGATCGAGGCAGCGCGCGCCGGGGAGGCCGGCAAGGGCTTTGCGGTCGTCGCTTCCGAGGTCAAGGCGCTCGCCGAGCAGACGGCGAAGGCGACCGGCGAGATCGGCCAGCAGATCTCCGGCATCCAGGCGGCGACGCAGGAATCGGTCGGCGCCATCAAGGACATCAGCGCGACTATCGAGAAACTGTCGGAGATCTCCTCCACCATTGCTGCTGCCGTGGAAGAGCAGGGCGCGGCGACTCAGGAAATCTCCCGGAACGTTCAGCAGGCAGCCGCAGGCACCCACCAGGTGTCGGCAAACATCACCGATGTGCAGCGCGGCGCGAGCGAGACCGGCTCGGCGTCGTCGCAGGTGTTGTCCGCCGCGCAGATGCTCTCCGGTGACAGCAACCGCCTCAAGCTCGAGGTCGGCAAGTTTCTCGGTACCGTGCGCGCGGCCTGACGGCGCCGTCATTCCGCATATCCGATCTTCAATCGCCGCGTGCAAGCACGCAGCGCTTGCGCGCGTCGGTATGTCGGCGCAGCGGCCGTGCAGGCAGGGTTAACCTTCCGGAAAAGCGACGCAGGCATGATGTCCGCAATATTCCGGTGCTGAGTCGCCCGTCGCGTATTGCCTTCGTCCTTTGGAGCACATTCATGAGCGGCCTTTCCATTCGTCTCACCCACAAGGTCATGGCGATCGGATTATTCGGATTGCTGGGCCTCGTGGCGTTCGGCGCAATCTTTGAGATCGGCAGCCTTTCCCAGGATGCGTCCCGCGATGCCGCCAGCCGCGCCCGCGCGATTGCCGATCTCAACAAGCAGCTCTCGATCGAGATGCTGGAGGCCCGCCGCGACGAGAAGAATTTTCAGCAGCGCCGCAACGAGAGCTATGCCAAGGCGCATGCCGAGCTGATCGGCCCGATCGAACGTGATTTCGATGAGATCGAGCGGCTGATGTCCGCCGGCGGCATGGGTGCCTTGGCCGAGACGATGAAGCAGGCCCAGCAGGGTTTCAAGCGTTACGCGGCGGATTTCAATTCACTGGTGGCTGCCGAAACCAGGCTCGGATTGAACGAGACGCTCGGCCTGTCGGGCTCGCTCCGCGTCGCGGTGCATGACATCGAAGCGAAGCTGAAGCAGGTCGACGATCCCAGGTCGACGAGCTGGATGCTGATGATGCGCCGGCACGAAAAGGACTTCATGCTGCGGCGCGACCCCAAATATCTTGCCGAGCTGAAGAAGGCCGCGGGTGAATTCTCCAATGCGATCGAACTCGTCGCAGTCCCGACCGCGGTAATGAACGACATTACTGCCAAGCTCCAGAAATACCAGGCCGAGTTCGCAGCCTGGGCCGAGACCGCGCAGCAAAGCGCAGCTCTCGATGCCGCCATGATGAAAACCTTTCGCGAGATAGAGCCTGTCATGACCGAGGTGCGGAGCGCGGTCGAAGCCACGTACAGGCAGGCGGACGCTGCAGAAGCCGCCACCCGCGACGCCGTCAGGTTCTGGATGGTGATCGCCTTCGGCATCACCATCGTCGTTCTTGCCGCGGTCGGCTTCCTGCTCGGACGCTCGATTTCCAAGGCGTTGTCCGGCATGGTTGATGCGATGGCGCGGCTCGCGCGCGGCGAACTCTCGATTGCGGTTCCCGGCGTCGGTCGCAAGGACGAGATCGGCGAGATGGCCGGCGCGGTCGAGGTGTTCAGGACCAACATGATGGAGGCCGAGCGGCTGCGCGCCGAACAGGCCGAAGCGGATGCGCGGGCGCGCGAGCAGCGCCGGGCGGACATGAAGCGGCTCGCCGATGGATTCGAAGGCGCGGTTGGCGAGATCATCGAGACCGTGTCGTCGGCGGCTACCGAGCTTGAAGCCTCATCCAACACGCTTACGCAGGCCGCCGAGCGTGGCAACGGACTTGCGACTGCCGTGGCGGCGGCCTCGGAGGAGGCTTCCGCGAACGTGCGGTCAGTCTCGTCCGCGAGCGAGGAAATGACCTCCTCGATCTCCGAGATCAGCCGCCAGGTTCAGGAATCGGCGCGCGTCGCCGATGTCGCGGTCGGGCAGGCCCAACGCACCAATGCACGCGTCGCGGAGCTGACCAAGGCCGCCTCCCGCATCGGCGATGTGGTCGAGTTGATCAATACCATCGCTGCCCAGACCAACCTGCTGGCGCTCAACGCGACCATCGAGGCCGCGCGGGCCGGCGAAGCCGGCAAGGGTTTTGCGGTCGTCGCGACCGAGGTGAAGGCGCTCGCCGAGCAGACCGCCAAAGCCACCGGCGAGATCAGCCAGCACATCGGTGCGATCCAGACCGCGACGGAGGACTCGGTCGGCGCGATCAAGGAGATCGGCGATACCATCGCGCGAATGTCGGAGGTTTCCTCGGTCATCGCCGCCGCGGTCGAGGAGCAGGGGGCAGCGACGCAGGAGATCTCCCGCAACATCCAGCATGCCGCGCAGGGCACCTCGGACGTGTCCGCGAATATCGGCGAGGTCCAGCGCGGCGCAAGCGAAACCGGGGCTGCTTCGGCGCAGGTGCATTCGGCGGCGCAATCGCTGTCGCAGGAGAGCACCCGGCTGAAGAGTGAGGTCGCACGTTTCCTGGATTCGGTGCGGGCGGCCTGACGAGATCACCGTTCCCGTCGAATGTTGGGAACCGACCCATGGTTTGGCGTAGGTTCCTGTTAACGCCTGTTTGCGATTATGTGCCCAATCTTACGAGATAAGAACCAGCCAGCATTGTTGGAATGAATCCCACCCACCGTCCGACGCGATGGTCGCGGTGCGGATGACTTGCGCGTTGCCGGATACCATCGGAATTTGTCGTGATGTCGAAATTGTCGATCGTCTTCAAGCTGCTGACCGTGCTGTCGGTCCTCGTGCTCTCGCTCGCCGGCGTCGGCGTGGTGGCGATCGGCACCATGCAGAACATCAATTCCCATACCGTGGAGATCGCCGAGAGCTGGTTGCCGAGCGTGCGTGCGCTCGGCTCGATGCGCGCAGATATCAACGAACTGCGCGTCGCGCTGCGTCTGCATCTGATGCAGGACACCGCCGAGGGCAAAGAAGCGGCCGAGAAGCGTCTGGCTTCGCTGCAGGCGCGAATCGACCAGACCCGCAAGGTCTACGAGCCGCTGATCACCTCCGCCGAGGAGCGTTCGCTCTACGGGCAGTGGAGCAAGGCGTGGGCGGAATATCTGAACGGTGTACAGGACGTGATGGCGCTGTCGCGCAAGAGTCCCGGCAAGTTCCCGGCGGACGCCAACGAGATGTTGCAGACCAAGGTCGCGAAGATGGCCCAGGCGGCCGACCCGCTGCTGCAGAAGGGCATCGAGCTGAACAACCACGGCGCCGAGCTGGAAACGAAGCAGGCCGCTGACAGCTACGCTACCATCTTCCGCGTGCTGGTCGGCATCATCGTCGCTTCGGTCGCGCTGGCGATCGGCGCCGCCTATTATCTCGTGCGCGACGTCTCCAGCGGCATTGCGTCCATCATCAAGCCGATGCAGTCGCTCGGCGAGGGCGACCTCACGGCCGAGGTGCCGCATCGTGGCGAGCGGACCGAGATCGGCTCGATGGCGGATGCGCTCCAGATCTTCAAGGAGGCGTTGATCGCCAAGAAGGCTGCCGACGAGGCCGCCGCAGCCGACGCCGAAGCCAAGATCGAACGCGGCCGCCGCGTCGACGCCATTACCCGCAAGTTCGAAACCATGATCGGCGAGGTTGTCGGGACGGTGTCGTCGGCCTCGACCGAGCTCGAGGCCTCGGCGTCGACGCTGACCAACACGGCCCGGCGCGGACAGGAGCTGGCGACCGTCGTGGCCGCGGCTTCGGAGGAGGCGTCCACCAACGTGCAGGCGGTGGCATCCGCTTCGGAGGAACTGTCGTCCTCGATCACCGAGATCAGCCGCCGCGTGCAGGACTCCGCGCGGATGGCTGCGGAGGCCGTGGAACAGGCCACGCGGACCAACGCGCGAGTCAACGAGCTGTCGCAGGCGGCCGCCCGCATCGGCGACGTGGTCGAACTCATCAATACGATCGCTGGCCAGACCAATCTGCTGGCGCTGAACGCCACCATCGAGGCGGCGCGCGCGGGCGAAGCCGGCCGCGGCTTTGCCGTCGTTGCCTCCGAGGTCAAGGCGCTGGCCGAACAGACCGCCAAGGCAACCGGGGAGATCGGGGCGCAGGTCTCGGGTATCCAGGCCGCAACGCAGGAATCCGTCAGCGCCATCCAGGAGATCGGCGGCACGATCGAGCGCCTGTCCGAGGTGTCGGCGGCGATTGCCGCCGCGGTCGAGGAGCAGGGCGCGGCGACGCAGGAGATCTCGCGCAACGTTCAGCAGGCCTCGGTCGGCACCCAAGAGGTCTCCACGAACATCACCGATGTGCAGCGCGGCGCGATCGAGACCGGCGAGGCCTCGGTCGAGGTGCTCTCGGCGGCGAAATCGCTGGCGTCCGACAGCACGCGTCTCAAGGTCGAGGTCGCGCAGTTCCTGGAGTCGGTCCGCGCGGCCTGATCGTCAACTGCCCGTCTGAGGCGCCGGCGGTGGTGTGACCTGCCGCCGGAACAGGATGCGCTGGTAGAGCCAGCCGATCGCCACCAGTACGATGCCGAGGCACATGAAGGACAGCGCCCGGTAGACGCCTGTGAGCGTCGACATGTCGATCACGAAGGCTTTCAGGACCGTCAGTGCAATGACGGCCGCAGACGCCAGCCGTGCGCGCTCGGAGTTGACTGTTATGCCGACACCGAGCAGCACGACGCCGAAAGCGAGCCAGCCGATCGAATAGGTGTATTGCTCGGCCCCCGTGGTCTCGCCGCTGTCGAGGAACGGACCGTGATAGAAGCGGCGGATCTCCAGCGTGAGGTAGGCGAGTGCGAACACCAGCGCGCCGCCCGCGATCGTGTTAGCGTAAACCTTGCCGCGTTCGCCGGCCGCCGCATAGGCGAGCAGCAACATCAGCACCGCCGGCAGCCCGTAACCGAGCAGCAGCAGGTTGAACACTGCGCCGCCGACATCGATGCGCCAGATCAGCGGGTTTTCCAGGATCAGGAGGCCGAACACGCTGACGAGGCCGGCGATCGCGGTGAGCACGACCGCGCCGACATTGTGCACGATGCTGTGGCTGCGCAGCCGCAACCGCTCCAGCCCGATCGCCATGGCCAGCGCCACGCAGACCTGCAAGGCGGCCTCGAGCAGTGACGGCGTTGCAATGATGTCGCCGCCGGTTGCGAGATGGCGGACCTCCATGAAGGCGAGCAGCGCAGTGAACAGGATCGCGGCAGCTTCCACCATGCGCAGCGGCGCGTCGTCGCCGCGGCGGCGCAGGAGGATGCTCGCCCCCCAGAACGAGGCCGCGGGCAGGCCGTAGCCCCACAGCAGCCAGTTCAGGATTGGCGTCGTGCCGACGGCATCGCCGACGATGCGCGGATCATAGACGATGCGTGCGGTGACGATCGCGGCGAAGATGGCGGCCAGCCAGCGCAGGAACGGGATCGGCCGCTGCATCGCAATCCAGGCCGTGCCGAGCGACATCAGCGCCAGTGCAATGGTGAGCCAGCCCTTCTCCAGCGCGAAGGTCAGCGCCAGCGCCAGCGCGCCGAGCGTGCCGGTGGCAAACAGCGCCGTCGAGATCGCAAGGCCCGGCCGGGTCTCGCGGCGGGTCAGCGCTTCCGTCGCAGCGCCAAGGCTGGCTGCGAGCAGCACCGCCAGGATCGCGAACGGGATCGAGCGATCCAGATGAGCGATGCGGGCGTAGAGGGCGATCAGGATTGCGATCGGCGTGGCGACGCCCGCCGCCGACCACACCACGGGGATGATCGCCGAACGGGATCGTCCCTGCGCGAAGAAGCCCGCGATGCCGAAGCCGGCGGCGAAGATTGCGGCCATCACCAGATGCTGCGTCACCGCGCTGTCGGTCGCGGTCGGCGCGATGCCCGGCATGGGGCCGCCCGGCAGCACCAGCATGTCCGGATTGGCGCGCACGGCCCATTCGGCGAACACGATGAACACGGTCGCGGCGGCCGCCCCCAGCGCGCCGACGGCGGACTCCGCGCGCCAGGCGACGAACAGCGTCGCCGCAACGAGAAGCGTGAAGGCGATCAGCGAGAGATCCGCATGAGCGCTCGACAGCACGATCAGCATTGCGCCGAACAGATAAGCACCCAGCGCGCTCGATGAGACCGGCTCGATCTGCCCGTCCTCGATATCAGGGCCGAACGTGAATCCGCAGACCACGAGCAGTGCGGCGAGTACGAAGCCCGCGATCGCATGGAAGGCGTGCGGCGCGACCTGCAGCTCGCCGGTGTCGAGGCCCGGGAAGATCCAGAGCACGGCGAAGACGATGGTGGTCACGGCGAGCCAGCGCCACAACCGGATACGGGCGAGGCCAAAGCTCGCGGCGGTGACGATGGCGAGATAGATGTACAGCGCCCAATAATCCGGCTTGTCGCTGGAGACGAGCACCGGAGTTGCGAAGGCGCCGACCACGCCGAGGCCCGCGAGGGCCGGCCCGTGCAGCAGCGCTGCCGCCAGCGTGCCCATCGCAACGATGCCGAGCAGCACGAAGGCGGTGGCAGGCACGAGGAAGCCATAGAGCGCGTACGCTGCATAGACGGTTGCGAACGCGACCGCCGTTCCGGCCGCGGTCAGGATCGCGGGGATGTTGGCGATCGGCAGTGCCTGAAGGGTGGAGATGCTTTCCTTGCGCCGCGTCCATTCGCCGGCGGCGAGCAGCGCGGCCGCGAACAGGCCGCCGAGGAACACGCGCACGCCGGGACCGAGCAGACCCGCCTCGATCGAATAGCGCACCATGAAGAAACCGCCGAGCGCAAGCGCAAGGCCGCCGATCCACACCACCCAGCGCGTGCCCAGTCGCTCCTCGAAGCCTGGTGCCGGTGCGGGCAACGGCGGCGGCGCATCGGCTTCGGGGCTGGCCTGGGGCGGGGGCGGCGCAGCCTCTTCCATGACGAGCGGCGGCGGTGCGACGTCGACCTCGGCCTCAGCTTCGGGTGCAAGCGGTGGCGGTTCTGCCGTGGGCGCGCTCACGTGCTCCTGCACGGGCAAGGGCGGCGGTGGCGGGACCTGTCGCTGCGCCTGCAACGCGGCTTCCAGCGAGCCCAGCCGCCGGCGCAGTTCGGTCGTCTGGTTCGACGCCTTCAGCGCGATCAGGAAGGCGACGATCGCAATCATCACCGCAAAGACGTCGAACGGGGCGTCGAACATAGGGCCTCCAGGCGATCGGCGGGCAGGGGCCGATCGCAAACTTGATCTAGCGCCGGGAGCGTACGCGCAAGCCCGGGGCGGGTCGCTCCTGGAGCACGTCACGGCGGAAGCGATAGAGCGCCGCCGGTCTCCCGCCCGTCTGTGTCGACATCACGCCGGTCGGTTCGACCAGGGCTTCGGTTTCGACAAGGCGGCGGAAATTCTGCTTGTGCAGGTGGCGGCCGGAGATCGCCTCCACCGTGTACTGCAACTCAGTGAGTGTGAACTCGGCGGGCAAAAGTTCAAACACCACGGGCCGATACTTGAGTTTTGCACGCAGCCTGGCGATCGCGGTGGCGAGGATCCGGCGGTGATCGAACCGCATGGAGGTGCCGAGCGCGGGCAGCGCCTTGCGCGCCAGTGCCGCAGGCCGGCCGTCGCGCCTGGCCTCCTCGACGAGGCCGGCCTCGTACAGGAGCTCGTAGCGGTCGAGCACGCGCTCCTCGTCCCAGGCAGCACCCTCGAGACCGAAATAGAACCGCACGCGATCCTTCCGCGGCAACGCGCGGGTGGTCTCCGCCGGCTCCTCCTCGGCCCAGGCGGTCAGCGCCGGGATGATGTCGCGGGCAATGATCGCGGGGGGCGCCTCGCGCCGGTCTTCCCAGGGGAAGAAGCGATACCAGGGCTCGAAGCTCGCCGCATTCGCGGCGCCTTCGGCTGCGCGCGTCAGCGCCAGATAACCGATCGACACCATATGCGCGCCGATGTCGCCGGCCTCCGCATGGCGGCCGCGATCACCAAAGGTGTAGAGCTGCTCGACATAGCCGAGCCGCAGGCCTGCCTGTTCCTCGACCCAGGCGCGCAGGCCGATCTCGAAGGTGCGATGGCTCGGCGCATCGAACGGACCGAACGGGAGGCCGGCGAGCCCGTCGCTGCCCCGCGCGGTGAGCACCAACGGCTCGTGATCCTCGATCGCGACGATCGCGGCAGTCAGGCCGATCTCGATCGGCGTCAGCAGCTTGTCGCTCATCCCGTGACGATCGCTGATGTCATTCGAGCTCGATCACGAAGGGGCGGCCTTCGACCAGCATCTCGCCTGGGCCCATCTCGTCGAGAGCGCGCAGCATACGGCCGTTACGCCCCAGCGCGCGGTCGGCAAGGCTGACGATGCGCCGGTTCGGCGAGGCGACCGGAGATGCTGCTCGGATCTTCTTCGCGATCTCGACCTCGTCGCGATCGGGATTGAGCGCGCAGACGGCGGCGAATGCGCTCGCCGTCGAGCGGCTGATGCCGGCATAACAATGCACCACCAGCGGTGCGCCGCGATCCCAGCCGCGCACGAAATTCAGCACCTGATCGATGTGAGCTTCGGAGGGCGCGACAAAACCGTCCATCTCCTCGGTGATATCGTCCATCGACACCTTGAGATGGTTGGCCGGCAGCACCGACACCGGTCGCGCCACCTGCTCGACATTGGCCATCACGGTCAGCACATGACTGGCCCCGGTGCGGCGGACGGTTTCAGGGAGGGCGGCGAGCGAACAGACGTGGATCATGGCGGACCTTTTGGGCGGTGATTATAGCCGGTGCCGTAGGGTGGGCAAAGCGAAGCGTGCCCACGTTCCCGGGCGCAGGCATCCGAAGACGTGGACACGGCGCAAGGGCGCCCTTGCCCGCCCTACAGCACCTACGCAAACACGGCGCCGAACCGCTCCAGAAATTGCTTCTCGGCCCGCGCCGCCGTCCAGGGCGTCAGATAGTCGCGCCTGACACTGTCGGAGAGGCCCGGATCCTTGCCGAACAGGCGCTTGGCCTCGCTCTCGCTGAAACCGGCAAGCTCGGTCGCCTCGAGATAAGCCGCGCCGCGATCAGCGGCCTTGATCGCTAACGTGATCTCGTTCGGCAGCACCGGCGGCAGGCTGAAGCGGATGTGGATGGCACCTAACAGGCGCTTCTCCACGGCCTTGTAGTGGCCGTCGAGGACGGCCTTGAAAGGCGAGATCATGTCGCCGATCACATATTCGGGTGCATCGTGCAGCAGCGCCGCGAGCCGCATGCGCGCATCGACGCGCGGCATCTCGTGCCGCAGCACGGTTTCCACCAGCAACGTGTGCTGCGCAACCGAGAAGATGTGCGCACCGGTGGTCTGCCCGTTCCAGCGCGCGACGCGTGCGAGCCCATGCGCGATGTCGGCGATCTCGACGTCCAGCGGCGAGGGATCGAGCAGATCGAGCCGCCGGCCCGACAGCATGCGCTGCCAGGCGCGGGATTCCGCGCCGGGTGCAGTCTTCTTCGCGGTCATTTGGCCTTGAGGCGCGGCTTGCGCTGCATCTTGCTGCAGGTCGCATGGCAATGGCAGTCGACGAGATGGTCGTTGACCATCCCGGTCGCCTGCATGAAGGCATAGACGATGGTTGGACCGACGAATTTGAAGCCGCGCGAGGACAGCTCCTTGGAGATCTGCACCGACAGCGGTGTCGAGGCCGGCACGCTGGCCGTGGTCTTGAAATTGTTGACCTTGGGCCTGCCGTCCATGAAGTCCCACAAGAGCTTCGAGAACCCCGGGCCCTTTTCCATGATGTCGAGATAGGACTTCGCGCTCAGGATCGTGCCCTCGATCTTGGCGCGGTTGCGGACGATGCCGGCGTCGTTCATCAGCACGTGCACCTTTTTGTCGGTGTAGCGCGCGATCTTCTCCGGCTGGAAATCGTCGAAGGCTTTACGGAAATTATCACGCTTGCGCAGGATCGTGATCCAGGAGAGGCCGGCCTGAAATCCGTCGAGGATCAGCTTTTCATAGAGCGCGCGGTCATCGTACTCGGGCACGCCCCATTCGGTGTCGTGATAGGCGACATAGAGCGGATCTTCGCCGGGCCAGGGGCAGCGGGTCTTTCCGTCGGGGTGCAGGCGGGGAGCACGGCTCATGCGGTGGGTTGCTTTGCGGGAATGCGGACGACGTCGGGTTCGGCGAGCTTCACGGCGAGGCCGCCGGCGGTGAGCGGCTGGCCGGCATCGAGCGCGTCCGCAAGGCGGTCGATCCGCACCAGTGCGATGCCCTTGCCGCGGGCGCTCGAGCCGATCGTGCCGACCGGCTTGTCGCCGGCGAGAATGGTCGCGCCGGCCTCGGGCGAAGGACCGTCGAGCAGCACCTTGACGCTGCGGGTGCGCGCGGTGCCGCGATGCTGCATGCGCGAGACAACCTCCTGGCCGACATAGCAACCCTTGTCGAAATCGACGCCGGCGAGACGGTCCATGTTGGTCTCGTGCGGGAACGCGTCGCTGTACATGAAATCGAGGCCGCCGCGCGGCACCCCGAGCGCGATACGGTGTGCTTCGTAGTCGGACGCGTCGACCAGCTCGGCGCCGATGAGATCGGACAGTTTTTGCTTGAGATCTTCAGGGATCAAAATGCGGATGCCAAGCTCGCCATTGCGCGGGTCAGTGAAGGCGAGGTCCGGCTGCGCTGCCGGCGAGCCGTCCCAGGCCGCGAGCACGCCGAGATCGAGGATGTCCACAGTCACCTTGGCGCGCAGCTTGTAGAATTTCAGCTTGGTGGCGAGGGTGTCCGCCAGTGCCCTGGGGCAGTCGATCAGGAACCCGCCGCCATGGCCGGCGGGCGCTTCCGTGATCAGGAAATCCACGATGATCTTGCCCTGCGGCGTCAGCAGCGCACCGAATCGGCCGAGGCCCGGCTTGAGCCTGTCGAGATCGGTCGTGATGAGGCCGTTGAGGAAGTTGCGTGCGTCATCGCCCGCGACCTTGATCACGCCCCGGTCGGGAAGAAACGCTGATTTCATGCGAAAATCTCTTGCGACATGGTGCTCCGGAACGTAAGCCCGCAGGGCATAAACGACAAGACCTCGAGCCCTGCGCTTGGGGATGAGAGAGGCCCATGACCCAGCGTTTCGATGTGATCCTCAGGGGCGGCACCGTCGTCAACCAGGACGGCGAGGGTGTCCGCGATATCGGCATCACCGGCGGGCGTATCGCCGAGCTGGGCTCGCTGTCGCAAGGCTCCGCCGCCGAGGTGATCGACTGCAAGGGCCTGCACATCCTGCCCGGCGTCATGGACACGCAGGTGCATTTCCGCGAGCCGGGGCTGGAGCACAAGGAAGACCTCGAGACCGGCTCGCGCAGCGCCGTGATGGGCGGCGTCACCGCGGTATTCGAGATGCCGAACACCTCGCCGCTCACAGTGACCGAAGCCACCTTCACGGACAAGGTGAAACGGGCCCATCACCGCATGCATTGCGATTTCGCCTTCTTCATCGGCGGCACGCGCGAGAACGTGCAGGACCTGCCGGTGCTGGAGCGCGCACCGGGCTGCGCCGGCGTGAAAGTCTTCATCGGCTCCTCGACCGGCGCGCTGCTGGTGGAGGACGACGAAAGCCTGCGCCGCATCTTCCAGGTGATCCGCCGCCGTGCCGCGTTTCACGCCGAGGATGAGTACCGTCTCAACGACCGCAAGTCGCTGCGCATCGAGGGCGACCCGCGCTCGCATCCGGTCTGGCGCGACGAGACCGCGGCGCTGATGGCGACGCAGCGCCTGGTCAAACTCGCGCACGAGACCGGCAAACGCATCCACGTGCTGCACATCTCGACCAAGGAAGAGATCGAGTTCCTGCGTGACCACAAGGATGTCACCTCCTGCGAGGCGACGCCGCATCATCTCACGCTGGTGGCCCCCGAATGTTACGAGCGGCTCGGCACGCTGGCGCAGATGAACCCGCCGGTGCGATCAGCCGATCACCGCGCCGGCATCTGGCGCGGCATCGAGCAGGGCATCATCGACGTGCTCGGCTCCGACCACGCCCCGCATACGCTGGAAGAGAAGCAGAAGACCTATCCCGCTTCGCCTTCCGGCATGACCGGCGTGCAGACGCTGGTGCCGCTGATGCTCGATCACGTCAACGCGGGCCGCCTGTCGCTGGCACGGTTCGTCGATCTTACCAGCGCCGGCCCCGCGCGACTCTACAACATGGCTTGCAAGGGCCGCATCGCCGCCGGCTATGATGCCGATTTCACAGTGGTCGATTTGAAACGCAGCGAAACCATCACCAATAAATGGGTCGCGTCGAAAGCCGGCTGGACGCCGTATGACGGCTTGCGCGTCACCGGTTGGCCCGTCGGCACGTTTGTGCGCGGCACGCGCGTGATGTGGCAGGGCGAGCTGGTGACCCCGTCGCAAGGCGAGCCGGTGCGGTTTCTGGAGACGCTGAAGCAGTAGGGGGTGGGGCGCAGGCTGCTCCCCACTCGCAATGACGAGGGGAGAGGTCTACACTTCCTCTTGAACGGGAGTGCAGTCCAGTGGCCCAGCCATCATCCCTCATCACGACCGAGCAACTCGCCGCTGTCCTCAGCGACCCCGACCTTCGCCTCTACGACTGCACGACCTATCTCGAACCCGCGCCGCCAGGCAGCCACGTGCCCTATCGCGCCGTCCCCGGTGACAAGACCTTCGCCGCCGGCCACATCCCCGGCGCCGATTTCCTCGACCTGCAGGGTGAGTTCTCCGACACCTCTGCGCAGCAATTCTTCATGATGCCCGATGTGGCGCAGCTCGAAGCCGCCTTCGGCCGCCACGGTCTCGATGCGAGCAAGACCATCGTGCTCTACAGCATCGGCACCATGATGTGGGCAACGCGGTTCTGGTGGATGTTGCGCTCGCTCAGCGTCGACGCGCGGGTGCTCGATGGCGGCTTCGATAAATGGAAGGACGAGGGGCGCGCGGTCGAAACAGGTGCCTCGAAGGGCTATCCGGCCGCGACCTTCAAAGCCGTGCCACACCCCGGCTTCTTCGTTGACAAGACCATTGTGAAGGCCCGGATCGGCGATCCCTCGACGATCATCGTCAACGCGCTCGGGCCGCAATATCATCGAGGCCTCGAGCCGAGCCGCTACGGCCGGCCGGGCCGCGTGCCCGGCAGCGTCAATGTACCGGCTGCAACGCTCGTCAATGCCGACAAGACCTTGGCCCCGCTCACCGACGCCCAAGCCAAATTCACCGCGGCGGGCGTCACCCGCGACAAGAACGTGATTCTGTATTGTGGCGGCGGTATCTCGGCGACGATCGACCTGCTGATGCTGACGCAGCTGGGCTACGATCGGCTGACGCTCTACGATGCCTCCATGGGCGAGTGGGCGAGGGACCCGGCGCTGCCGATCGAGACAGATTAGGCGGAGGATCTTACCTCCCAGGGAAGGGTTAGAAAGTCGGGAACCTTTCCTGCCGGCCGGCATCCAATGTCCGGAACAAATGGAGACAGGGTGATTGCCATGCAACGGACCGCAGCCGGCCTGTCCGCCGGCGCAAGAACGTCGGAAGCCGAATTGATCGATCGGGCGCGCGATCGGGACGAGGCTGCGCTCCGCGAGATCATGCAGGCGAACAACCGCAGGCTCTATCGCCTCGCGCGCGGCATCCTGCGCAGCGACAGCGAAGCCGAGGACGTGGTGCAGGAGACCTACGTCCGGGCCTTCACCCATCTCGACGGCTTCAAGGGCGAGTCCGCGCTGTCGACCTGGCTGTCCCGTATCGCCATCAATGAGGCGCTCGGACGGGTACGAAGCGCAAAACCGCATGTCGAGCTCGGTGCGGTACCGGAAGAAGCGCTCGAGGCGCAGATCATCAAGTTTCCCGTTTCTCCCGCAGGCGATCCGGAAAGGACCATGGCCCAACGTGAAATCCAGCGCGTCGTCGAGCGCGCCATCGACGAGTTGCCGGATGTCTTCCGCATGGTGTTCGTCGCCCGGGTCATGGAGGGCATGAGCATCGAGGAGACGGCCGATCTGCTCAGCGTCAAGCCCGAGACCGTGAAGACGCGGCTGCATCGGGCCCGCACGATGTTGCGCGAGAATGTCGAGAAGGAGATCGGCCCTGTCATGATGGACGCGTTTCCATTCGCCGGCTGGCGCTGCGAGCGCCTGACCGTGGCGGTGCTGAAGCGTCTCGGTGTCGGCTGAAATTTCTCGGGAACGTTTGCGCCAAACCTCCATCCAATTCCTGTGAAGCGACGCCGGCGAAACGTCCGGCAGCACAGGAGTGTCAAACATGTTCGTTCGTCGGAGCGCGGCGATCGCCGCAGCCATTCTGTTGTCCAGCCCCGTGCTGCTGCAAGGCGCGCGGGCTGCAGACAAGCTCACCGATCCGCAGATCGCCCACATCGCCTACACTGCTGGCGTGATCGACATCAACGCGGCCAAGCAGGCGCAGAAGAAGGCCAAGAACAAGGACGTCAAGGCGTTCGCCGAGGACATGCTGCGCGACCACGAGGCTGTCAACAAGCAGGCGCTGGCGCTGGTCAAGAAGCTGAACGTCACGCCTGAGGACAACGACACCAGCAAGGCGCTGTCGAAGCAGGCGAGCGACAAGCTGGCCGAGCTCGACAAGCTGAACGGTGCGGCCTTCGACAAGGCCTATGTTGCCAACGAGGTCGCCTACCACAAGACGGTCAACGGCGCGCTGGAGACCCAGTTGATTCCGTCCGCCAGCAATGCCGAGCTGAAGAGCCTGTTGCAGACCGGCCTGAAGATTTTCCAGGGCCATGAACAGCATGCCGAACACGTCGCGGCCGAGCTGAAGTAAGGACCGTGCGATGAGGCTGGGACGGCTATCTTCGATCGCCCTTGTCTTCGCGACGACCGCCGTCCCGGCGCACGCCGGGACCATCGAGATCACGATGCAGAATCTCGTGATCTCGCCGGCCGAAGTGTCGGCGAAGGTCGGCGACACCATTCAATGGATCAACAAGGACGTCTTCGCCCACACCGCCACCGCGAAGAACGGCGATTTCGACGTGAATCTGCCGCCCAACAAGTCGGCCACATCAGTGCTGAAGAAGGCGGGAACGGTCGACTATTACTGTCGCTATCATCCCAATATGAAAGCGACGCTCAAGATCGCGCCGTGAGGAATGGCCGCGCCCGTATGGCGCGGCTGTCTTCGGCGGATCTTATTGCCTTGCAAGGCAGACCGAGAATTCGCCGTTGCGAATGCGGGCGGGAAAGCCCTCGACGAACTTCGCCACCGCGTCCTCGCCATAGGTGCCGACGAGTTCGGCCAGCGCCGCAAACAGGCTCGCCTGGGCCAGGCAGTCGCCATCGACGCCGTCATGGCGCGCCTCGGCCCAGGCCTCGTTCAGATAGCTCAAGGCGGCCTGTTTCTGCTCGTGGTCGGGCAGCGGCGCGCGGGCGGGGGCGTAGGAAATCGGCTGGCTCATGAAACTCGATCAGGGCTGGGGCGCGATCCACGGCGATGCGCTGCACGAAGAGGTGTAGCACGGGCATTAACGACCGCTAGGCCACATCTTTAAGAACGGTTAACGGCTGTGAACAAAGTCGATGACAGAGTTCCGACGAGCTCAGTTCGCGTAACGCGCCGTCAAGTCCCGCGAGATCTTCGAGCCTTCCTCGATGTAGCGGCGGATCGCCACCGTCGCTGCCGGCGTGCAGCTCCGGTAGGTCTGCTGAAAGCCGTTATAGCCGCGGTTGAACCCGGCGATCATGCGGGTGCGGCGTTCGCCGGAGGGGGTTTCGGCATCGATCAGCGCCTGCATCTCGTTGCGCCATTTGTTGCCCTCGTTGGCGCCGCAAATACCACGCAGGTAATGCAATCCGCCGAGGATCTCGGCCAGCCGCTGCAAATCGGCGTCGAACGGCGCTGCCGCGTCCTGGGCCCGGACGGGCGCGGAAGCGCAGGCGAGAATCAGGGCTAAAATGGCTAGAAATCGCGTCGACATCGGCGGGCTGTATGCCCCTTCAGGGCTGACGACGCAAGGCGGGCGCTCAGGGGCCAATCAGCCGGTGGGCGGACTGGATAATCTCCTCCAGCCCTCCTGTCAGCTTGAGGTCGCCGAGGCTGCCCAGGGCATCCGGGGCGATCCAGCTGAAATCGTCGAGCTCGTCGTTCAAAGACGGTTCCCTGGCCGTCCAGCGGGCGGCAAAGGACATGATCAGATAATGGCCGGCGCCCGGTGCGGCCGGCAGCACCTCGCGCCAGCCGGCAAGCCCGACGATCTCGATCTCGAGCCCAGTTTCCTCGTCGACCTCCCGCCTCAGCGCCTGGTGCAGCGATTCGCCGAACTCGACCCGGCCGCCCGGCAGCGAATAGAAGCCTTGGGCGGGCGAGCGGGCGCGGCGGGTCAGCAGCACCTTGCCCTCGCGGAAAATCGCGGCGCTAACCGCGATCTGGGGATGAGTGGGCTGGGGGACCGAAGCCACGGTTCAGTTCGCCATGATGGTGTCGACGTCGGCTTCCGCGCCGCCATTGATAATGCCGCCACAGGCTGCGATCAGAGGCTTGACCCAAGCCGTCGCCTGTTCGGCGAGGCGGACACGGGTCGCGTCCTTCTCGACCTCGCGCATGGCCGAGCCGACCGCGGTCAGGATCGAGGTCATGGTGTCGGTGATGTGGTCGAACTGGGCCCGCACGGTGGGATCGGCCTTCTCATAGGCTTCGATGGCGAGATCCCGGGCCTTGAAGTTCGAGGCCGTAAAATGCTCGGCATAGGACAGCGGCGACCAGGTCAGAAAGTCCTCGGCGCATTCCGGCATGTCCGGGATCATCTCCAGGAGCATCACCGCTTCATTGAAATGGTTGAGATAGTCGGTGGCAAGCCCGGTCCGCGGGTTGATATTGGCCACGCGCAGCCGTTCCGCCCAGGCCGCAGCCTCAGGGCCCGTCTGTACATGCGTCCGCGCGGGTTGGGAGGCCATTGAGCTCATCGGCCGCAGTGTTAACGTTCGGGGTTAAAAGGACCTGAACGCACCCTATATAGACGCTTCGAGATGTGTGGACGCTTCGTCATAACTTCGGCCCCCGCGGCTTTACGGCAACTGTTCGGCTATATCGAGCAGCCGAATTTCCCGCCCCGGTACAATGTCGCGCCGACGCAACCGATTCCGGTCGTGTTGGTCGAGAATGGCGCGCGCCATTTCCGCCTGATGCGCTGGGGATTGCTGCCGAGCTGGGTGAAGGATCCCAAGGGCTTTACGCTGCTGATCAACGCGCGCTCCGAAACGGTGCTGGAGAAGCCGGCCTTCAAGAAAGCGATTCGCCGGCGGCGCGGCCTGATCCCGGCCGACGGCTATTACGAATGGAAGGCGGAGGACGGCCGCAAGCAGCCGTTCTTCATCCACCGCGCCGACGGTGCGCCGCTCGGCTTTGCCGCGGTGTTCGAGACCTGGATCGGGCCGAACGGCGAGGAACTCGACACGGTTGCGATCGTCACGGCGGCCGCGGGCGAGGATCTCGCCGCGCTGCATGACCGCGTGCCCGTGACCATCGGTCCTCGCGATTTCGAGCGCTGGCTCGATTGCCGTGGCGACGAGATCGACGCGATCCTGCCGCTGATGACCGCGCCGCGCATCGGCGAATTCGACTGGCACCCGGTCTCCACCCGCGTCAACCGCGTCGTCAACGACGACGAGCAGCTATTGCTGCCGATCAGCGCGGCAGAGATCGAGGCTGAGGCGGTGAAGCCAAAGAAGGTCGCGCGGAAGGCGGCCACCGTGTCGGCCGATGACGGGCAGGGGTCGTTGTTTTAGCCCCGTTTCCGTGGGGTGGGCAAAGCGAAGCGTGCCCACCATTGCGTGTTGAGGAAAGAGAGATGGTGGGCACGGCGCGTTGCGCCTTTGCCCATCCTCCGGTAACGGAGTTCTAAACGATCTCCCTTGCCCTCAGTGCCGCGATCTCCGCCGCATCAAACCCTAAATCGCCGAGCACCGCATCCGTATCCGCGCCCAGCTCCGGTGCCATGCGATCGAGCTTTCCGCCACCATGCGCGAGCTTGAACCCGCTGCCGGCAAAGCGGAGGCGGCCGTAGGGCGTATCGAGCTCCTGGATCGCGCCGCGTGCCTTCACCTGCGGATGGTCGATTACCTCCTCGACCTTCCAGATGCTGGCGCAGGGCGCGCCGGCGTCTTCCAGGATCGTCTCCCATTCGCGCGCGGGTTTGGCGGCGAGTGCCTCCTCGATAATGGCACGCAGCGCCGGTTCGTTCTCGTTGCGTGAGAACCAGTCGGCGAAGCGCGGATCCGACAGCGTGTCCTCGCGGCCGAGCGTGGTCATCAGCGCGCGGTACTGCTTCTCGTTGTTGACTGCGAGCAGAATGTAGCCGTCACCGGCCTTGAACAGATTCGCCGTCGTCTTGCGGCTCACGGCCTGGTTGCCCGACAGCTGCTGGCGATGGCCGGCGACCGACCAGTCCGCGATCTGGCCCGACAAAAACGCCAGCGTCGCCTCCAGCATGGAGACGTCGACGAGTTGGCCTTTGCCCGTGCGGTCGCGCTGGTAGAGCGCGCTCGACACCGCGAATGCGGCCGTCGCGCCCGAGAGAACGTCGCACACCGCAAAGCCTGCGCGCGTCGGTCCGGTCTCGGGGTGACCGGTAATCGCCATGATGCCCGACAATGCCTGCATCTTGCCGTCATAGCCGGGTCGCAGGCGGTCCGGTCCGGTCTGGCCGAAGCCTGACACCGCGCAATAGATCAGCTTTGGATTGATCGCGGAGAGCGCTTCATAGCCGATGCCGAGCTTGTCCATGACGCCCGGGCGAAAATTCTCCATGACGACGTCGACTTGTGCCGCGAGCTTCTTCACGATCGCGATCGCCTCGGGCTTTTGCAGATCGAGCGTCAAGCTCCGCTTGTTGCCGTTGATCGCCTGGAACGCCGGCGCCAGCCCGCGCTCGGCCCATTCGCGCGAGAGCGGCGTGCGGCGCATGTCCTCGCCCTCGCGCCGCTCGACCTTGATGACGTCGGCCCCTAGCAGCGCGAGCTGGTAGCTCGCATAGGGGCCGGCGAGCACTTGCGTGAAGTCCAGGATTTTCACGCCCTCGAATGGTCGCGTCACGTCGCTCTCCCTGTTTGCTTTGGTTATTGGAGGACGTCAGGCGGCGCGATTGCCGCGCGCGATCTCCTTCTGCTTGTCGAATTCGGCGCGGCGGCGCGCCAGTTCCTCCGGAGACAACTGCGCGACGTTGTTGTAGTCGAGCTTCCAGGACGCGTCCTCGCTCCAGCGCAGCGGCGACTGCATCGTGGTCTGCGGCCCGCTCGCGGTCTCCAGCAGCCTCAAGGCCAGCTCCAGCGTCTGCGCCTGCGAGGCGACGTCATGCGGCTTGCCGGCGGAATTGCCGAGCGGGAAATCAGAGAACAGGTAGCGCGGGACAGCGGCGTGCTCGATGATGTCCTTGGCGCAGCCCATGATGACGGTCGGAATCCCGCCTGCCTCCAGGTGCCGCGCCACCAGCGCCGTGGTCTGGTGACAGACCGGACAGTTCGGCACCAGCACGGCGACGTCGATCTTGTCCGCGAGACAGCGCGCCAAGATCTCCGGCGCGTCGGTGTCGAGCGTGACGCGATGGCTGCGATTGGTCGGGGCGCCGAAGAAGCGCGGAGCGACTTCGCCGATGCGGCCGGCAGCCGACGCTTTCAGCAGCTGCGGCAGCGGAAACCAGGTGCCGCTGTCGGTGGCCGAGGTGTGCTTGCGGTCGTAGCCGATATGGGAGATGCGAAGGTCGTGCGGCTGCGACGTGTCCCCGTCATAGACTTGGTAGAACTTCGCGCTGCCATTATACGCCGCGCCCGGCCCCTGGTCGCCCTTGGCGGGATCATAAGGCGCCGCCGTAGTGATGATCGTGACGCGAGACTTCGCCAGCGGCTTCTTCAGCGGCTGAAACGGCGCCGCGGTGTAATGCGCCCAGCGATACGGCGTGGTGTAGCCGATGGCCGCGTAATAGTCGCGCGTGCGCTGCATATAGGGAATGGGGGAGTCGTAGTCGGGCGCAAAGCCGAATTCATCGTCGCGCGGGGCGGACGTCTCAGCTGACATGGGCGCGTCTCCTGGTTCTTGTTGAGCGCCAGACTAGAGATAGTTTTCGGGTTGCTCAACGGGGGGAGCGCCGGCGCAGGTCTGAATTGCATGCGCTATGGCTCGCCGCGCGGGAGGTGCGCTCCCTCGCCCCGCTTGCGGGGAGAGGTTGGGGCGAGGGGGAGCCTCCGAGAGGACGGTGAGAGTTGGGTTCGCGGAGGCTCCCCCTCACCCGAAATTCGCGCTACGCGCAAATTCCGACCTCTCCCCGCAAGCGGGGCGAGGTGAAGATAGCTCTATCTGAAGATATGCAGTGCCACGTATTGCAGCAGCATGATCGCCTTGGCGTCGATGATGCGGCCATCGGCGATCATTATCAGCGCCTCATCGATGGAAAGCTCCAGCACCTCGATGTCCTCGCCTTCGTGCGCGAGCCCGCCGCCGGCGCTGACGCGCATCGAAGGCTCGTACTCCGCGACGAAGAAATGCAGCTTCTCGGTGATGGCGCCGGGGCTCATGAAGGCCTCGAACACTTTTTCGACGTGATGCAGGCGATAGCCGGTTTCCTCCTCGGCTTCGGCGCGGATGCGCTCCTCGGGCTCGGCGTTATCGAGCACGCCGGCGGCCGCTTCGATCAGGAGGTCGTCATAGCCCCGGATGAAGGCGGGCAGGCGGAACTGGCGCACCAGGATCACGCTGCGTTGAGCGCGATTGTACGGCAGCACGGCGGCGGCGTTGTCGCGCTCATAGGTCTCGCGATGCTGCGTCTGCCACTCGCCGCTGGCGCGCCGGTACTCGAACGTCGTCTCCTTCAGGGGCGTCCAGTTGTCCGAGAGCACGCGGACGTCCTTGATGCGGACGCGATCGGAAATGGTCATTGCTGTCTTTCAGTGTTCGCGGCCGTCGAGCCACTTCTGGAACATCACCGAGGTCGATTCCTCGAAGCCGAGCGACTGATAGAACGCGTTGGCTTGCGCATTCTCGCGGCGCACCAGCAGCTGGAGCTTGGCGATGCCGGCCGCGCGCAGCCAATCCTCGGCGGCTGTCATGATCGCCCGGCCAAAGCCTCGCTTGCGCCCATCGGGATCGACCGCGACGTAATAGACCCAGCCGCGATGGCCGTCATGGCCGACCATGACGGTCGCCACGATCGCACGGACGTCGCGGCCGATCAGCACGGTCGAATTGTCGCGCCGCCGCGCCAGCGCGATGTCGGCGTGCGGATCGTTCCAGGGGCGCGTCAGGCCGCAGCGCTGCCACAGCGCCACGACGTTCTCGACATCGGCATCTTTGATCGCTTCGATTGCAAGAACGCTCACAGCACCTTCCCCGGATTCATGATGCCGAGCGGGTCGAGCATCGTCTTGATCGACCGCATCAGCTCGATCGCGGTCTTGTCCTTCACCTCCGGCAGTTCGTCGCGCTTGAGCACGCCGATGCCGTGTTCGGCCGAGATCGAGCCGCCCATGCGCAGCACGATCTCGAACACGACGGCGTTCACCTCGTGCCAGCGCGCCAGGTAATCGGCGGCGTTGGCGCCGATGGGCTGGCTGACATTGTAGTGCAAATTGCCGTCGCCGAGATGCCCGAACGGCACCGGCCGCGCGCCGGGGATCAGCTTCACCACGGCGGCGTTGGCTTCCTCGATGAAGGCGGGCACGGCGGCCACGGGCACCGAAATGTCGTGCTTGATCGAGCCGCCCTCGGGCTTCTGCGCCGCCGACATTTCCTCGCGCAGCTTCCAGAAATTGTTGCGCTGGGCGAGGCTGGCCGCGATCACGGCGTCGTCGACGATCTCTTCTTCCATGGCGCGGGCGAGGATCGTCTCCAGCGGCGTACGGGCATCGTCACTCGCAGAGGACAATTCCATCAGCACGTACCAGGGGTGCTTCTCTGCGAGCGGATCGCGCACGTCGATGCCGTGGCGCACCGAGAAATCGACCGCCATCTCCGACAGCAGCTCGAAGCTCGTCAGCGCATTGGCGGCTTCGCTCTGCGCGATGGTCAGCAGTTTGAGCGCTGCCGCCGGCGATTTCAGCCCGACATAGGCGGTCTCGACCGCACGCGGCTTGGGAAACAGTTTGAGCGTCGCCGCGGTGATGATGCCGAGCGTGCCTTCCGCGCCGATGAAGAGGTTGTGCAGATTGTAACCGGTGTTGTCCTTCTTCAGCTTGGACAGCACGTTGAGCACCCGTCCGTCGGCGAGCACTACCTCCAGCCCCAGCGCCATCTCGCGCGCCACGCCATAGGCGAGCGCGGCGGTACCGCCGGCATTGGTCGAGAGATTGCCGCCGATGGTGCAGCTTCCCTCTGCGCCGAGCGACAGCGGAAACAGCCGGTCCACGTCCGATGCCTTCGTTTGCGCGACCTGCAGGACCACGCCGGCTTCGCAGGTCATGGTGTTGGAGGCGGTGTCGACCTCGCGGATCTTGTCCAGGCGTCGCAACGAGACCACGACCTCGCCATTATGCGGCGTCTGCCCGCCGACGAGACCGGTGTTGCCGCCCTGCGGCACCAGCGCGATCTTGTGCGCGGAGGCGAGCTTGCAGATCGCGGAAACTTCGGCGGTCGAGCCCGGACGCAGCACCAGCGGCGAGCGGCCGTGGAACAGATTACGCTCTTCGGTCACGTAAGGCTGGATGTCGGTCGCATCGGTGATCGCATGACGATCGCCGACGATCTTACGGAATTGGTCGATCAGCTCGGGCGCGAGCGGCGGGGTAGCGGATTGGTTGATGTTCATTGTCTCGTCTTCCACTCTTATCTCGCAACAGCCGCGCGCCGCAGCCGGTCGTTGATCGCTTCGCCCAGACCTTCCTCGGGAATTGCCATCACGGCGATCGCCCGTGGGCTCTTCGCATCGAGCGTGCGAAGATAGCCGAACAGATTGGCGGCGGCTTCATCGAGATCAGCCGCGGGCGACAAATTCATGACAGCGGCGGCGGCGTCCTGGCCGGGCAGGCGCGCAGGGCCGAACGCCAGCAGCGCTTCATCAGGCGCAACGTCCCCCGCGCGAAGCCGCACGGTCGTGCGCGGGGCGTAATGCGAGGCCAGCATGCCCGGGGCCAGCGGCTGGCTGTCGCCGCTGTCGGCCTCCACGGCCGGCCGCGCCAGGCTCGCGCCGAGCACCGCCTCGATCCGTTCGCGCGATAGCCCGCCCGGGCGCAGCAGCATCGGCGTCTCGAAGCAGCCGACAATGGTCGATTCCACGCCGACCGCGACTGGTCCGCCGTCGACGATCAGGTCGATCCGCCCGGCAAGATCGCTCTCGACATGGCCGGCCAGCGTCGGTGAGACGTGGCCCGAGATGTTGGCCGACGGCGCCACCACCGCCCCGCCGAACGCGCGCAAGATCGCCTGCGCTACCGGATGGGCGGGAATGCGGATCGCGACCGTGTCGAGGCCTGCGGTGGCAAGATCGGCCACCGGACAATTCTCCGTCTTCGGCACCACCAGCGTCAGCGGCCCCGGCCAGAACGCCTCGGCAAGCCTGAGAGCGCGCGCATCGAACCGGCCGATCCGCTGCGCGGCGGCGAGGTCTGCGACATGGGCGATCAGCGGGTTGAAGGCCGGCCGCCCCTTGGCGCTGTAGATGTGGGCGACGGCCGTGGCGTTGGCGGCGTCCGCGCCGAGCCCATACACCGTCTCCGTCGGAAACGCGACCAGCCCGCCGGCGGCCAAGGTCCCGGCGGCGGCCTCGGCGGCAGCCGCGCCGGCCGGCAAAATCAGCGTCTCAAGACCCGTTTTCACAGGGATAAAATTCCTCATCTCGGCCGCTTGCGGTGCGCCAAACCGGACGCTATAAGCCGGCCTCTTGTCGGAGTGTGGCTCAGCCCGGTAGAGCACTGCGTTCGGGACGCAGGGGTCGCAGGTTCGAATCCTGCCACTCCGACCATTCTTCCAAAAATTGGCGTTTTGCAAAGGCTTGGCGGACCGGCCGCTGGCGTCTCAGGTCCCCTTTTGCAACGATTTTGCGGGCGGGTCCACGGCCGATTTGGTCCTCGCAGAGTGACCTGTTCCGCGGGCATGGCTGGCTGATCTGCGGGCAAGAAACGATCTGAGGTCTAGGGCGCATTGAACTTCAGGGCGCGCCCTGATCAATCGTCCTCTGCTTCATCGATCGTGCTGCTGCAGGAGCGGTAGCCCTACCGCCGCGCCACCAGAACGCCCAGCATGAATGCCACCATCAGCGACGGCAGCGGCGCCTCACGCACCATGCCGCGGACGATATCGGACCAGTGCTGCTCCGGGACCAATCTCGGTGACCTGACGTGAGCCGCCGGCGGAATGTCCCAGTGTGATGCGAGTTCGGCGATTTCGCTTTGCGCGAGCCGCACGCCGTCACGGACACGGAAGATCGCGGCGTCCGCGCGCTCGCGTGGGGCAAGCAGCATCACCGTCGCGATTGCGGTGCGCAACGTCATCTCGCCGTAGCCTTGCAGCCTTACCGACTCCTCGGGGTCGGACATCATGCGAGTGCTTCCTCACAATGCGAAGTGGTAGGCGATGGTGAAGGCCATCGTCGCGCACAGGACCAGCGTGGAAACCGCGCCGGCCACACCGCGCGCGAGATGGGCTCGCGTCAGATGCCTGGTCATGATTTCGCTCCATGCTCTCCATGGAAATGGCGGGCCAGAGCGTTGGTTCCGTTGCGCCGCGCCGAATCGTCGAGGTCCGGCTATTTCCGGAGCAACTCGCGCAACGCGGCCGTCGCCTCGGCGCAGCGGATGTCGTCGATTTCCCTGGAGAGGCTGAGCGCGCTCGACTTCAGCTCGTCGATTTTCGCGCCCTCGGGGTGCTGGCCCTCGAGCTGGCTGAGTCGCTTGTTCAAATCGTCCAATCTGGACTGAAGCTGCCCGATGCTGGCGGCTCCCGTCACGTTCCAAACGCGTTGTGCACGCATCGTCGTTCCCCTGACTTGTCTCACGGCGTTGTGAGCAGGGTTCGTGGCCGCAATGGGCGTTTCTTTTGTCCGGTCTTAGATCGTGGGGAACCGTTGCAGATTGGCAACGAAAGTTCCTGGAATAGCTGTGGCCGATAGCTCATCCTCCGATACCGGCGCCGTCAGGCGCAGAACCTGCATGGGCGCGAGAGCCCGATCGACCGGGAAACGAACGAGGGACAATTCGTGGCGAGATTTGTGACTGTCGCGGCCGGCCAGTTGGGCCCGATTGCGAGGACCGAGACCCGGACCGAAGTGGTGGCGCGGCTGATGGCGTTGATGCGCCAAGCACATGCCAATGGCTGCGATCTGATCGTCTATCCCGAACTTGCGCTGACCACGTTCTTTCCACGCTGGTACTTCGAGGACCAAGCCGAGATCGACAGCTTCTTCGAACGCGAGATGCCCGGAGCGGAGACGCAAGCGCTGTTCGATCTCGCCCGCGCGTGCGGCATCGGATTTTGCCTCGGCTATGCCGAGCTCACGCTCGAAGCCGGAATCGTCCATCGCTACAACACCTCGATTCTCGTCGACAAGGGCGGCACCATCGTTGCGAAGTACCGCAAGGTTCATCTGCCCGGCCACGCCGAGCACGAGCCGTGGCGCAAGTTTCAGCATCTGGAGAAGCGCTATTTCGAGCCGGGCGGCGACTTCGGCGTGGTCGATGCGTTCGGCGGCGTGATGGGGATGGCGATCTGCAACGACCGCCGCTGGAGCGAGACCTATCGGGTGATGGGCTTGCAGGGCGTCGAGATGGTGATGATCGGCTACAACACTCCGGTGCACAATCCGCCCGCGCCGGAGCACGACGACCTCTCGCTGTTCCACAATCATCTGGTGATGCAGGCAGGGGCCTACCAGAACGGCACCTTCGTCGTTGGCGTCGCCAAGGCCGGTGTCGAGGAAGGCGTCGACCATATCGGCGGCAGCTGCATCATCGCTCCGTCAGGCGAAATCGTCGCTCGCTGCACCACCAAGGGCGACGAGCTCGCGCTCGCCCGCTGCGATCTCGATCTCTGCAATTCCTACAAGCGGACGACTTTCAATTTCGACATTCATCGCCAGCCGCAGGCCTATGGGATGATCGCCGAGCGGAAGGGCGTGGCTGTTATGGCGGACGGGACGCCGGTGATGCCGAAGGGGTGATCGCGCTCTCGCGAGGGCGAGAAGGCGTATCTGCAATTTGAGTGCTGGTCGCAGGAGCGATGCCCGTCCCCTCATAGGCCGTCATTGCTGCGCTCGCAATGACGGTGTGGAAAGAGCGTGCTCCAAACGCCGCTCTCGTGCCCGGACGCAGCGCAGCGTCTCTTCGGCGGCGCGCTGCAGAGCCCGGGCCGCCGGCCCGTCGCTCCCAAGTCACAACCACGTGTCTTTATTCGGAAACGATCATTCCCTATTATGTCGCGATGCAAAAAGTCGCTCGAAAATCGAGAGCATTCGCCCTTCCTCCCGGTCGTCCCCGCGAGTTCGACATGGACATCGCGCTGGACGGCGCCGTCAAGGTGTTTTGCGAGCGCGGCTATCACGCCACCTCGATCGGCGACCTCACGGCGGCGATGCGGCTTGCCACCGGGAGTGTCTACAAGGCGTTTCGCGACAAGCATGCCGTCTTCCTCGCCGCCTTCGAGCGTTACACCGCGATACGCGGGGAGCAGACCCGCGCGGCGGCCGCGCGCGGCGCAAACGGTCGCGAGCGGGTGCGGCACGTGCTCATGTCCTATGTCGAGCACTCCCAGGGCAGCGAGGGACGGCGCGGCTGTATCGTGGTCGGCAGCGCGGTCGAACTGTCGGCGGTCGATCCGGTGATGCGAGCCCGCGTCACGGCGCAGCTCAAGAGCAACGAGGCCTTCATCGCCGGCCTCATCCGCGAAGGGCAGGCTGATGGCTCGATTCCCGGCCATGTCGATGCCGACGGTACGGCGCGGCTGATGATCTGCATGACGCAGGGGCTGCGCGTGGTCGGCAAGGCGCGTCTGTCGCTCGAGGGCGAGCGCCTGATCGGCGTCGCGATGAAGCTGCTCGCGTGAACTTTTGTCGAATTAGGGAATGATCGTTTCCTATATCTGAAGGCCTTGGAGTGTCGGAGAGTTCTAGATGACGATGAATGCCACGATCGAGACCGCACCGCAGGCGGATGCGGTCTCGCAGCGACTGACCTTCGTGCTTGCCGCGGCCTGTGGCATGGTCGCCGCCAATATCTATTATGCGCAGCCGCTGATCGCTCCGATCAGCGCGGCGCTCGGCCTGTCGCATGCGGCCGCGGGCCTGATCGTGACCATGACGCAGATCGGCTACGGCACGGGGCTGCTGTTGATCGTGCCGCTCGGCGACCTCGTCGAGAACCGCACGCTGATCTGCACCGTGATCACGCTCGGCGCGGCAGCGCTGCTCGCGGCCGCGCTCGCGACCCATGCGCTGCCGTTCCTGATCGCGGCGCTGTTCATCGGTCTCGGCTCGGTCGCGGTGCAGATCATCATTCCCTATGCCGCCCACCTCGCGCCGGAAGCCATTCGCGGCCGTGTCGTCGGCAACGTCTCGACCGGCTTGATGCTCGGCATCATGCTGGCGCGCCCGGTGTCGAGCTTCGTTACCGCGGCGCTGTCCTGGCATGCGGTGTTCTTCTGCTCGGCAGCGTTGATGATCGCGCTCACGGTCGTGCTGCGCATCACGCTGCCGAAGCGCAAGCCGGTGGCGCGCATGCATTACGGCGCGCTGCTGCTGTCAATGCCGCATCTGGTGCGGACCACGCCGCTGCTCAGGCGGCGTGCGCTGTACCAGGCCGGCCTGTTCGGCGCCTTCACCCTGTTCTGGACCGTGGTGCCGCTCCAGCTCGCCGTCCAATTCGGCTTCACCCAGCGCGGCATCGCCCTGTTCGCGCTCGCCGGCGTGTCCGGCGTGTTCGCAGCGCCGATCGCAGGCAGGCTTGCCGATCGCGGCCATAGCCGCATCGCCACGCTCGCCGCGATGCTGTTCGTTGCGCTGGGCTTCCTGGTGACGCATGTCGGCGCGGCCGGCTCGATGCTCAATCTGGCCGCTCTCGTTGTGGCCGCGATCGCCATCGATTTTGGCGTGCAGGGCAATGTGGTGCTCGGCTTTCGCGCCATCTTCCTGCTCGGACACGAACATCGCAGCCGCCTCAACGGGCTCTATATGGCAACGTTCTTTGCGGCCGGAGCAGCGGGGTCCGCGCTCGGCGCCTGGGCGTTCGCGCAAGGCGGCTGGACGCTGGCCTCGGCCATTGGCCTTGCATTGCCCGTCGCCGGCCTGCTCTACGCGGTCACGGAATAGAGGTACGATTGTGTGCCGTGGCCCCGTTTACCAGCCTCGCATCGGGCCGCGGTGAAGATGCGATTTCCGCCTCGCGGATTCCCTGCTGCTGTAGTACTTTGGTCGCAAGCGGCCTGGTTAACGGCGGCAGGGGAGGCCCTATGAGGCGTGCGGGACTGGTTGGCGTACCGCGGTTGCGGCCATGGTCGTGGCAGGCGTTTCTGTTCGGATTTGTCGTCGTCGCAGCGTCGGCTGTGCTTCAAGGCGTCTGCGTCGCGCTCGGTGCAAAGCTCTATTTTGCGGCGTTCCTGCCCAGCCTGTTCGTGCTCGGCATTGTCGCGGGCGTGCCGGCGGCCGTGTTTGCCGCGCTGCTCACCATTCCCCTGGTGTGGTGGGCGTTCATCCCGCCCTTCTTCGAGTTCACGGCGCTGTCGAGTGCGAACGCGGATTCCGTCAACCTGTTCTGCCTGCTGGCCGTGCTGGTGATTGGCCTTGCCG
This sequence comes from Bradyrhizobium sp. UFLA06-24, assembly GCF_054967145.1. NCBI lineage: Bacteria > Pseudomonadati > Pseudomonadota > Alphaproteobacteria > Hyphomicrobiales > Nitrobacteraceae > Bradyrhizobium > Bradyrhizobium sp. UFLA06-24. The sequence continues at coordinate 102,562 of NZ_JADFUE010000024.1, forward strand.
ATCTCTGCCGTGCGAGCATGACCATCAACCGCCGTGGCGGATTGAAGTCGTCGGGCGAGAGCGCGGCAACGAATTCGCAATAAACAGGTGCCGCCGAGAGCGCTCGTTGCGCTGAGGCAACAGTCCGGCAACCATCCGCGCGCTTGGGTCACGCCGCTAACTTTTCAAAAAAGATTTGGCCGCAATTTCTCCCGCGGGAATACGAGGGAGTTTTCGACATGACCGGCCAGATCAACGGACACGCCATCTTCGAGAACGTGCGCCGCTATCGCGGCATCGCATCGCTCTATCGCCAGACCGCGGCGTTTCGTCCAGGCCAGCGCGGCTCGCTGCTGGAGCAGGCCAACGAGTGGGAAGCTCGCGCGCTGTCGGAACTGGAAGCCTATTTCGCGGCCCGCGCGGATCACGCCGCCGTGCTCGCCGCCTGAGCGTAGTCGAGAGCGGGCCCGGGGCGACTACGGAGTTGCCCTGTTGCCCGCCTGTGCTAGCAATTCGTCCAAATCCGTTTACGACGGCCGGGGGCGCGCGATGACCACATTCAACCGTATTTTCACGACAGAGCGTCTGCTCCAGATCATCCTTATCCTGGCGGCCACCGTCGCGATGAAGCTGATGGCCTGAGCGCTGGCGGCGCTATCGCTTGCCGAAATCGGGGACTTCGGGCAGATAGTTCGCGCCTTCCGAGCCCAGAAAATCGAACATCGCCTGCGCCGGCGGCAGCAGCACCTTGTCGCTGCGGCGGATCACATACCATTGCCGCACGATCGGCAGGCCTGCGACGTCGAGCACGATGAGGCGGCCTTCGGCGAGCTCGTGCGCCACGGTATGTGCCGAGATGAAGGCGATGCCGAGCCCGGCGATCACCGCCTGCTTGATGGTCTCGTTGCTGCTCATCTCCATGCCGATGATCGGCTCGAGATCGGACTTCTGGAACATGCCCTCCATCAGCGTGCGCGTGCCCGACCCCGGCTCGCGGGTGAGGAAGGTCTCGTGCACGAGATCGGTCAGGCTGAGGCCTGAATCCTTCTCCAGCCAGTGCCCCTTGCGCGCGACGATGATGTGCGGATTGCGCCCGAGCTGGCGGACGTCGACGCTGACGTCGGCCGGCGGCCGACCCATCACGGCAAAATCGAGCTCGTAGCCGTGCATGGCCTCGCGGATCTCCTCGCGGTTGCCGATGGTGAGCTTGATCTCGATTTTCGGTGAGCGCTTGGAGAACGCCGCGATGGCATGCGGCACGAAGTATTTCGCGGTCGAGACCGCGCCAAGGTGCACCGTGCCGCCGGTCCTGCCCGCAAGCAGATCGAGGGCGCCCTGGCAGTCGGTGATGGCGGCTTCGACGCGTTCGGCGAGCGCCAGAACTTCCCGACCTGCCTCCGTCAGCAGCATCCCATCGCCGGTCCGCTGCACCAGCGGCAAACCTGCAAGGTCCTGAAGCTGCCGCAGCTGCTGCGTCACCGCCGGCTGGGTCAGGCCGAGCTGGGTCGACGCAGCGGTGACGCTGCCCTTGGCCGAGAGCGCCGCAAGCGAGCGCAACTGCCGGATCGTCAGATGCCGGAGCTGGGCGGCTGCATGGCCGGAGCCATTATAAGAAAATTCTTTGGCACTCATTATGAATAGAAATTTTCCTTATTAAGCCGCCCCTGTCAATCTCCTCGTGCCGAGACTGACCGCACCGACCTCCAGCGGGGAGGACATGGATGCGGCGCCGGCAAAGGGGATGGACGCAGATGACCGGGCAACTCAGGCTGGACGACCACCTTCAACGGTATTCCGAGACGGCGCCGCATGCGCTGGCCGTGGCGGCGGCAGTTGATGCCATCGCGGCGGCGGCGATCGAGATCGCCGACCTCATCGCCAGCGGAGACCTCGCTGACGCTTCCGGCCTGACCACCGGCTGCAACAGCGACGGCGACGTCCAGCGCGACCTCGATGTCCAGGCCGACGCGATCCTGCGCCGCTACCTCGGCAGGCAGCCGATCGCGGCGCTCGCATCCGAGGAAATGCGCGAGCCCCAGATCTGGGATCGCCAGGCGAAGATCTGCATTGCGATCGATCCGCTGGATGGCTCCTCCAACATCGATATCAACATGACCGTCGGCACGATCTTCTCGATCCTGCCCGCGCCTGATGATCTCGCGCTTGCCTTTCATCAGCGCGGATCGGCGCAGCTCGCGGCGGGGTTCGTCACCTACGGTCCGCAGACCTCGCTGGTGCTGACGCTTGGCGAGGGCGTCGACATCTTCACGCTCGACCGCAAAGCCGGCTGTTTCCGCCTCGCGCGCAGCGGCGTGCAGATATCCGAGGCCTGCGAGGAATTCGCGATCAACGCGTCGAACCGCCGGCACTGGGACCCGCCCGTGCGCGCCTTCATCGACGAATGCCTCGCCGGCGTCGACGGGCCTGCGAACCACAATTTCAACATGCGCTGGATCGGCTCGCTCGTCGCGGAGGCCTATCGCATCCTCACCCGCGGCGGCGTGTTCCTCTATCCCTCCGATGCGCGGCCCGGCTACGGCGACGGGCGTCTGCGCCTGGTCTACGAGGCGCACCCGATGGCGATGATCATCGAGCAGGCTGGCGGCTCCGCCACGACCGGCCGCGAGCGCATCCTCGACCTCTCGGCGCAGAGCCTGCACCAGCGCGTGCCGCTGATCATGGGCTCGAGCAACGAGGTGCGGCGCGCCGCCGAGTTGCACTGCGATCCGCTGCTGGGTGCCAGCGTCTCCGCGCCGCTGTTCGCGCGCCGCGGCTTCTTCCGGCTGTGAGGGAGGTGACCGATGTCCAGGAAGCATCCGATCATCTCCATCACCGGCTCCTCCGGCGCCGGCACGACCTCGGTGAAGAAGACCTTCGAGCAGATCTTCTTCCGCGAGAAGGTCAATGCCGCCTACATCGAGGGCGACGCCTTCCATCGCTATGACCGCGCCGAGATGCGCGCGCAGATGGCTAACGAGGCCGAGCGCGGCAACAAGCACTTCAGCCATTTCAGCCCCGAGACCAATCTGTTCGAGGAGCTGGAGCGGGCCTTCCGCGACTACGGCGAGACCGGCACGGCGACGACGCGGCACTATGTGCACGACGCCGAGGAGTCCGCGCTGCATGGCGCCGCGCCCGGCACCTTCACCGAATGGAAGCAGCTGCCGGAAAACTCGGACCTGTTGTTCTACGAAGGCCTTCACGGCGCCGTCGTCACCGATAGAGTGAATGTCGCGCGCTATGCCGATCTCAAGATCGGCGTCGTGCCCGTCATCAATCTCGAATGGATCCAGAAGCTGCACCGCGACCGCAGCGCGCGCGGTTATTCGACCGAGGCGGTCACCGACACGATCTTGCGGCGGATGCCTGATTACATCCACTACATCTGTCCGCAATTCACCGAGACCGACATCAACTTCCAGCGCGTGCCGACGGTGGATACCTCAAATCCGTTCGTCGCACGCTGGATCCCGACGCCGGACGAATCGATGGTGGTGATCCGCTTCAAGAATCCGCGCGGCATCGACTTTCCGTATCTGCTGTCGATGCTGCCGCAAAGCTGGATGTCCCGCGCGAACTCGATCGTGTGCCCCGGCGCGAAGCTCGACCTGGCGATGCAACTGATCCTGACGCCGCTGATCATGCAGTTGATCGAGCGCAAGCGCAGCTTGAAGTGAGCAAGGAGAGAACCCGATGAACATCTCCGTCCACGCCGAAGCCGACCTCACCGCGGTCTCGCATAACGATCTCGCCAACGCCGTCCGCTTCCTCGCGGTCGACGCCATCGAGATGTCGCAGTCCGGCCATCCAGGTCTGCCCATGGGTATGGCCGACGTTGCGACCGTGCTGTTCTCGCGCTTCCTGAAATTCGACTCGGCGCACCCCAACTGGCCGGACCGCGACCGCTTCGTGCTGTCAGCGGGGCATGGCTCGATGCTGCTC
>NZ_JADFUE010000025.1:0-104739 GCF_054967145.1 Bradyrhizobium sp. UFLA06-24
AGGAACCGCCGAGCACGCGGCCACGCGGCCAGACGATGGCGCGACCGCCGCTCCCTTCCGAGGGCTCGGTCCTGAACAGGCGCGAGAAGCGTTCGTTGTAGATGGTCCGGTAATAACCGACCGGAAGTTTGAGCCAGAAATTCCGATCCGATCCGCCGGCCTCCAGCAACAGCACGCGGCAGGACGGATCGGCCGACAGCCGGTTCGCAACGACGCAGCCGGACGAGCCCGCGCCAACGATGATGTAGTCATAACCCCGAGCTGACATCAGATCGTCCGGTATTGTTCAATTGAGGCGAGATCGGGCGTGATGCCGAGGCCTGCCTCGTCGCCGAGCGCGATCGTTCCGTCGCAGACGTCGAGCACCGGACCGCAGAAGCGGTCGCGCAGCGGGTTTTCATTGCAGTCGACTTCGAGCAGCCCATCGCCGCCGACGCCGGCGAGAAGATGCGCGGATGCCAGGAGACCGATGCCGGCGCCGAGATAGTGCGGGCAGAACATCTTTCCCGACGCAAGGATATCGCCCGCGATGCCAGCGCAAGCCGACAGTCCGCCCCATTTGGCGATGTCCGGCTGGACGACGCCGAGCACCGGCTCACGCAGCACCTCGGCAAAGCCGGCATGGCTCGCGATGTTCTCGCCGGCCGCGAGCGGAAAGCGGATGACCTCGCGCAATTGCGCCCATTCCCACCGGGGACGATCGGCGCGCATCGGCTCCTCGAGCCAGGCGAGACCGAAGTGCTCCAGTTGCGGCGCGAGTTCCAATGCCTGCGCAATGGTCCAGCCCTGATTGACGTCGGCGGCCAGCAGACCTTCGCCCACAACACGGCGCAGCGCGGCGAGATTGGCGCGATCACCCGCCGGATCGAAGCCGATCTTCAGCTTCAGCGCGCGATAGCCGCGCCCCAGGGCCGCTTCTGCCGTCCGTTCGGACCCGACCGGATTGATGCCGCTTGCGTAAACCTTGATCGTGCGACTCGCCCCGCCAAGCAGCCTCCACAGCGCGACGTTCCGTCGGTGCGCGTAAAGATCCCAGACGGCAAGATCGATGCCAGCAATCGACTGCGCAAACGGGCCGGCTTCTCCGGATTGCAGCGCGAGCACGGAAGTTCCCTGCGTGAGGCGCTCGAACGCGGCGGGCGGCTCAGGCGCGCTGAATCCGACGAGGGCCGGCGCGAGCACGTCGTTGACGAGCCGAACACGATGCTCGGCGCCTGGTGCCGGGAAATTGCACCACACTTCGCCCCAGCCGACATTTCCGTCGGTGTCTTCGACGCGCACGAAGACAGCAGGCCGATCCTTCATCCGCCCAAAGGACGTGATGACGGGCGCGGTCAGCGGGTAGCGATAGCCAAAGGCCTGGACGCTTCGGATGGTGAAATGCGGCGATGTCATGCGGGAAAGCCTGCGACGCCTAAGACCAAAGGCGCCACTTGTATGGTCATCCTATTTATAATATGACCTCTGAAAACATCAACCGCAATCTGGGTGGACGCGTCGAATGAACGGAGCTGGCCTGAGACGCCTCGGTCTCGGATTGATACCGTGGCTCGGTGCAATCCTGCTCTGGTACGCCGTGCGCTGGAGCGGCTTCGTCAACGTCTCGCTGATCCCCGCGCCGCACCAGGTCGCCGCAAAATTCTTCGAGCTTCTCACCAAGGAAGGCCTGCTGATCGACATCTTCGCCTCGACTAGGCGCGTCTTTCTCGGCGTCGCGCTCGGCATCCTCGTGGCCGTGCCGGTCGGATTTCTGCTCGGGTGGTATCGTCCCGCCCGCACCTTCGCCGACCCCATGATCAACTTCTTTCGTGCGCTGCCGCCGATCGCGCTGATCCCGCTGGTGATCGTCTATTTCGGCGTCGACGAGCTCGCAAAGCTCGTCATCCTGTTCTACGCTTCGTTCTTCTCCGGCGTGATCGTGATGTATGAGGGCGTCTCCCAGATCACGCCGCTCTACATCCGCGTGGCGCAGACGCTCGGCGCCAACCAGACCGAGATCTTTCGCAAGGTCATCATTCCCCTCACCGTCCCGCACATTCTCACGGCCCTGCGCGTGGCGCTGGGCGTCGCCTGGGCGACGCTGGTCGCATCTGAGCTGATCGCGGCGCAGCGCGGGCTCGGCGCCATGATCCAGAATGCCTCGACCTACTTCCTGCTCGACGTCATCTATGTCGGCATCATCTGCATCGGCCTGATCGCGCTGATCATGGATTTGATCCTGCGCAAGATCACCGCGCGGCTGTTGGTCTGGCAGGATCGGGCCATCGCATGAACAAGCGCGCGCAGTTCGACAAGGTGTCGCTGTCCTTCGAGACGCCGAAGGGGCGTCTCAACGTCGTCGAGAACGTCAGCTACGACATCAACGACGGCGACTTCATCGCGCTGATCGGGCCGTCCGGCTGCGGCAAGACCACGATGATGAGCATGCTCGCCGGCTTCCAGAAGCCGACGACCGGCAAGGTCCTGTTCGACGGCCGTCCCGTCGCCGGTCCCGGCCCCGAGCGCGGTGTCATCTTCCAGGAATATGGCGTCTTCCCCTGGTTGACGGTGAAGCAGAACATCGCCTTCGGCCTGACGCTCAACGCCAACCACGTCCCAACCGCCGAGCGCGACGCGATCTGCGATCACTATCTCGGCCTGATGGGCCTGTCCGACTTCGCCAATTCGTATCCGAAGCATCTGTCCGGCGGCATGCGACAACGCCTCGCAATCGCGCGTGCCTATGCGGTGAAGCCCCAGTTTCTCCTGATGGACGAGCCGTTCGGGGCGCTCGACGCCCAGACCCGCTCGAACATGCAGAACCTGCTGCTCAAGGTGCTGGAGACCGAAGGCAAGACCGTCATGCTGATCACTCACTCTGTAGAGGAGGCGATCTACCTCGCGTCTCGCATCGTGGTGGTGACGGCGCGGCCGGCGCGGATCAAGGAGGTTATCGACGTTCCCTTCGCCTACCCGCGCGACGAGTCGATCCAGGAGCGTCCGGAATTCACCGAGCTGCGAAGCCATATCAGGCAGCTCGTGATGGACGAATATCGTGCCCAGCAGGCGCAGATGCGCCCCGCCTCATTCTCAGAATAACAAGCAAAACGGAGGAAACATCATGGATCGGCGGCAATTTCTGACCACGACGGCGGGCCTTGCGCTCGGTACCTTCACGGCCTCGGCACCGGCGATCGCACAAGCGAAAACCAAAGTTCGCGTCGGCTACCTCCACACCGTCGCCGTCGACGGCCAGATCTGGACCGGCATGGATCGCGGCTCCTTCGAAAAGCAGGGCCTCGAGCTCGAGCTGCGGCAGTTCAACACTGGCCTGGAAATTTTCCAGGCCTTGATCGGCGGCAGCCTCGACGTGCTGGCGACCGGCGCTGTCCTCTCGAACTTCCCGGCGCGCGGCCAGGGCAAGGTATTTCTTATCAACGACATCGAGGTCGCGACGGCGCAGCTCTGGGTTCGCGGCGATCAGGGCATCAAGTCGTTCGCGGACCTGAAAGGCAAGCGCATCGCGACCGCGACCGGCACGACGGCGCACGTGTTCCTCGACACCGCGCTCCGGGCCAACAAGGTCGATCCAAAGGAGGTCGAGCTCGTCAACCAGACCATGCCGGCGGCCGTGACCGCCTTCATCTCCGGCGCAGTGCCTGCCGTAGCGCTCTGGGTGCCTTTCAACGTCACGGTCCGCGACAAGGTCCCCGGCGCGACCATGCTCGCGGATGCGTCAGCCTACTATCCAAAGGCAGCAATCATTGGTGGCTGGGCCGCTGCAAACGACTATTACGAGCCTAACAAGGAGACTCTGGCCAAACTGATCCGTGGCTGGGCGGATGCCAACGACTATATCGTCGCGAACAGCACCGAGGCGATGGAGAAGCTGCAAAAGGGGCATTACAGCCAGACGCCACTGTCCGACATCAACGAGTCATTCAAAGCGCAAAAGATGTTCACGTCCAAGGACTGGAAGCGGATGTACTCGGACGGGACCGTCACCAACTGGCTGCAGCAGTCGACAGACTTCTTCATGGCTAATGCGGGCATCAAGGACTTCACGCCGGCGAGCAAATACTTCGATCCGGGCCTGTATTTGAAGACGATCGCTTAGATACCAAAGCACTGAGGGACTAGGTGTTCGCGCCGGACGCTTCATCTGTGCGGCGCGATCCAGTTGTCTTCAATCCGGCCCATGATTTGCTGACGTACCAAGCATGTATTGAGCACCGAAGCGAACACCTGTCCCTTCCGCACGCTCAACTGCGCTTCTGCACTTCCCTGCTCAGAGCGGTATGGACTGTCGCTCCAAACAGGCTAAGCTCGTCAAGGTCCCTTCGTCGCAGTCTCTTGGAGGCGAGAGACATTCCTAAGCCTACGCCAAGCTACGCGTTAGCTGCCTGCAGCACTACTCCCACTCTATCATTTCGAACCACGCTTCGCCGGTGGTCTGCAAGCACAATTTCTCCTGTCTGACGGACAAACGCCGACGGTATACCCGCCGCAATTATTCGGTCTTAAATTCACAGAAAATTCGAGCCGCTTGCGATGCAAGCTATTCCGCCAACTATCGGAGTCAATCGACTAATCAGGGCTGCCTGCGTAGCCAGGAGATGCCCGTTCAAGTGCAGAGCCGCTTCAAACCGTCACAGATCAGGACGCGCTGATACGTTCTTGGCGAACGCCTGGCGGTATTCGCGACCACATGTAGCGCATGCGGCTTTCGAGCTCAGACAACCTTAGGACCTGTTGAAGGCTCTCGTCTCGCGTCAGCGGACTGACGAAAGCAGCCAGTGCAGCAGCGAATACGGCCGCTCCGGATGGGGATGGTGCTCGAAAACGCCTTCCACATCCGCGCCGATGGACACCACCTGCGCGGGATCGCCGAGCAGGTTGCCGACCATCCTGATGCCGCCGGCGTGCGAGATTTCCACGAGCACGGCAAGATAGGGCCCCTGCTGCGTCAAGGCGGCGTGGGAGGGGTGCCAGACCCGCTCCCAGCTAAAGATGCGCCCGAGCGGCGCGATCTCCGTCCAGTCCGGATCGAGGGCATGGCAACGATGACAGATCCATTCCGGGCCAAACTGCCATGTGGCGCAATGGCGGCAGCGCTGCACCAAGAGGCGGTTCTGGCGCAGCCCCTGCCAGTAGGGCGCCGACAGGCCGTCGGCCTCGGCGACTGGGATCGGCAACTCCTGCGGAAGGTAGGTTCGGCCCGCCTCGCCGCTCACAGCGTCGCCTCCGAGCCGAGAAGGAGATTGCTAACCGGCGTGACCATGGGTCCGCCGATCACCATGGCCACATCGCTGCGCTTCGCTTGGCTCGTGGACGTTCCGCGCACCTGACGCACGGCCTCCAGCACGAGTTCGAATCCATGCATGTAGCACTCGGCCAGATTGCCGCCGCTGGTGTTCAGCGGAAGTCGCCCCGATGGCGCAATGAGGTTGTCGAAGGCGAGATAGTCGTTGGCCTCCTCTGGCGCGAAGAAGCCGTGCTCCGCGAGCGCCATCACGACGCCGCCGGTGAAGTTCTCGTAACACTGGACGACGTTGACTTCGGATGGACCGATTCCAGCCATCGCATAGAGATTGGCCGCAACGGTTTCGAAGCCGGCGCTCGCGTAATGCGGCGAATTGTGCGGGATCGCGCCCGCGCGATATCCGGATCCAACGGCGGCCCCCAGCACATAGGCCGGCTTGTTGCGAAATTCCGTCGCGCGCTCGGCAGCCACCAGCACGAGCGCGGCAGCGCCGTCGTTCTCCATGCAGCAATCGTAGAGGTGAAACGGCTCGGCGATCCAGCGAGAGGCGTCATACTTGGCCGCGTCCAGCGGCTTGCCGTGCATGACGGCCCGCGGGTTGGCCTGCGCATGATGATAGGAGGCCAGTGCGATCGCCCGCAGCGCCTCCTGCGTGACGCCGTGCTCATGCATGTAGCGGCGCACGCGCATGGCGAAGCGCTGCGGCGGCGCCAGCACACCGTAAGGCATCAGATACGCTTTCTCGCCAGAAATCGTGTCGATGCCCGTTGTCTGCCCGAACCGGCCGTATTGCCCCTGCGCGAGCGAGCGAAACACGACGACACAATCCGCAAGGCCCGCGACGATCGAAGCCGCCGCATTGGCAACAGCCGCGCAGCAGCCGCCGCCTCCTCCGCCCATTGCATGGTCGCGGCACGAAGCCTGCGCGTGCCGAGCGCTGCGGCAAGCCTGGACGCTTCGCTCCGCTCCTCGCTGTAGGAGGCAAAGCCATCGATGTCGCGCGGATCGATGCCGGCATCGTTGCACGCCGCCAGGATCGCCTTCAGCGCCAGCTTGAATTCCGGATCGGGCGACGCGCCGTGCCGGTAATAGTCGGTCTCGCCGATCCCGACGACGGCGACGCGGCCTCTGAGCGTGCGATCGGCGGGCGCCTTCGCGCTCACGGTCGTCCCTCCTTTACCGGCGCTGCCGCGGTCTCGCCGAAGACGCCGGCCTCGGCGAGCTGCGCCAGACGTGCATCGTCGTAACCGAGCAGGTCCTGCAGCACGGTCTCGGTATGCTGGCCGACCGCGGGCGCAGCCACGGGATCCACGACGGGCGTCGCGGCATAACGGATCGGCAAGCTGACATTCGGAATCCAGCCCAGCGTGTTGTGCGGAATACGGGTGACGAGACCGCGCTCCCGCGCTTCGGGTGACCGGATCGCCTCCCCGACCGTGCGGACCTGCCCGCACGGAACCCCTGCCACTCGCATCCGCGCTTGCCAATGGCTCCACGGCCGGTGCGCAAAGGCCTCGCCGAGGATCGCAAACAGGTCATCCCGCCGCTGGATGCGATCGGGGCCGGTCGCATATATCTCGGCAGCGGCCAGGTCGGCGCGGTCGAGCACCTGAGACATCAAGCGCTGGAAGATCTTGTCGTTTCCGCAATTGATGTAGAAGGCGCAATCCTGCGCCTGGAACACGCCCGAGGGACAAGTATCGGGGCTGGTGTTGCCGTGCCGCCGCGGATCGGCGCCGGTGAAGAGATGTTGCATCGTGGCGTAGCCGGTCATCAGCACGGCATTGTCGAACAGGGACACCTCCACCGACTGTCCGAGCCCGCTGCGCTCGCGGGCGACCAGCGCGCCGAGGATGGCGTTGGAGGCCATCATCGCCGTACTGATGTCCATCACCGGCGACAGCGCCCGCACGCCCTCGCGGTCCGCATAGCCGTTCATGGACACGAACCCGCTCTCGACCTGCGCGATCGGATCGAAGCCGAGCCGGTCCGCGAAGGTCCCCTCGCGTCCATAGGCTGACACCGAGCAGTAGATGACATCCGGCTTGATCGCGCGACATGCCGCATAGTCGAGCCCGAACCGCTCCATGACGCCGGTGGAGAAATTCTCGACGACGACGTCCGCCGTCGCGATCAACTCCCGCACCACCGCGACGCCCTCCGGCGACTTGAGGTCCAGGGCCACGCTTCGCTTGTTGCGATTGGTCCAGACGAACGGCGCCCCGGCCTTGAGTTCGGGGTGCACCGGCGGGTAGCGCCGGAGATCGTCGCCGCGGCCCGGCGCTTCGATCTTGATGACCTCGGCGCCCATATCGGCCAGGATCATCGTGGCGAAGGGGCCCGCAATGAAGTGGGAGAAATCCACGACCCGGATCCCCGCGAGCGCCCGCGGCGCATCGGAAGGCCGCGGCGCGTAGGCGGGGAAGTCGGCTTCGATGTTGTCCAGCATGGTGCATCCATCATGTTTTGCGCGGCAGCTCTGGCGGACCAGGTCGCAACCGCCGTCAATTGCCCCTGGCCTGCTCGACCATCGAACATCCGCCCTGGTGGATCGGGCGGAATGCCTCGGGCCCGCTCAGGACGCCGACGTTGTCGAGCAGATCCCACTTGCCTTTCGACGCCTTCGGCTCCTTGACCTCGAAGATGTACATGTTGTGGATGGCGCGGCCGTCCGCCCGCACCACGACCGGGCCGAACAGCGCGTCATCGATCGGCTGCTCCTTCATCTTGCGGATCACCGCCTGCGCGTCGTTGGTTCCCGCGGCCAATGCGGCATTCAGATAGGCCAGCACCGACGAATAGACGCCGGCGTGAAACGCGGTCGGCGACTGATCATGCTGGCGCGCGCTGAACTTCGCCGACCAAGCCCGGCTGGCCTCGTTGAGGTCCCAATAAAACGGCTGGGTGATGATCAGGCCCTGCCCGACCGTCAGGCCGCTGGCCTCCACGTCGCTGGTCGTCGTCAGCATCGCGGCAAAGGTCCGACCCTTCTGTTTCAAGCCAAACTCTGCGGACTGCTTGATCAGGCTGACGGTATCGCCGCCGGCCGTGGCGAAAGCGATCACGTCGGCACCGGAGGCATCCGCCTGCAGGATGAACGAGGCGTAGTCGGCATTGTTGATGGGAACGTTGACCGATCCGAGCACGGCACCGCCGCCCGAATTGATGACGGACGTTCCGTCGCGGACCATGGACTTGCCGAGCGCATTGTCGGTGGCGATGAAGTACCATTTCTTGCCGCCGTGACGGACCAGGTAGTTGCCGATCGTGTGCGACGCCGCCCAGGTGTCGAACGTCCACTGGATCGTGTTGGGCGAGCAGTATTTTCCGGTCAGGTCGGATGATGCCGCGCTAGAGGCGATCAGGGCCGCCTTGCCGCCGCGAACTACCTCGTTGACGGCGAGGCCGACCGCGGAGTTCGGCACGTCGGCGACGGCGTCGACCTTCTCCTGTTCGATCCAGCGACGGGCGATCGCCGCCCCGACATCCGCCTTATTCTGGTGATCCGCCGAGATGATCTCCACCTTGAAGTCGGGATGCTGCGCCATGAAGTCCTCGGCCGCCATCTTCGCCGCGGTGACGGAGCCCTCGCCGGCATTGTCGGAATAGGGGCCCGAAGCATCATTGAGGACGCCGATCTTCATGGTGCGCGTTGCGGCCGCCCATACGGGCGAACCCAGGCCGGCGAGGAGCAAGGCTATTCCGGCAACGCGTAAAGCGACTTTCATGTTTTCTACCCTGTTACGAACTTTTCTGTTGTTAGAGGTCCAGCACCAGCGCGCCTGACTTCGCGCCGGAGCAGCAGATCATCATCGTCTTGTTGGATGCCTGCTCGTCCTTGCTGAGAAACTGATCGCGATGATCCGGGATGCCTTCGAGCACGCGCGTTTCGCAGGTACCGCAGACTCCTTCCGAGCAGGCATGGTTGGCCGCGATCCCGGCATCGAGCAGCGCTTCGAGGATGGTCTTGCCGGCTTCGACCGCAATCGTCCGGTTACTGCGCGCGAGCCTCACCTCGAACCCGCCAGCGGTTGCAGGAACTTCGGTCGCCTGGAAGTACTCGACGTGTACGTGATCGGCCGGACGACTGGCGGCCGCGGTTTCGAAGGCTTCGAGCATCGGCTGCGGCCCACAGCAATAGAGATGAGCCTGGGCCGGCGCCCGGTCGATGACGGCCCCAAGGTCGAACAGGCGCCCGGAACGCTGGTCATCAAAATCCAGGCGTACCTTGAAGCGCCCCTTCGCCGCGAGCACCTGGAGCTCGTCGAGGAATGCCGCCGCACGCGGCGCCCTCGCCGCATAGAACAGCTCGCAGGACCGTCCGAGGGCATCGAGGCGACGGGCCATGGACAGCAACGGCGTGATCCCGATGCCGCCTGCGATCAGGACCGAATGCTCCGCCTGTTCGCAGAGCGCAAAATTGTTGCGGGGCCGCGACACCCTGACGATGTCGCCCGCCCTCAGATTGTCGTGCAGGAAACATGAGCCACCCCGCCCGGCCGTGTCCTTGTTGATCGCAATCACGTAGCGATGGTGCTCGCGCTGATCGTTGACCAGGGAATAGCTGCGGACCATGCCGTTCGGCAGATGCAGATCGATATGCCCGCCGGCCGTGAAGGGATCGAGATCGCGGCCGGTCGGCGAGATCAGTTCGTAGGAATTGACCCCGTCCGCCTCGTAACTGATGCGCTTGACGCGAACGTCGAACAAGCCATTGCTCATGGCGCACGCCTCCGCGGGGCTGGCATCGAACGGCTCACATCTCGTATCCGAAATCGGCACCGAGCTTGGCACGCATGAAGGGCGCGCCGATATCGACCCACGACTCATCCGGCGGCAGCCGCATCGACACCGCGCGGACCATGAACACGTCGGGATCGGTCACGCCTTTCGGCTTAGTTCCGTGGTCGCGATAGGCCCCGAGCGCCTCCAGGATGAATCGCCGCGTCATCGCGATGCCGGTGTCGCTGGAACAGAGATTTTCCTTGGTCCGGTCGAAGATCGGCGATACGCCGCTCTGGCAGGCGCCATCCTGCACCCACAAGCCGGGCAGGCCCGAGAACCAGGTCGTCTGCTGCGCCTGATAGTCGAACTGGAAGCCGTTCTGCGGATTGTACTTCGTCCAGTACCCGGCATAAGGCACCGTCACCGGCTGCTCGACCAGCGCATGGCGGCTGGCATGCCCGCTCTCGCGACCGTTGTGTCCTTCGGAGAAGACCTGCCGGGTTTTCGGAAGCAAGGGTTGCGAGGGGTGATACGAGAACATGATGCAGAGCGTGTTTTCATCGTCGATCGGCACCCAGGCATGGCCGCTAAGATCCGGGAATGGCATCAATGGCGGGACCAGCGTGTAGAACGGCAGCATGAACTGATTGACGCGCCAGTACAGCGTATTGGCATCATAGTTGCGCCGCGCCGCGATGCTCATGCCGAAGTCCTGCTTGATGCATTCGAATGTCGGACGCAGATCGCGTTTCTGGATCCAAGTGCTCGTTGTGCCCTGTGCATCGAGGCGCCCGTGCAGCAGCGGCGCGTGGGCGGAATCGATCTCACCCTCGACCGCCTGAAGCCAATTGCACTCCTGCACGCGCAGCGAGATGTGCACCTGTTCCTGCGGCACCAGATTCCATTCGACGTTCGGCAGCGGCGGAAGATCGGCTTGATCGGGCCCCATATAGGTCCAGATCATCCCGTTGCGCTCCCGGCACGGATACGCCTTGATCCTCACGCGCTCCTTCAGGCGGCTGCGGACCGGCTCGGCCGGCATATCCGTCGTGGCGCCCGTGACGTCGAATTTCCAGCCATGGTAGACGCATCGCAGGCCGCAATCCTCGTTCCTCGCAAACACCATCGGCGCGCCGCGATGCGGACAGGCCTGGTCGACCAGCCCGACGTGTCCCTCCGAATCCCTGAATGCGACAAGGTCCTCTCCGAGAAGCCTGATCCGCTTCGGCTGGCCGTCTTTGGTCAGATCCGCCGACGGAAGGAACGGAATCCAATAGAGGCGGAACAGGTCTCCGAGCGGCGTGCCCTTGCCGACCCTGACGAGCCGTTCATTGTCTTCGCGTGAGAGCACGTGCTTCCTCCTTCAATGGCAACCCGTCGCCGCCTTGCTCTGTGGCAGTTCCCAGCAGCGCTGTGACACGCGCCGACAGCCCGAGATCGCGTGCGGTCCAGAGCGGATCGGCCGAAGCCAGTGGCTGCCGTGGCATGGGCGGCATTGCGCCGGCCTCGAAGAGGCTGAGGATCGTCTCGACCCGGCGTCGCTCGAGATCCCGCAGGACGTCCTCGACCACCGCGCCTTCCGCGCTGCAGCCGGGCAGCTCGGGATAGATCAGGCGCACGAGCCATCGGCCGGGTTCGGTTTCGACCGCCTCGGCTTCGAGAAGATAGGGAATCGACAGGAGCTCACGCAGATCCAAGCAGTCCTCCCCGGCAGCGCAGTTCAGCGCCCTTCTTGATACGTATACGTACTATCTGAGCGAATGGTTTGCAATAGCAAATCTGGTCTCGCCGGCATTTCCGGGCGCAGCGCTCACAAACGCGCATTCCGCCAAGGGGTTGAGAGCCGTCGGGCAAGCTGCTAACGCCTGAGCCGTTCTCGGAGAATTCAGGTCAACGACGCCATGTCAGCGCCCAAGGGAAAGAGTGCGAGCGCGGTGGAGATCGCGCGCAACTGGCGCCTCGAAGGGGGCGTTGGATTTCTGCTTCGACTGCTCGAGGCCCGCTATGACCTGCTCTACCAGGACTTGACCGGCCAGAGCGACATCACGCCAAGGCAGTTCGGCGTGTTGATCGCGCTCTATCAGGATGGCCCCCTCACCCCGTCCGCCCTCGCCGTGCGAATCAGCAGCGACCGCAACACGCTCAGCGAGATGCTTAAGCGCATGACGGCGCGCAAGCTGATCGCGAAACGAAGCAACGCGGAAGACCGGCGGTCGATCCAGGTCCAGATCACCGCCAAGGGCGAGGAAGCCCTTCTCGGGGTCATCCCCGCCGCGGCCGAGCTTCAGAATACCCTGCTTGCGCCCCTGAGCAAGGAAGACCGCGTCCACTTCCTCAACTGCATGCTCGCGATCGCCAAGGCCGCGGCGCCCTCGTCCTCCGGGACCTGACTCTGTCCCTGTCTTCGAGGGCGCTCCCCGCGCCGCGATGCTGCCCTATCGCACCGAATAGCGGACCGGCAGGCGTTTCACGCCGCCGAGAAACGAAGTTTCGGTCCACGCCGGGGCGCCCGCGAGCTCGACCCGCTCGATCCTGCCGAGGAATTCCCGGAAGAAGGCCACGATCTCAGCCTTGGCGAGATGACGGCCGATGCAGGCGTGAATGCCGAAGCCGTAGCCGAGATGCCGGTTGGGCGACCGATCGGGAATGAACTGAAAGGGCCGATCGAAGGCCTCCTCGTCCCGATTGCCTGAGGGATAGCTGAGGAGGATGCTGTCGCCGGCCCTGATCGTCTTGCCGCGAATGTCGTAGTCGGCCGTGGCGGTGCGGAAGAAGTGTTTGACCGGAGACACCAAGCGCACCATCTCCTCCGCGGCGTCCGAAAGGAGCTCGGGTTCGCGCTGCAGGCGGGCCATGCTCTCGGGGTTCTCGATCAAGGCAAGCAGACCGCCGGCGATCGTCGCGCTCGTCGTGTCGTGTCCCGCGCTCGCGAGCGCAACGTAGTACGAATAGGCCTCGAAATCCTCGATCGGCCGGCCGTCGATCTCGGACGTTGCGATCACCGTCGCGACATCGTCCTGCGGGTTCTTCCGTCTCTCCCGCGCGACGTCCTTGAAATAGTCGACATAGGCGATCGTGGCGTCGATCAGGTCGGAGCCCTTCTGCATCTCCGGATCGCCGCCGCCGAAATAGGCCTGGGTGATCTTGAGCAGGCGTTCCTCGTCGCTGCGCGGCAGGCCGAGGATGGCCATCAGGACCCGCAACGGATAGTAGATCGCGATATCGTTGTAGAAATCGCACTGGTTGCCCATCGCCACGAGACGATCGACGCTCTCCTTCGCCAGCGCCGCCATGCGCTCGGACAACGTCCGGATGTGCCGGGGCTGAAACCACGCGTGGGTCAGCTTTTGATACTTGCCGTGATCGGGATTATCCATCTGCGGCAAGGCCCGGACCAGCATGGGCTTGCCGCTCATCGCCTCCCTCACCTTGCTTTCGAATTCGATGCTGAGAAGCTTCGTTCGCGGCGCGTTGATGAAGCGATCGGCCTGGCGCTCGATCTCGATGATGTCGGCGTATTTGGTGATGGTCCAGAACGGACGGTACCCTTGAGGTTGCGTCCAATGGACCGGATCGTCGCGCCGCAGCTCGCCGAACAGCCTGTGCTGCAGACCGACATTGCCGTAGGTTCTGTGATCGGCGATGGCATTATCCGTTGCGATGTCGAGCATCGTTTCTCCTCCCTGCTTGTTTATGTCTTGTTAGGCGCTCCCAATCCCCGCCATGGTCAGAACGGGCTTGACCACGCGGCCGCTGCCCAGGTCTTCAACGGCCTCGTTAATCCTCGCGAGCGGGTAGGTCTTGACGAATTTGTCGAGCGGCAACCGGCCCTCGCGGAAGAAGCCGATCAAGCGCGGAATGAACAGCTGGGGATTTGCATCGCCCTCGACCACGCCGCGGATGGAGATTCCCCGCCCGACCAGGACACTGGCTTCAGCCGCGTACATCGTTCCCCGAGGCGGGGCCGCGACCTGCGCGCTGACGCCTCGCGCGCGGAGGCAATTGACCGAGCTTGCCACGGCCGCCGGCACGCCCGTCGTGTCGAGCGAGACATGCGCACCGCCCTGCGTGAGCTCGGCGATCTCCGCTGCGGGGTTCTCCGCGCGGCCGGACACCGCATGCGTCGCGCCCAGCTCGCGCGCAACGCGCAGCCGTTCCGGCACGACATCCACGGCGATGACGGTCGAGCAGCCGACGATCCGCGCGGCGATGATGGCGGACAGGCCGACCGCGCCGACGCCGAACACCGCGATCGAGGTCCCGGCTTGCGGCCGCAGCACGTTCATGACCGATCCCATGCCGGTCTGGATGCCGCATCCGAGCGGCGCAAGAAGATCCAGCGGCAGATCGGCATCGACCTTGACGATGTTCCTGGTGGTGGCGATCGCGTGGGTCGCGAAGGCGGATTGCGCGAAGAAATGACCGCCGAGCTCGCTCCCGCCGCGTGACAGCGCCGAGCCGCCAGACCTGTTTCCGAACAGGTTGATGGCCCGAAAATGGTCGCAATATCCGAGCGCGCCGGCGCAACAATTCGAGCATTCGCCGCAGGAGCCGAAGCTCATGAGCACGTGGTCGCCGGGCCGGAACGACGTCACGCCGGGGCCAACCTGTTCGATCACGCCCGCGCCTTCATGGCCCAGAACCTTCGGCATCTGCACCGGGATGTGTCCGTACTTGACCGCCAGATCGGTGTGACAGATACCGCACGCGTGCACCCGCACCAGGACTTCGCCGGCGCGCGGCGCCGAGAGTTCGCAAGGGACGATCTCGAAGGGATCGCGCGGCCCATTTGCTATCGCAGCGATGATCTTCATGGACGGTTGCCCTCCGGCGCGCTGATGTGAACTAACCTTTCGCCTGGGCGCTGGCGCTTCCAAACACCCCGGCGTCAGCGAGGCCGGCGATGGCCTCGCTTGACAGGCCGAGGACCCGGGTCAGCAATTCATCCCGGTGCGCCCCGACCGCGGGAATCTCCCGCCGCATGGCAGTCGATCCGCCCGACATCTTCCAGGGCGCATTGACGCCCAGGAATTCCCCCGCGCTATCGGCGATCCTCGCGAATGCGCCCCGCTGAAGGAGGTGCGGGTCGGTCAAGGCGGCTCCCGGGTCGCGATATTCGGCACTGGGAACGCCGGCCTTGTCGAGGGCAGCCATGCACTCGCGCACCGTATGCTGCTCGGACCATTTCTCGACGACCTGCATCATCGCGGTCCAGTTGGCCGCGCGGCCCGGCACCGTCTTGAATCGCGGGTCGTTCGCGAGGTCGCCCTGTCCTGTCACCTCGCACAGTGCGGCGAAGTTTCGCGGCGTGATCGGCGCAACCAGGATGTCGCCGTCGGAAGCCCGGACCGGGCCATAGGCGGCGCGCGGCGCCTGCGGCGGAAACTGCGCTTCCTGCAATTCGTAGACGAGCAGATTGAGCATGCAGTCCATCAAGGCGACATCGATCCGCTGGCCCGCCCCCGTTCGCGCGCGCTGGACCATGGCGGTCTGGATCGCCGAATAGCCGAAGATTCCGCCGAGCACGTCCGCGACGAAAACGGCCCCCGCCGCCGGCCGATCGCGATCGCCCGCATACCGCATCAGCGAGCGGTCGAAGCCGCTCTCGGCGTGAACAATCATGGCATAGGCGGCGCGCTCCGCAGCCGGCCCCGTTTGCCCGTAGCCCGAGATCGAGCAGTAGATCAGGCGTGGATTGATCACGTGCAACGCCTCGTAGCCGAGGCCGAGCCGATCCATCACCCCGGGCCGGAAGTTCTCGACCAGGATATCGGTCTCCTTGACCAGCCGGCGCACCAGTTCGATCGCCTCGTGATTTTTCAGATCGAGCGCAAGGCTGCGCTTGCCCGCATTGAGCTGGCCGAAATAGGCACTCTGGCCCTCCCGCAACGGGGCCCGCAGACGCATGTCGTCGCCCTCGGGCGGCTCGATCTTGATGACCTCGGCGCCGGCATCAGCGAGTAGCCTCGCACAATAGGGACCGGCCAGCATGATCGAGAAGTCGAGCACACGGACGCCCTCGAGCGGCAAATTCGTGGTCTCCTGCGTTTGCATGCGATCACTCCTATCTGGGCAATCCAAGCGCCCGTTGTGCGATGAGGCTGCGCTGGATCTCGTTGGTGCCGATGCTGATCACCCACATCAGCGAATGACGCAGGTTCTGCTCGAAACGGCCATTGTCGATCGCCCCCGGCATCTGCTCCGACAGTGCCGCCCTCGTGCCGAGGATGTCGAGCGCCGCCTCGCCGAAACGCTCCATCAACTCCCCGGAGAAGACCTTGCTGATCGCGCCGTATTCCGGTGGCGTCATGCCGTCCGCGGCAAGCTCGGCGCAATGCATCATCAACTGACGGCCGATCTCGATCTCGGCGGCCAGCGTCGCCATCCTGTCGCGCACGATGGGATCGTCGCTGAGCGCCATTCCCGCAGCGTCCCTCTGCATGACCTGCCCGCGCAGCTGCTCGAAGGCATGAGCGACCTTTAGGACGATGCCCCCGCCAACCAGCCCGCGCTCGAAGGCGAGCGCGCCGATCAGGACCTTCCAGCCCCCGTTGATCTCGCCGACGAGGTTCTCCAGGGGAATACGGACATTGTCGTAGAAGATGTTGGCGAAGGAGCCGTCATAC
The DNA here is from genome assembly GCF_054967145.1 of Bradyrhizobium sp. UFLA06-24. Taxonomy (NCBI): domain Bacteria; kingdom Pseudomonadati; phylum Pseudomonadota; class Alphaproteobacteria; order Hyphomicrobiales; family Nitrobacteraceae; genus Bradyrhizobium; species Bradyrhizobium sp. UFLA06-24. The sequence goes on from NZ_JADFUE010000025.1 coordinate 16,594, forward strand.
ATCGTAGTCGCCGGCCGGACCGTGACCCCCTCGGCGTTCATGGGTACGATGAACATGCTGATGCCGGCGTGCGGCGGCCGGGCGTCCTTGTCGGTGCGCGCGGCCAGGAACATGTATTTGCCCCACCAGGTGGTGGTCCAGATCTTCTGGCCGTTGATGACCCAGTGATCGCCATCGCGCACCGCGCTGGTCCGCAGCGCTGCGAGATCCGAGCCCGCCTGCGGTTCGCTGTAGCCCATCCCGTGCATGGCCTCGCCGCGCAGGATTTCAGGCAGATAGCGTTGCTGCTGCTCGGGCGTTCCGAACATCATCAGGGCATTGGCCTGGATCGCGGCGCCGATGCGCGGCGCCTCGCCTCGCTCCATCGTCTCCATGAATGCGATCTGCTCGAGTGGCGAACGGGCCTGGCCGCCGAATTGCCGGGACCAGCCGAGGGCGATCCAGCCGGTCTCGCCGATCTCCCGCGCGAAATCGGCATCGAACTCGCGTTTGGCGAAGGGCTTGCGATCGAATTCGGCCTTCCTGTCTCCCGACCAGTGCTGCTCCAGCCAATCCTTCACCTGCTGCCGCAGCGCATTGCCGGCCGGGCCCAGATCATATTCGGGCAGGCCCAAACTGCCCGGCACCAACAACGAGGATGCCAGCCATTTCTTCGCCGGCGCCGCCCCACCCAGCATGATGGTGTCGAGATGCACCCTTTTGAAATGCAGCGGGGCCTCGTGCTCGTCGGCATAGCCGATCGCCCCGAATGCGTGATGCGTTTCCAGCGAGACGCGCCGCAAGGCATCGCTCGCGAAGGCGACGGCCGCATGGGCGAAGTAGCGCCAATCGCGATTCCCGAGATCGTGAAGCCTCGCCGCATGATTCACGATCAGCCGCACCCCTTCCAGGGCGATGAAGCCATTGGCGAGCTTGTGCTGGATAGCCTGGAACCGGCCGATCGGCTGACCGAATTGATGCCGCTCCTTGGCGTAGTCAGTGACAAGCTCGAAACCACGCTGCGCGGCGCCGTGCGCCCGCGCCATCAGCGCCAGCTTTCCGCGAAGCAAGAGATCGTCGAGTAGGCCTGCCCCGATCGCGACGAGGCTGATCGGTGCCGAACTGAGGCGCACTTCGCAGGCGCCCCAGGCGCCCATGGCCCGCGTGCGGACAATTGTGACGCCGGTGGCATCCAGCGCCACGAGACCCAGGAGCGCAGGGTCGATGACGACAAGCAGGTGCGTGCAGCTGTCCGCCGCTTCCACGAGCCGAAGCAGCCCGTCCGCCCGCCCGTCCCGAACCTGAATCCCGCCTGCGCCCGGATCTGGATCGAGCGCTCCGAACGAGAAGGCGAGCCGAGCCGAACCCTCTTGCAGCTTCCCCAGACAATCGGCGGCCAGTTCCGACTTCACCGTCGAAAGCGCGAAATTGGCCAGCGCAGCAGACCACATGGGCGCCGGACAAGCCGCGCGGCCGAGTTCGGCGAGCACGACCGCGATCTCGCGCAAGCCCCCGTCCTCGGGCGCGGAGCCGAGACCGGCAACGCCTTGGCCAACGAGCTTGGTCCATATCGCCGCAATGTCTTGCGGCTTGGTGCCAAGCCTGAGGCAATCGGCATCCCATTGCTCGCCGAGAAACCCTCGCAGGGAGTGCCGGAGCATCTGCCTGACTTGGTCGTTCGGAAGCTCGGTAGCGCCCATGGGCCGACTAGCCCTGGCCAAACCTGGGCTTGCGCTTTTCCTTGAACGAGCTTGTCGCTTCCTTGTGGTCGGCGGTCTCGAATGTCACTTGCTCGAGCGCCATCGAGGCTTCGAGCAGCATGTTCACGCGGTCCTTGACGATCTGGTTGATCGACAGCTTGGTCCAGCGGATGGCCCAGGTGGGACCGTTCGCGAGCTCCATTGCGATCTCCCGGGCCTTGGCCAGCACCTCCGCCCGGGGCGCGACGTGATTGACGAGGCCGATCCGCTCGGCTTCCTTGCCCTTCAACAGGGTACCGCGAATGAGGAATTCCTTGGCCTTGTTGATGCCGACGAGCAACGGCCAGATCACGGTGCCGCCGTCGCCGGCGACCAAGCCGACCCGCGAGACGTGAGTGTCGCCGATGCGCGCATCCTCTGCCATGACGGTGATGTCACAGAGCAGCGCGTGGGTCGCGGCAAGACCGATGGCATCGCCGTTGATGGCGGCGATGATGGGCTTGTCGAGTTCGAGCTGACGGGTCACACCGCGGCGGCTGATCATGGGATCGTGGACCTCCCCTTCCTCCAGCACGTCGCCGCCCGGCCGCTCCGACATCGCCTTGACGTCGCCGCCGACGCTGAAGAATTCTCCCGCCCCGGTCAGCACGACGACACTGACGGCGTGGTCGTCGGCAAGATCGTCCCAGATCGTGCGGAGCTCCCGGATCAGCTTCTGATTGATGGCATTGCGCGCCTGCGGCCGATTCAAGGTCACCGTCGCGACCTTATCGATGACATCCACGGTCAGGCACTCGTACTTCGCATATCTGGACACATCTTCCTCCGTTCGTTTTTCTTGATTCAGTGCCGGCGTTCGGCCGGACCTGCGATTTCGTCACTTCATGCCGGAATTGATCTCCGCCAGGGCGATCTGAAGCGACATGGCGCCGGGATCCTGCTCGAGCATCTTTTGAACCGCACCCAGGTGGCTGCGCATAAACCGGGCCGCGGCGACGGCATTTCGCTCCCGCAGCGCCGCCAGGAATTGCCGGCGCCGCTCGCCCAGCCGCGCCATCGCAACGCCGCTGGACGCGACCTTGGCGTAAACGAACCGCATGTGGATCTCGGTGACTGCATCGGTGATCATGGCGATCACCTTGTTGCCGCAGGCAAGCCCGAGCAGCTTGTAGAACTCCCGCGCGCATTCGACCCGCTCCAGCAGCCGGCCCTCGCGGGTAAAGAGCTCCGTTCGCTCGACGTTGGCCTGCAACGCCTCGAAATCCGCCTGCCGCGCATTTACGCAGGCAAGGCGCACCACGAGGTCGAGCACCTGAACGCGCGCTTCCGACAATTCGCGGATCGAGATCGTCCCGAGGCTCAGCATGTCGCGCATGACCACGTTCATGCGGCTAGTATCGCCCTCCTGGACGAAAGCGCCACCTTTGACTCCCTTCTGCAGCCGCAGCACGCCCGCCATCTCCAGACTGCGAAGCGCTTCCCGAAGGACGTTGCGGCTGACGCCGAGCTGCCGCGCCAGATCGCGCTCAGGCGGCAACTTGTCGCCCGGCTTGAGCGCTCCGCGCGCGAGCTGCTCGCGAATGCGGTCGCAGATTTCCTCGAAGGCGCGCCGCGTATGGATCGGGCGAAACGCCACGGGGGCCGGCGCCCCCGCCAGGCGATGATCCGAAGCTCGCTCGCGACGCGGGGATGGCGCAGCGCGCCCGCTGCCGGTTTTGTGGGGGCTTGACTTGGTCGACATGGGATGGATTATTAAATGGATCACCCATTCAATGGAAGCCCCTTTTTGGGCGTCCCAACGAAAAAACCTACGGAGACGTTCATGAGCTTCAGCGAAGAGCAGATCGCCTTTCGCGACAGCATCCGCAAAATGGCTGCCAGGCACGTGGCGCCGATCGCAGCCGAAATCGACGAGACAGATCGCTTCCCCCTGGAGCTCGTGAAGCTGTTTGGCGAGATGGGACTGATGCAGCTCTGGGTCCCCGAGCAGTATGGCGGGCCGAACGGCAACCTCACCTTGGCCTGCATCGCCCGCGAGGAGATCTCGCGATTCTCTCCGGCCTGCGCATCGATCGCGGCGCTGAACACCATGTTCATCATGCCCCTGCTCCACTTCGGGTCCGAGGAGCAGCGCAAGAAGTACTTGCCGATCATCGCCAAGGGCGGCATCGTAACGGCGATCGCGATCTCGGAGCCGCAGGCCGGCTCGGATGTCACCGCGATCAACACCCGCGCGAAGAAGGACGGCGATTGCTACGTCCTCAACGGCCGCAAGCAATGGTGCAGCTACGGCGTGGCGGCGGACTATATCGTCGTGATGGCACGCACGAGCGACAGCCCTGGCGCGGACGGCATCAGCGCTTTCATCGTCGAACCCAAGAATATGCCGGGCATCACGTTCGGCCGGCACGAACGCAAGATGGGCTTCCGCGGCGCGCCGAACACGCCGATCTTCTTCGATAACGTGCGGGTTCCCGTGGAAAACCTCGTCGGCGAGGAAGGCAAGGGTTTTCGCGCCTCGATGCGCGCGCTCGACCTCAACCGCCCGACGATCGGCGCGCAATCCGTCGGCCTCGCCCAGGGCGCGCTCGATGCCTGCCTCGCCTATGCGAAGGAGCGCAAGCAGTTCAAGAAATCGATCTCGGAATTCCAGGGCGTGCAGTTCATGCTTGCCGACATGGCGATGCAGATCGAGGCGGCGCGCGCCCTCGTCTATGAATGCGCGCGCGCGGGCGATGCCGGTGACTGGAAGCGGCTGAACCTGCTGGCCAGCATGGCCAAGTGCATCGGTAGCGACATGGCCATGAAGGTGACGACCGACGCCGTGCAGATCTTCGGCGGCTACGGCTACACCATGGACTATCCGGTCGAGCGCATGATGCGCGACGCCAAGTTGACGCAGATCTTCGAGGGCACCAACCAGATCCAGAGAATGGTCATCGTCCGCGAACTTCTACGATAAAAATCTGAAAAACAAACAAATCGGGAGGACCTCACCTTGAACAGCCATTTCGCGCGCGCCCTCGGCGTGATCGCCGCGTCAGCCATGCTGGCATCGACACCGCTCCACGCGCAAAAAGCCTACGGACCGGGCGTCAGCGATACCGAGATCAAGCTCGGGCAATCGACCCCGCTGAGCGGTCCCGCATCAGCGTTCGGCGCCGGCGCGGGACGCGCCGTCGTCGGCTATTTCGAGATGCTCAACGAGCAGGGCGGAATCAACGGACGCAAGATCAACTTCACGCAGCTCGACAATGCCTACAGCGCCCCGAAGGCCGTCGAGCAGTCGCGCAAGCTCGTCGAGGATGTCGGCGTGCTCGCGGAAGTCGGCACCATCGGCACAGCGCCGAACGTCGCCATTCAGAAATATTTGAACTCCAAGCAGGTCCCGCAGCTGTTCATCACCGCCGGCGGGCGTCGCTTCAACGACCCCAAGAACTTCCGCTGGACCGTGCCGCTCTATCCCGATTTCGAGACAGAGGGACGCGTCATCGCCAAGTATTTGCTAAAGACCCGGCCGCAGACCAAGATCGGCGTCCTCTACCAGAACGACGACTACGGAAAAGATTATCTGAAAGGCCTTCGCGCCGGTCTCGGCGACAAGGCATCGCAGATCGCGATCGAGGCATCCTACGAGCTCGCCGATCCCACGATCGATTCGCAGATCGTCCAACTCAAGTCCGCCGGCATCGACACGCTGGTCGAGCAGTCGTCCTCGAAGGCGGCGGCGCAGTCGATCCGCAAGGTCCATGAACTCAACTGGAGCCCGTTGCACATCATCGGGGGATCGACGGCCTCCGTCGAGACGATCTTGAAGCCCGCAGGCCTCGACGCCTCGAAGGGCCTCGTGACCACGCAGTTCCTCAAGCAGCCCGGCGACCCCGCCTGGGCCAATGACGACGAGGTCAAGGCTTACAAGGCCTTCCTCAAAAAGTACGCCGCGTCAGTCAATCCGGACGATTATTCGGTCCTCGTGGCCTACATGAACGTCCATGCCGTCGAACTCGTGCTGAAGAAGTGCGGCGACGACCTCACGCGGGAAAACCTGATCCGTCAGGCGACGTCCTTGCACGGGGAACGCCTGCCGATGATGCTGCCGGGCATCTCGATCAGCACCAAACCCGACGATTATGGAGCGTTCAAGACTCTGCGGATCGCCGTTTTCGACGGCGAAAGCTGGAGCGTCTCCGGCGATCCCATGTCGGCTGAATGAGCGGTTCGCCGTATCGAAGCGACGGGAGACTCAGCTCCCGCCTACCGGCAGCTCACTCGCCCTTAGTCGTTCTGTCAATCACAACGAAGTCTCGTCGAGCTCGACCGTGCCGCCGACGGGCCTTCGATTGGCGCCGTCGGCGCGCGTGATCCGCAGATGTCACGGTGGCGACTTGTTGGAACGTTGATACAGCTCGGTCCAAAGCTTTGGCTTTGGGCACCCGCCCTTCTGTACGATTTGATACGCTGCAATCCTCAGCTAATAAGCACGCCATCGACTTCATGCCTCGACTTGCGATAAGTAGCTCTCACTATCTCGCTCAGCTGATTGATTTGAAGGGAACGACACGCACTCTGCTAGACTACGCTAAGCCGCGCGATTCCAACCAACAGCACTACTCCCACTCAATCATTACGCCCAGGGTATCGTCGTTGATTTGCAAGCACAATTCTTCAAGTCAGACGGACAAATCCCGACGGTATACCCGCCGAAATTTTCTGGTCTTGAATTCACAGGAAATTTGAGCCGTTCGCGCTCTTGGCGATTCCATTACTTATCGGAGTCAATCGACTGATCAGCACCGAGGGCGTGGTCAGGACCGCCGTTATGGCCTTGGTGGGCGTACGTTCAAATACCGTCAGAGCTCAGGAGCGCGCCGTTCCGGTCCTTCGACGGCCCGCACCCGCCGTCCCTGCCCTAGCGCGACCGGAACGCGATCAGTTGCTGCAGGTTATCTTCTTAGTTTTCGGCTGAGGACCGCGTACCCCATGCGCCGCTCAAGCGGCTTTGGGTAGATCGCGGTTCATTTAGGTCCGCTCATTGGCTGCCTTGCCTCCCGAAATGAGGCGACGTTGATCGTAATCGGCAATGAACCCCAAGCGCCGTTGCGCGTGCGAAAGGTCATACAACGGCGCAAACGGCTGCCGTCTGTAGACCTCGGGACCGCGAATCTCGACGGCGTTCCCGTGCAGACGACGTAACCGATCAAGCGTTGGCTCGGGTGACAGCGTGACCTGCGACGAGAGATAGAATTTCTCGAAGCCCCCTTTCGGCATGCTCATTTCCATTGCGAGACGGAATGCGCGGGCGAGATCACGCGCATCGATGTGATGGTAAAGCGGGCCTCCGCCAGCCGACGACGGCCCCCCGGCCGCTGGTCCATGGTAGTTCTCCGGATCCTTGGCACGGGCGACAATCTCCGGTGCCATCTCAGGGTAGGCGACAAAGACCGTTCGGAGAGCCACGACCGACATCCCACGCAATGCATAAGCCCGGGAGAGATCTTCGCCCAGTATTTTGCTGACGGCGTAGGGATCGGTGGCCAGCAGCGGATGTTCGAGATCAAGTGGCGCATAGAGTGGTTGCAGCATGCGGCCCTCGCGAACCGTATAGCCCGCTACCGAATCGCTGGAACAGAATACGAAGCGCTCGATCCGGGCGGCCTCGGCAGCCTCGAGCACCGTGTAGGTACCTTGCACGTTGACACGCATGATGGTCTGCCCGTCCCCCGACCAGATATTCGGCACGGCGGCGATATGGAGAACAGCCGAGACGCCCCTGACCGCGTCGGCGACCGCAACTGCATCCGTGACATCCGCGACACGCCAATCGATATCAGCATTGCCACGCCGGCGATCGAAGCCGCGGACGCAATATCCACTGGACAATAATTCGTCGACGACAAACCGGCCGAGGAGTCCGGCCGCCCCGGTAACCAGCACTAGCTTTGTCATGACGCACGTCCGGTCGATCGTGGTGGAAAGCCAAATTTTGCCAAAAGGTCATGGCTCTGAGGGATCGCTGTCCCCGGATCATCCGCGAGTATCTCCAGCATCGTTGGCCCGTGGTAGCCGATCTCCTCGAGGGCGGCGGCGAGCTCAGCGAACGGTACCGTGCCTTTGCCGACGGGATCGTGACGCCAAATTTTCCTCGTCGTGTCGGAGACGTGCACGATGCGCAGGATATCAGCAAGCTGCCGAATTCCCTCGGCGGGCGACTCGCCGATGAAATGGGCGTTCGCGGCATCGTAAGTTGCGCCGAGGTCTTCGGAATTGAAACTGCGGACGAATGTCCCGAGAGCATTCGCATCGGGGAACGATGCCATCGGGACGTTCTCGATAGCCAGCTTGATGCCCTTCGCCCGAGCATAGGGGAGCAGCTTTTCGATCGAGCCACGCATCCAGTTCGTACGGTCTTCGATGGTGGGCGGCGCCAGCGGACTCATTCGGCCGGGCACGGTCACCACCCAATGCACATTGATGTCCGACGCCAGATCGATCGTCTGCTTGAACATCTCGATCGAAGCCGCCCGCACCTCGGGCCATGGACTTGCCAGATTGTGATCGAGGCTCGGAAGGTTCATCGCGCAATCGACGGCCTTCACCTCGTCCAGCAACGCCGCGAGTTCGCGCCTCGAAGGCCGAGCGAAGTCGGCAAGCGGGAGATGAGGCGGGTGAATCAGGAACTCGAATGTCCGGTAATTGAGATCCGCGAGCTGGCGCACGCAATCGATGACAGGCGTCGTCCAGGCGTAGGCGTAAGTGTTGATGCCCATCGTGATCATGACCAGCTCTCCTTCAGAGGCATTACTCGCTCGGGGCTAACGCGGCATCCTGTTGCGACTTGACCGCTTCCTTGCCGGCGATCCATCCGAACACCAGAGCCGGCCCCAACGTAATTCCCGGCCCCGGATAGGCCCCCTCCATGACTGACGCCATGTCGTTGCCGCAGGCGTAGAGGCCCGGTATGGCCGTCCCGTCCGGTCTGAGAACCCGCGTCGAGGCATCGGTCACGATGCCCGCCGACATGCCGAGATCGGCCGGCACGACCTTGACGGCGAAGAACGGCGCCTGCTTAATTGGTCCGACGCACGGATTTGGCTTCACGTCGGCGTCCCCGAGCGAGCGCTGATAGACATCACCGCCGCGACCAAACTCCGGATCTTGCCCCTTCTCTGCCCCGGCGTTGAACTTGCGCACAGTCTCATCCAGGGCCGCGGCCGGCACACCGATCTGCTTGGCGAGGTCCGCAAAGGATGCAGCCTCGATGAGATAGCCCGACGCGATATCGCCTTTGATCGATGTCGAAAACGGCTTGATCTTGCCGAGACCGTATTTCCAAAGGAAGCCGCGGTCGCAGATCAGCCAGGCCGGGATCGCACTGTTGGCGTGCGAGAGCTGTGCATGAACGAACTCGTGGTAGGACAGCGCCTCGTTGACGAACCGCTGGCCATTGCAGTCAACGGCGATCAGGCCGGGCTTGGCGCGGTCGGTGACCGTGTGAGGAAAAACGCCTGTGCTGCCGTCCGCGCGAATGAATGTGGAGGCGGGAACCCAGAAAGCCCCTTCCGTCGTCGACGACGACAGGCCGGCGCCCAAGGCGCTTGCGAGGACGGCTCCTCGCGGCTGCGGACCTGATTTGACCGTTGCGGTCAGAGTTCCCGCAGCTTCGGGGACATAGTTGCGGCGGATCTCGGGCTGATGCGAGATTCCGCCGGTGGCGAGAATGATACTGCGGCGCGATGCAAGCCGGGATGATCGTCCCTGCGCATCTCGAACGACGACCGATGAAGCACGGCCATCCGGTCCCAGTTCGAGGCTTTCGACGCCGACGCTGGTCCGTATCTCCACCTTGAGATCGAGTGCGGACCGAAGCAGGCGCGCGACCAACGCGTTGCCGAGATACAACGACGTGCCACGCCGCGCCTTGAGGCGCTGGAGGAAATAGTCCAGCAGAAGCCGCGTGACGCGCAGGGTCGAGGGCAGCGATTTCATCGCGCGGCGAAAATGCGGAATGTCCTTTCGGCTGACCATCATGCCGCCGAACAGCGTGAACTCCGGCAGAGGATCCCGCACGAGCTCGAACGCGCGGCCCAACTGCCTGCCGTCGAACGGCACAGGCTCGAGAACGCGTCCGCCCGCCGTTCCGCCCGGCAGGTCCGGATAGTAATCCGGATAGGTCAGCACGGGCTGGAATCGAAGCAAGGTCGTCGCCTCCAGATCCCGCAGCGCGTCGTCGGCCCGTGCCAGAAAGGTCTCAAGGTTGTCCCGCTGCTTGCCGGGTACAGTGGCGCCCAGATAGGTCCGCGCGGCCTCGATACTATCGGGTCGGCCGGCTTCAGCCATCTTGTGGTTTACCGGCAGCCAGACCATCCCTCCCGAGATCGCGGTCGTGCCTCCCACGACGTCCGCCTGCTCGAGCACGAGCACGGACTTTCCCGCGGCGGCGGCCGTACAGGCCGCGGTCAGGCCAGCCGCTCCCGCGCCGATTACGATGGCGTCCCAGGCATCGGCCGCCGCAGGGATCATATCATGCCGCCGTTGGGCCGGATGATCTGCCCCGTGATCCACGAAGCGTTTGGCGAGGCCGCGAACAGCACCACCTCTGCAATCTCTTCCGCACGGCCGATGCGGTTCAGCGGGCTCATTGCAGCCGATCGTTGCTTGGCTTCTTCCGTCTTGCCCGCGCGGAACAGGTCGGTATCGACCGGCCCGGGAGCGACCGCGTTGACGCGGACTTCGCGCACCGCCAATTCCTTCGACATCGACCGCACGAGACTCTCGACCGCCGCTTTCGTCGCGGTATAGGGGCCGCCCCCGGGAATGCCCAGACCGGTCATCGATGTGGTCAATGCCACGATCGAGCCGCCTTTCTGTACGCGCCGCGCGGCCTCGGAGAGAACGTTGAACGCGCCGACGATGTTGACGTCGACAAGCTCCTGAAAATCCGCCAATGGGAATTCCGCCACCGGACGGGGTGGCCGGTTGATACCGGCGTTGACCACGACGGCCATCGGCGAAGCGCCGAAATCCGCCGTCACGCGCTCGAAGACTTCGGCCACTCCCCCGGCATCGCGGATATCGACCTTATATGCACGCCCGACCGGTTTTGCGGGCGCCTCAGCCGTATAGGTGCTGGCCACTTGCCAGCCCGCGTCATGGAACGCGTTGCAGCAAGCGGCGCCGATGCCGCGCGAGCCGCCGAAAATCAAAACCACAGGTGAAGGCTTGTTCATGTCTGTCCTCGAAACTCTTGCTTAGCGCAGCGTCGCGCGAGTTGCGGCAATGGTCGCCGCGATACCCTTCTTGATGTCGTATTTCGGCTCGTAGCCGAGTTCGGCGCGCGCACGGCTGATGTCGAGCGCGCCTTTGACGGCGGTAGGAACGACGCCGCCGTGGCGGTAGACGCCGCTGTCGCCGACCGTGATGCGGGCACCCGGAACGGCCTGATTGACCGCATCCGCCGTATCTCGGAGCGTCGGAGCCTCGCCCGTTGCAACGTTGTAGGCATCAAAACGGTGCTTCTCCTTGTCGAGCGCGAGCAGAGTCCCGTCTACCGTGTCGTCGATAAAGACTTGGTCGACGGCCAGACTTGCACCCTCTGCCTGATGATAGGGCTCGCCCCGAAGCGCGGCTTCGATGAATGTGCGGGGCAAACGGAGGCGCGGCAGGTGCGGACCGTAGACCCAGCACGTGCGTACGGCGATGCACTCGAGGCCGTGATCGCGCGAATAGACCCGACCGTAATGCTCGGCTGCCAGCTTGGTAAGGCCATAGATGCTGGTCGGCTTCTGTGGATGTTCCTCGTCGATCTTGGGCGCCTGGAAATCGCCGTACGTCTCCTCGGTCGAGATGTGCACAACACGCCGAACCTTGCTCAATCTCATCGCCTCGAAGACGTTGATCGAACCTTCTACGTTGATACGCAGCGTCTTGATCGGAGCGTCCGCCGCGAAGACAACGCCCACGATCGCCGCCGTGTGCACGACCGCATCGAACGGATGCTTTTCGAACAACCGCACGACTTGATGCCATTCGCCAACATCGACCACCTCGGCCGACAGACGGGAATTGCTCGCGGAGAGCGCGGTCATCGCTGGCGAAACCGCTATATCCGCTGCAACGACCGTATCACCCCGGTCCAGCAGCGCCCTGGCGATGGCGCTGCCCAACCAGCCGCAGCCACCCGTTACGAGAACCTTCTTGCTCACGGCTTTCGCTCTCAACGCGGCTTTGGCTCTTCATCAGTCGGCGGGCTCGTAATCACGAGGAACACCAGAGGGTCGATACCCGTATTGTGAAACTCATGCACGACGCCCGGCGGAATGTAGGTCACGTCGTTGGAGCGCACCACGCGACGCTCGCCGTCCACGACCAGCAGGCCTTCGCCGGCGAGCACGTGGTAAATTTGCTCCTGCACCTTGTGAACGTGGGATTCCACATGCGCACCTGCCTCGTAAGTCGAAATGCGGTGATCGAAGAACCTGCTGCCCGTGGTTTCGGGCGTGACGATCGCCTTCGACAGAGCCTGGTTGAAGTGACCTGGATACTGGATCCATTGCAGTTCGGCCAGGTTACGAGTCACCGCGTATTTTTCCTTTTCCGCATCCGCGAATGCGTTTGGGGCGGGTGCCACGATCGTCATGTGTCGTCTCCAGTCGTTGATCGGTTCGAATTTCACATCGTCGCAGGGGTGCGCTGCGCTACCTCATCGGCTTGGACAACGCCGAGCAGCCGCTCGCACAGCGCCTTGTCCATCGCCAAGCTGCTTGCAGCACCACCGTAGGCCACACGCCCATTCACGAGCACATAGGCACGGTCGGCCATCGCGAGGACGCTTTCCGCATGGTGCTCGACGATGATCATGCTCGCCCTCGTCGACAGTCGTCCAACGGCGTCGCGCACTTCCTGGACCACGGCGGGCGCCAAGCCTTCGAACGGCTCGTCAAGCAGGATGAGCTTGGATGGCACCATCAGGGCGCGCGCAATCGCAACCATCTGCTGCTCTCCGCCGGATAGGTTTTCACCGCGCGAACGAATTCGAGCTCCGACCTTTGGGAACAGATCGAATATCTCCTCCATCGACGCCCCCCCCGGCCGCGCGGCAAGCCTGAGATTTTCCTGTACTGTCAGGTTCGGAAACAGCCGCCGCCCCTCGGGCACCAGCGAGATGCCAAGTCTGTTGATGTCGCTGGGCCGCAGCTTCGAGATATCGCGCCCTTCAAACGACATTTGTCCTTCCGACGGGTGCAAAACACCCGTAATCGCGCGCAGCAGCGTGGTCTTGCCGACGCCATTACGCCCGAGCAGGGCGACGACCTCGCCCTTGTGAACGGCCAGATCAACTTTTTCGAGCACGATGCTGCCGCCATAGCCAGCGCTTATTCCTTTGAGCTCGAGGAGTGGGGCTTGATCGGCTGGCACGGCCGCGCCGCCCTTCCTCGTCGGAAGAACAACGATCTGGCCGCTCTCTTGCACATGATGAGTATCGCCGAGATATGCCGCAACCACTTCCGGATGCCGTGCGACCTCCGCCGGCTTGCCGTCTGCAATCAGCCGGCCTTGATGCAGAACCGTAATCCGGTCCGACATTGCCAGGACGCGATCGATGTCATGCTCGATCAGAAGGACGGCGTGGGATTGCGCCAGACGGCGAATGAGTTCCCCAACGACCCGACGATCGGATTCCGCCAAGCCCGCCAGCGGTTCGTCGAGGAGCAGCAGCTTGGCGTCGATCGCGAGCGAGACCGCGATCTCGAGAAGGCGCTTTTCGCCATGAGACAGAGAGATGCAGAGCTTGGCCGCCCGTTCCGTCAGGCCGACGGCCTCCAGGAGACTCCATACGCGCGCATTGACGCTTTCCGAGGCATGCGCATCGTCCCATAGGCTGAAATAGATCCTGTTGGACGCCTGCACCGCAATCCGCACGTTTTCGAATGCCGTCAGATTGGGAAAGACGCTGAGGATCTGGAACGACCGCGCAATCCCCAGCCGCGCCCGCTTATGGGGCGGCAGGCTGTTGATCGATTTGCCTTCGAAGAGTATCTCGCCGGCGTTCGGCTTGTAGCGGCCGGTCAAGAGGTTGAAGAAGGTGGTTTTGCCCGCGCCATTCGGTCCGATCAGGGAGTGCAGACCTATCCGGCTCATCTCGAGCGAGATATCGTTCTGGGTGATGATGTTGCCGAAGCGCTTCGAAAGGTTTCGGACCTGAAGGATCGGCACGCCTCCGTCCCCTGCTCCTTTCCCGGCGGCCGGCGTATACGGCACGATCCTCGCGGGACGCGGCGGAATACCATCGCGCGTCAGCGTCCAGCGCTCGCGTCTGACGAGGCGCTGGAAGATGCCTTGCACGCCTTCATGCGACAACAGAGCGAATGCGATGATAATGGGCGCAAAGAACAGCCACCAGTTCTCGGTCAGGGCGCTGAGGCGATCTTCGAGTACAATGAAAATGATCGAACCCCAGAGAGGTCCGAGGAAGTGATGAACTCCGCCCAGAGCCGCCATCAACACCGGATCGCCGGCGTGCTGCCAGCTCAGATTGTTGGCGTAAGCTCCCTGCAGCAATAGCACCATCAGACCGCCGGCGATCCCGATCGCCCCGCCAGCGATGATGAGGGCGACGAGTTTCGTCTGATACGTGTTGTAGCCAAGACTGGCGACACGCTCCTCGTTGTCGCGCAGCGCCTGCATCATCCGGCCAAACGGGCTATGAGCGATCCGCCACAACAGCCACAACATGCCGAGGACGACGACGAGCGCGAACCAGTGAAACTCGAGCGCCGAGGTAAACAGGGGCCGCGCTACATCCTGGATACCGTTCTCTCCACCAGTGACGTCCGTCCACTTGAACGCGATCTCGAAGGCGATCTGTGAGCAGGCGAGCGTGAGCAGTGAAAAGTAGAGGCCTCGCCGGCGGAGGATGACCGCACCGACCGTCAGCGCCAGCAGCATCGAAAAACCGGCTGCGACCAGAACGTCGCCCAGTTCGTTCCCGCCGAGAAGACGCGTTCCGATCAGCGCCACGGCGTAACCTGCAGTCCCGAAGAAGAACGATGCGCCGAACGGGACCAGGCCCAGATACCCGATCAGGAAGTTCACCCCGGCCGCATAAAGAGTGTAGATCGCAATCTGAGTTACTCTTGCAACCGGCATGCCGATGCCAAGCGCAATGGCCGAGGCAACAAGCAATACGGCGGCAATGATCGCAATGGGATGGCGCGACACACGCGCGAGCAACGCCCCTTTCATTCGAAGCGCTCCCAGCGTTCACCAAACAAGCCGCGAGGGCGCAGAAGCATGATCGCGAACATCAGCACGTACATCGAGGCCGTTGACGCCGCCGGCCAGAACTGGATGGTCAGAGCGGTCACGACACCAACGGCGAGCCCCGCCACCACGGCGCCCCGTAACGACCCAAGCCCACCAATTGCAACAATTACAAACGCGGGCATAACTGCATTCGCCGCCATCGACGGAGAGACGGTCCAGAGCGGGGCTGCAAGCAGCCCCGCGATCGCGGCAAGCCCGCAGCCCAGGCCGAATACCGCCGTAAGGACGCGCGGCAGCTTGATGCCGAGCAGCTCAACCATCTCGGGATCACGGCTTCCGGCACGCAGAATCCGTCCATAAGGCGTCCAGGACAGGAAGGCCCAGAGGCCGAGCAATGCCGTCGATGTCGCGGCCAGAACCGCCACTCGGTACTTGGTGATCAGCAATGGCCCAATCTCGACGATCCCTGCGAACAGCGGCGGCGGGTTGAATGGCTTGCCGTCCGCGCCCCAGATCGCGCGAATGAGGGCCTCGATCAACAAGGCCAGGGCGAATGTCACAATGAGGCTCAGAAGGGGCTCGCGTCCGTAAAGCCGACGGATCAGCAGAAACTCCGTCGCCATGCCGATGGCCGCCACGACGAGCGGGGCAAAAGCGACCGCTCCCCATCCAAACCAGCGAAAGAGCTGCCAAGCCACGTAAGCACCCAGCGCGAAGAACGCACCATGCGCGAAATTGATGACGCCAAGCAGACCGAACGTGATCGAGAGGCCGACCGCGATCAGCACGTAGAGAAAGCCCAGGACAAGGCCGTTGGCGACTTGCGAAATGATGATGTCGGTCATGTTTCCAACTCGCCAACGGTTGTTAGGCCAGAGGCAACTTCAGAGCGCCGGCATGTTGCAGCCGACTTCTTCCTTGGTTCCGAACGCCTTCTCAGTCTCTTCGGCCGTGGCGGAGGTGTCCTTGAGGACGTCGAAGAAATCCCACTTGTCGGTGATGGTCTTCTTGACCTGCACAATGACCGCGGGGCGGACCATCTGATGGTCCCATTCGCGGAAATAGTAAGGCAGCGCGCCTTCCGCGTTCTTCCACTTCTCGAGCGCGACGACAATGTCCTGGGCCTTGGTCGATTTCGCTGCCTCGATCGATTCCAGGAGCGCACGCATGGCGGTCCACCCCGACCAGGTCTTGTCCGACGGCGGCTGGCCGTACTTTTTCTGGAACGCCTCGGTCATCGCCTTCTCGTGCGGCGTGTTCTTGGGATTGTTGTAGTACCAAGGCTTGATGTAGATGCCGCTGGAGGCCTGCGCACCGACATCCCAGAAATCAGTATCGGTGACCGCGATGGCGCCGTACGGGATTTTCTCCTTCATCCCCATCTCATTCCACTGCTTGAGAAAGGTGGAGAAATCGCCGCCAACAAGGCCGCCGATGATCGCGTCCGGCTTGGCTTGCCGTATCTTGAGGATGTAAGATGAGTAGTCAGCCGTGTTGATCGGCACCTCATCGGAGCCCGCCTCGGTCAGCCCGGTCTTGCCCAGCAAGGCTCGCGACGAGCGCAGGATGTCCTGACCGAACGCATATGACGCCGTCAGGAAATAGACCTTCTTACCGATCGATGCGATGTAGGGCATCAGACCGGCCGTCTGCACGGGGACCGTTGCCTGGGTGCGGAAGACGTAGCGGCTGCAGCTCTTGCCCGTAATTTCGCTTGCGGCCGCTCCCGGCAGAATGAGTGGAATCTTTGCACGATTGGCCACGCTCATCATCGCGAGCGCGTTCGAACTATAGTTGCCGCCCACGACGGCAACGACCTTGTTCTCGTCCACCAGCCGCTGCATGTTCTGCTGGGACCCTTGCGGGTCCGATTCATCGAGCCAGATGAGTTCGATCTTCCGGCCGAGCACTTTTCCGCCGGCTTGTTCAACCGCCAGCTCGCTGCCGCGCTCCAGGAACTGGCCGATCGACGAGCCAGGGCCCTGCTTCGAATAAATCATGCCGATCCTGATCGGATCATCCGTTTGAGCACTGGCGCTACTTGGGATTGCCAGGCTCGCGATTGCCGCAGTCGTCACTCCGGCAAGCAATCTCAGGCAAGCACTATCCATCCGCCGCATCATGTTCTCCTCCCTTGTTGATTGACTTTTTGCTTCAGATCAGTCGCTGCGGCTTACCGAAGACCGGCTCCCTGTATGGAGTGGGCGGCAGTTGCCATGTACCTGTCGAGGGCGGACGCACTTCCGCATCGACATGCAGGTCGATCACGCAAGGCCGGCGATTCCTGATCGCCGTTTCCACGACACCGCGCAGATCCTCGCTCCTGGTGACCGTGTAGCCATCGGCTCCACAGGCACGCGCCCACGCTGCGAAATCCGGATTGTATCGTTCTCCGCCGGGCCCCTGATTGCCCTTGTAGAAGGCGGTCCCGAGCTCCCTGCCTCCGAACATTCCATATTGAATGTCGCGGATCGCACCCCAGGCGAAGTTGTTCCACACGATCCAGATGCAAGGCAGCGAATACTCGACTGCGGTCGCAACCACATGGGGCGCCATCATGAAGCCACCATCGCCAACGACCGCGACACAGGTGCGGTCAGGCGCCGCCAGCTGCGCGCCGAGAACGCCGCACACGCCGAAGCCCATGGATGAATAGCCCCAGCTATTGAGCATGCTTTGCGCCCTGCGAGGCTTCCAGAACTGCATGAACCAGTTGTGATGCACACCGGAGTCCAGCGACAGGATCACATCGTCCGGCAGGACGTCGGTCAGCGCATCGACCACATATTCCGGCCGGATCGGGGTCGTTACGTCCTTGAAGTGAGGACGGACAAACGCGTCCCATTCTGCCTGCCAACCGGCAACTTCGGTGCGCCATGGCTCGAAATTCTCCCGTCGAATGTCCTTCCGCTCGGCCATCCCGTCGAGTAATTGCGCCGCGAAGGTCTTGGCATCGGCGATGACGCCGAGAGTCGGCGGATAGTTGCGCCCGAGCTCGGCTGGATCGATGTCGGCCTGGATGAGCTTGGTCTTGGGGAAATTCCAGGAATAGCCCGGGTGCCATGACGACGACGAGCGGTCGTCGAAGCGCGTTCCGATGCAGATCACGAGATCGGCAAAACGGCCGGCCTGATTGGCCGGATAGGCACCGTTGCGCCCGATAAAGCCCAGCGTCAGTGGGTCGTCGGAGGGCACGAGACCCATGCCATTCGGAGACGTGATAACCGGGATGCCGTATTTCTGCTGAAGCGCCGTAATCTGGGGCCCGGCCTCGGACAGCGTCGTTCCCTGCCCGACAAAGAAAACCGGCTTTCTGGACGCGCTCAGCAGATCGAGCGCCTTTGCAATGTCCTCGGGGCAGGCACTGGGGCGATGCCCGCCGTGCACGTGTGACGGCGCTGGAAGTTCGACATCATCCTCCTCTTGGAAGACATTGTATGGGATATCCAGGTTCACGGGGCCGGGCCTGCCGGTCACCATCGTGTCGAAGCCCTGGCGTAACGCCAGGGGAAGCATGTCGACCCGCGTGGGCTGGAACGTCCGCTTGACCACCGGCCGCATGACTTGGGCAAAGTCGGCCTGATTGTGCGCGTAGAGCTCCTGGAAGGGTCCGCGATTGGCCTGCGACGTCGGCACGTTTGCCGTGATTGCCATGAACGCCGATGAGTCGGACAGGGCCGTGATTAGCGGCATCACGATGTTCGCTGAGCCCGGACCCGTTGACGTCAACGTCGCGACGGGGCTGTGCTTGACACGAAAGTAAGCATCAGCCATATGGCCGGCCGCCTGCTCGTGGCGCGGCGAAATCAAGCTGATCTTGTCCCGCACCTGGTAAAGTGCATCGAGGATGCCGACGTTACCATGGCCGCACACACCGAAAATGAACGGCACCTTCTGCTTGACGAGATACTCGGCGATGACCTCGCCACCCTTCATCTTGCTCATTTCTTATTCTTCTCCGGCTGCGTTTCTCGATCAGGCGAGGATCGTGACCATGCGCTCTTCGCTCATTTCCCGGATTGCATAGTGCGGGCCTTCCCTGCCAAAACCGCTATCCTTCGAGCCGCCATAGGGCATGAGATCGACGCGGGAGCTGGGAGTCTCGTTGATGTGTACGCCTCCGACCTGGAGCTTCCGCGCCGCCTCGAGCGCATTGCCGATGTGCTGCGTGAAGATTCCGGTTGCCAGACCGTAGGGCGTTGCGTTGACTCGCTCGATCGCCTCGTCGAACGAGTCGAACGGCGCGATCGTCAGGACAGGTCCGAAAACCTCCTGACATCCCAGCGGAGTTGTCGTTGGGACGTCGGCCAATAGCGCGGGATGAACGACCGAGCCACTGCGCCCGCCGCCGACCAGAAGACGCGCGCCGCTTTCGACCGCCTGCGCGATCCAGGATTCGACTCGGACGGCAGCCGCTTCGCTGATGACTGGACCAACAACGGTATTTTCGTTTGCCGGGTCGCCAAACGGCAGCGCGGAAACGAGTTCCGCTAGACGATGCTCGACCTTATCGACGAGCGATCTGTCGACCAGGAGCACTTGGATCGACGTGCAGACCTGACCGGCCTTGCGATAGCTCGCGCTTATGACTTTCGGCAAGGCGACGTTCAGATCGGCGTCATCGCACAGAACGCAGTGAGCGATGGAGCCCAGTTCCATCTGGGTCCGGCGCAGACCGACCCGCTGCTGTATAGCGCGACCAACCTGCGTGCTGCCGGTGAACGCGTAGAAATGAATGTTCCTTTCGTTGATCAACCATTCCGCGACCTCCGCCTCGCCGTGGAGGACCGACAGCAGACCGGGCGGCAGGCCTGCCTCGAGCAGACACTCCGCCATGATGCAGGATGTCATCGGCGTATGAAGCGACGGCTTCAGAATCGCCGCATTGCCGGCCGCGAGTGCCGGGCAGACTTTGTGCGCAACGGTATTCAGGGGCGCGTTGAACGGCGTGATCGCGCAAACCACCCCAAGAGGCATTCTGAGCGTAAATCCGATCCGACCTGCCTGCCCTGCTGCCGACTCCAGCGGAATCATGTCACCCGAGAGGCGTCGCGCCTCCTCAGCGGAGAGCCGGAACGTCACTGCACATCGCTGCACCTCGCCCAGTGCATCGCGCCGAGGAAATCCCGCCTCCTGACGCAGCACCTCAACGAGCTGGTCTGCACGCGCCTCGAGCCCTGCCGCTGCACGATCAAGAATGGCGCCTCGCTCGTAAGGAGAGAGCGTACTGGCCTTGAAGGCCGAAAAAGCAGCCTCCACGCACACACTAACCTGTTCGGCGCTCGGAAGTTGCGCCACCATCGCAGGACGATTGTGAAACTTATCGAGGACGTTTACTTCGCTCGCGCCAGACTGCCATTTCCCGGCGATCAGGAGCCTGCAGGCGGGTAACTCCCTGGTCGACAGTCGCTGCGCGCCGATGGCTACCACCCCGTGCTCCTTCTTGTTCATTCAAGGGGTGCAAGCTAGAGCAGGTTTGACAATTGCAAAAATAGGGTTTTCCATTGATGGCTATAAGCGCGCCGTATAGCCAACTGGCGGCGCTTCCGGGATGAGGCTTCCATGGACCTTCGTCAGCTTCGCTATTTCGCTCAAATCGTTGAAAGCGGAAGTCTGTCCAAGGCATCCCGGTGCCTTTTCGTCGCCCAACCGGCGCTCAGCCAGCAGCTCGCCAAGCTTGAAGACGAAGTCGGGAAGCCGCTGCTTCAGCGCTCCTCGCGCGGCGTCGTCCCGACAGAAAACGGACTGGCCCTCTATCATCATGCCCGCTTTATGCTGCGTCAAATGGACCAGGCGCTGTCGATTGCGAGAAAGGATGTCACCGACCTGCAGGGCATGGTTTCAATAGGTCTGCCTCCGACTACCCAGCGAGCCATCGGGCTTCCGCTGATGAAGCGCATCCGAAACCGATATCCGGGCATCTTGCTCAATGTCGTCGAAGGGATGAGCGGTCATGTCGCTCAGATGATACGCCTTGGGCAATTGGACATCGCTATACTATTTTCCGATGACGTCTCGTCCAAGCTTTGCGCCGAGCCCCTTTTGGAGGAAGAGCTTTTCGTGATCTTCCCCGAAAAGAGCGGCTATATCCCTCACAATCGAAAATCTGTTTCGATCTCCGAGCTCGCCCAGATCCCCTTGATCCTGCCAACCAGCTCTCACGGTCTTCGCCGACGCGTAGTGGCCGAGTTCGAACAGCGAAAGATGAAGCCGAACGTGAGCGTCGAAATCGATTCCCTGACGCTTCTTATGCAGTGCGTGAGCGAGGGGATGGGCGCCACGATCAAACCGATGTCCGCATTGCGCGAGGCCGACGAGGCGTTGGGCAGATGGCGTGCACTTTCGATCAGCGACGCTCCCATCACGCGGACAAACTATCTTTATTCGCTATCCGCAGAACTGATGACGGACGCTGCCCGAGCGGTTCTAGGAGAGACGCGGGACGTTGCCCGCGAATTGATCGAAGGGCGAAAGTGGAAAGGCGTTCAATTCATCGAGCCACGAGAGGCCGCCTGACGAAGTTGGTTCGAAGCGCCTGAACTTCATGAATACGCCCTCAGTAAGTGCCGCGTGGCAATCGTCCGTGGGGTGTGGGGGCGGTGATCTGCAAGCAGTCTGCCCGGCTTTGCGCTAGACCTGCAGTTGCTCGGAGCTGTAGCTTTTGACGCCCTGCCCTTCTGTACGACCAAGCACGTTGCAGTACTCCGTAAGCCTAAACGCCGTGGCTGCTCGACCTCGACCAAGATTAAGTCAAGCTCGCAACTACGGTCAGAGCTCTAACGGTAAAGGGACAACACGACCAGCTACGCTACACTGCGCGATCGCAGCCGGCCACACTACTCCCACTCTATCATTTAGGAAGACGCTATCGCGTTGATTTCCAAACACAACTCCTCAACGCTAACGGCCTAACGCCGACGGTATACCTGCCCAAATTTTTTGGTCTTGAGTTCACAGGAAAATTTGCGAGGCTTTGAGGGTTGGCACCTTCAGCAAGTATCGAGATCAATCGACGCACCAGGCGTACACCAAGTTGGAAGGGCCTCCTCCTGGGCTTTCGCCAACTTCCAGCCGATACCGTCAGCGGCCCCTCGGACAGGCCATTGATGGCCCGGCTTGCGCCGATAGCAGTCAAGCTCCTGCCGGACCGCATAACGTTCGATCATGTGGGTTTGAAAATGTTGCCGTCCTACTCCTCAATTAATGGCAGCCACTCCTCAAGAGTTACCTCGAATGTAATGCAAATCGGGTTGGAGCCGGCAACGAAAGCCCCACCGAATACGTTTCCGTCAGTATCTGCCACCACACCGGAGAGTGATGCTCTCACAGAGCCGTCGATCCGCGATCTCACCTCTCCCGCGATGCTGACAATTTCAACTGCGGGACCCTTGATATGATGGTATCTTTCCTCTCCGGCGGCCAAACATCCGTCGACGAGACTACCTAGAGCGCCACGCACGAACGCATTTCGAAAGCCCTCGGCGAGACATAGCTTCTCTACACCCTGCACCAGGTCCTCGTTCGGGGCGATTCGAGCATAGGCCACGCGCCCCATAGACCCGCTTTCGATCATGTTCATGCTAGTCATTGGTCTGCCCGTGCGGTTGGAGAAGGGAGATATTCGTCTCTGGATCGAATACTTGACGCAATTCAAAACCGTCGAGCGACGTCACAAGGACCGGGATCGGATGTGATCCTACGGTGCACGTTTCGGTCAGGATGTGACCGCCCTTGATCTCGCCACTTTCCGTTCGAATGGCAGCGTGGCAATGCACCATCGGCAGACTCTGCAAGTTCTTGCCAAGCGTCGCATTGCCGAAGATGATATAGGCTCGTCCGGCGCCGATGGGATCTGCATAAGCGATCACGGCTTGCCTTGAGGGGTCGGGGGGCGCTACGCAGTAGTGAAGTCGCTCGAAATAGCCGCCCAGGATCGTCATGGACGCGCTATGTACGCCCACTTTCGCTAATGGTTGGACCAGAGCGTCGAAAAGGCTGATGCCGGGCTCCAACGCCAGCCGAAAATGTCGCGCGGATTGAGACCGCATGCTCTGAATTCTCACGGGATTGAACCGCCCGGGGTGAATGAGAGTCCTCGGACGAGGTATCGCCGATGATGCTCTAGCCGTCATGATTGGCTCTTTGGTGCTTCCAGCATTCATGCTCATCTCGTGACCGGCGCCGATGCGGTACCTGCATGGTCAGCCTAGCAAGCCGCCAGCGGTGAACCCGCCATCGACAGCGAGCACTTGTCCCGTGACAAAGCTCGACTGGCGCTGATCAAGCAGGAAAATCGCCGCGCCCGCCAGTTCGTCCGGCGTCCCATAACGACCTTGGGGAACGCGACTGATCCATTCCGACCGCGATGTCGCCGAATGCATCTCCTTCACCAAGGGCGTTTCGATCGGCCCCGGCGCGATTGCATTGACACGAACGCCGCGCGGCGCAAACTCGACGGCCATGATCTGCGTCATCATGATGACGCCGGCCTTTGATGCACCATAGGCAACGCGACGCGCGTTGCCCCGGATTCCAGAGACGGACGCGATGTTTACGATCGCACCGCAGCCGCGAGACTGCATTCGCCGCGCTGCCTCGCGTGCCGTTACGAAGCTTCCCACAAGATTGATGTCGACGATCTTGCGAAACAGTTCGGCGCTGGTCTCCAATGCCGGAAGCTCGCGGCCGATGCCGGCGGAGTTCACCACACCATCAAGGACGCCGAACTCCCTTTCGCACCCGTCGATCGCTGCCGCGACGGCGGTCTCGTCTGCCACGTCAAACTTCTCGAACCTGGTACGGCCGACAAATGGCTCGAATCTGGCCCGGGCTTGATCGAGGCTGCCATCGGCGACGTCGGCTATCACCGCACGCCAACCTGCCGCGAGAACGGCTTCGGCGATCGCTAGTCCGATGCCCGAGGCTCCGCCCGTGATCAGAATTGTCTGCTGCATTCGTCGGTCCTGCTCTCTTCAATGATCAATGGCGATCAACGGCCAGTCGAAAGACGGTGAACCACCACGCACGCCTCCCACAATCAGGAGTTCGCTCATCCAACCGTCTGCGGAAATCGCTCGGGCTCCAGAACGCCGCGCGCGCGGAGCTCCTCCTTGATGATTTTCTTTGTGGTCTTTCCGTAGCCGGACTTCGGCAGTTCCGCCCAGAAGACGACCTGCTTCGGAATTTTGTAGCGAGCGACTTTACCTTCTGCCCAGGCGAGCAGATCGGATTCGGTGAGTGCCGTGCCTGGTGCGAGCACACAGACGGCCACCCCGACCTCGCCCCAGGTCTGGTCAGGCACTCCTACCACCGCCACTTCAGCAATTGCCGGGTGCGTCAGCAGTTTCTCTTCAATTTCGCGGGGATAGACGTTCGAGCCCCCCGAGATGTACATGTCGGATGCCCGGCCCGTAATATACAAAAAGCCTTCATCATCCATGTGGCCGAGATCGCCCGTCCGAAACCAGCCGTCGCGGAACGCTTTCGCATTGGCTTCGGCATTGTCGTAGTACCCCGCGAAAACCGCCGGCCCGCAGACACAAATCTCACCGGTCGAGCCGGCAGGCAGTTCGCGCCCGTCATCGCCCTGAATTGAGATCTGCATGCCAGTGCGCTCGTAACCGCAAGTGCCGATCCGCGCGCCGGCGTGATCCTCGGGGTCGTGGAGCTCCGGCGGCAACACGGTGATGTTGCCGGTAACCTCACCCAGCCCGAAGTATTGCACCAGGACCTTGCCAAGCCTGCGCAGCGCGAGCTTCTGATCCTCGCGGTACATGGGGGCGCCCGCGTAGATGACGTAGCGCAGCGACGAGTGATCATGCGAAACCACGGACGAATGCTCCACCAGCATCTTCAGGATGGTCGGGACGGTGAACATGTTCGTGACGCGCCAGCGTTCGACCAGTTGCCAAGCCTCCTCGACATCGAAGCGATCGCCCGTCAAGAGGATCGTCTTCGCGCCGCGCGCGGTCTGCACCAATTGATGGATACCCGCGCCGTGCGACAGCGGTGCCACGACCAGCGAGGCATCCTGCGAGGTCGTGCCTGGCATCAGGTCGCAGAGATGATTGGTGATGACGAACGCCATTTGGCCGTGGGTCAGCACAGCCGCCTTCGGCCGCCCCGTCGTGCCGGAGGTGAAGAAGAACCAGCAGGGATCATCGTGCTCGACCGCAGCTTCGGTGACGGCATTGCCCTCGTGGCGGCGCACGAGATCGTCATAGTCGTCGCCGATGTCCGACGGTCCGATCGACACCACGAATCGGATGCTCGGCGCTGCAGCACGTGCCGCCGCCGCATGATCGGGAAAATCCCGATGGCAGATCATTGCGGCCGCCCCACTCGCTTTCCCGAGATAAGCAACCTCCTCCGGAGTCTGCCGAAAGTTCGTCGGGACCCACACCGCGCCGAGACGAAAGCAGGCAAACATCGACTCAAACATCTGGTTGCAGTTCTTCGATTGCACCAGCACCCGGTCGCCCTTGCCCACCCCTCGGGCAGAGAGGGCCGCGGCCATCGCGGCAATCCGGCGGTCGAGCTCGGACCAAGTCCAGGTGGCCTCGCCCCAAACGAGCCCGATCCCCGTTGGCAGACGGCGCGCCGCCTGCCGCACGAGATGAGCCAGGTTCATCACCCGCTTCAACGCCGGCGCGACGCCACCAAGCGGCGCGAACACATTCATCATTTTACGCGCTCCAAGATCGAGACGTAGTTGGCGACGGCGGCGCCGCCCATATTGAACACGCCGGCGAGATCGGCGCCGTCGACCTGCATGTCCCCAGCCTCATTCGTCAGCTGCAGGCACGCCATCACATGCATGGAAACGCCCGTCGCGCCGACTGGATGTCCTTTCGACTTCAATCCCCCGGAAGGATTGACGGGCAGTCGTCCGCCCTTCTCTGCAATTCCCTCGCGCACGACGCGAAATCCTTCGCCCGGTGCGGCGAGCCCCATCGCCTCATATTCAATGAGCTCGGCGATGGTGAAGCAGTCGTGGGTCTCCACGAGGCTGAGATCGTCGAGCGTCGCGCCCGCCTCCCCCCGCGCCTTTTCCCAGGCGAGCCGCGCCCCCTGGAATGCTGTCGGATCGCGCCGCGACAACGGCAGAATGTCGTTAACCTGTTGCCGCGCGCGAAAACGAACGGCGCGCGCAAGCCTTGCGGCGGTCTCCTCGTCCGCGACCACCAGCGCCGCCGCGCCATCCGAAATCAGCGAGCAGTCGGTGCGCCGCAACGGCGCCGCCACTAGAGGATTCTTGTCGCTGACCGTGTTGCAGAAAGCGTAGCCAAAGTCGCGACGCATTTGCGCAAAGGGATTGAGCACGCCATTCTTGTGGTTCTTGGCGGCGATGTGAGCGAGTTCCTCGCTACGATCGCCGTAGCGCTGGAAGTAGTTCTGCGCGATGCGGCCAAATACCCCCGCAAAACCGCCGGCGATATCGGCCTCCTCCTTGCGGTAGGAGGCGCCGAGCAGAATATCGCCGGTCTCCGCCGTCGGCTTGGCCGTCATCTTTTCGGCGCCGACGACGAGCGCGATGCGGCCACGGCCGGCGTCAACGAAATCCAAAGCAGCGTAAAGCGCCGCCGAACCGGTGGCGCAGGCGTTCTCGACATGCGTAGCGGGCACATGCGCGAGCTCCGGAAGCGCCAACGCCACCTGTGCCCCCTCGAATCCTTGCTTGGAGAATCCGTTGTTCATGACCCCGACGAAAATGCCGTCGACATCGCTGGCGGCGAGTTCCGCATGATCGAGCGCGGCACCCGAGACGCGCGCGATCAGGCTTTCCACGTCCGGATCCTCCAGCCTTCCGAATGGCGTGTGGGTCCAGCCTACGATACAGGCGCGCGTCATGATTGTTTTCCGTAGATTAATGAGACGATCGTCATTTGAGGAATCCGATGGAGATCCAGGGCACCGCGGCTACAACAGCGGTCCCGACCAAGAGCGCCAGCATGTAGCCCCAGATCGGTTTCATGCCTTCGTGCGGATCGATGCGGGCAATCGCGCAGGCGGCGTAGTACCCGACGCCGAACGGCGGCGCGAAGAGGCCAATTCCCATGGCCAGGATGACCACCATCGCGTAGTGCACCTCGTGAATGCCCACGGTCTTGGCGATGGGAAACAGCAGAGGACCGAACAGCACGATGGCCGGAATGCCCTCCAACACCGAGCCGAGCACGACGAATGCGAAGATCGACACGACCATGAAGGTCGTGGCGCCGCCGGGAAGACCCGTCATTGCCGTGGCGAGCGAGTGCGAAAATCCGGACTGGGTGAGTCCCCACGCCATACCGGTCGCGGTGCCGATAATCAGCAGAATCGCTCCCGAAAGGCAGGCGGTGTCAACCAGCATCGGCCGAAGCCGGCTCCAATCGAACTGCCGATAGATCAGAAGACCCACAGCCACCGAGTAGACGACCCCGATGGTCGACACCTCGGTTGCGGTCGCAATCCCCTCCACCACCGCCGCGCGGATGACGAACGGCAGCGCCAGCGCGGGCAGCGCCACGACGAAGGCGCGGCCGATCTCCCGCCAGCCCGGACGTTTCACCGAGCCCGGGTCTTCGCCGCGATAACGGCGATGGACCACAAAGCCAAGCGCCATGGCGAGCACGATACCGGGCAGCAAGCCGCCGGTGAACAACGCCGCGATTGAGATTCCGGTGACGGAGCCGATCGTAATAAGCACGAGGCTGGGCGGCACGGTTTCGGTTTGCGCCCCGGTGGTCGACAGCAACGCGACCAGGTCGCCGGGCCTGGCACCGCGCTTGATCATCTCCGGAAACAGCACGGGAGCCACCGCCGCCATGTCGGCTGCCTTGGAGCCGGAGATGCCGGAGACCAGATACATGGCTCCTATCAGGACGTAGTGCAGTCCGCCCCGGACATGGCCCAGGAGGGTTGCGAGGAACGCCACCATTGCCCGCGCCATGCCGGTCATCTCCATGAGCAGACCAAGAAACACGAACAGCGGCACCGCCAACAGGATCAGATGCGACATCCCTTCGTCCATGCGGCCGACAAGGACCATCGGGGGCGTGTGTGTCGTCAACACGAGATAGCCGAACACGGCCAGCCCGAACGCAAATGCGATCGGCACGCCGGCGAAAACCGCGGCCATGACGACACCCACGAAGAATATGATCAGGTTGAGATTTCCGAGCTGCCGAAACAGCGGTTCAGAAAGCCAGAAGGCCCCGACGATCAGGGCGACAGCGCCGAGCGCCGCCGCGACCGTCCCCGGCGACCCCGCCTTTGCAAGTCGAAGCAGCGCGAACATCGCCATGAGAGCGATGCCGAACGGCAACGCGGCCGCGCGCCAGGAATTGGCGATCTCTAGGGCAGGCGTCGTGATATATGCCTCTTCCAGGGCATATTCGTAGGCCGGCCTAGCCACCATGAGCAGGAAGGCCAGAGCCGCTCCGATCGCGAAGACGTCCAGAAACGCGCGTTGCTTGGCCGCCATCTTGTTGACAAGCGCGGTCATGCGCATGTGCTCGTTGCGGCGGAAGGCGATCACCGATCCGAGCATCGCGAGCCAGAGAAACAAGATTGACGCGAGTTCGTCGGACCAGACCAGCGGCCGCTGAATGCCGTATCTGGCAACCACGCCCGCGAACAGGATCACTATCTCGGCAAGCACCAGCAGTGCCGCTACGAGCTCCACCGCGCCCCCGAGTAGTGCCTCGAGGACGCCCGACCGCGGCGGCCTGACCGTACATCCTCGCACCGCCACGCCGCTTGCAGCATCGTCCGTCTGGATCATCGCACTCAAGAGAGCCGCCCGACCGATTTTTCCAGGATCTCCCAAGCCTCGTTCCCGAAAGCGGCCTTCCATTTGGAATAGAAGCCGGCCTTCGTCAGGACTTCGCGAAAGGCAGAGGCAGAAGTCGTGTTAAAGGACATGCCCTTCTTCTCGAGATCTTGCCTCAGGCTATCGTTGAGCCGTTCGGTGTCGGCTCGCTCATCCATGATCGCCTTCGTGATCTCCTCGCGGACGATATCCTGCAGCGGAGCGGGCAAGCGCTGCCACGCGGCCCGATTTCCGATCATCCAGAATCCGTCCCACATGTGATTGGTCAGCGAGCAATATTTCTGAACTTCGTAGATTCGCGACGTGAATAGAGTGGCCAGCGCGTTCTCCATTCCGTCGACAATCTTCGTCTGTAACGCGCCGTAGACCTCGTTGAAGTTGATGCTCGCCGGCGAGGCGCCAAGCGCCTCGAAGAGTGACGTCCAAAGCTTCGCGACCGGGACGCGAATCTTGAAACCAGCGAAATCTGCCGGCGTCGCGATCGGCTTTGTGCCCGCGGTCGTCTGGCGGAAGCCGTTGTCCCAGACGCGATCGAATGCAACAAGGCCGGACTTTTCGATGGCAGCCTTGATGTGCTGGCCCAGCGCACCATCCATCGCGCCCCATACCTGCTCGTAGTCTGCGAATGCGAAGCCAACGCCGCTGATGGCAGCCACCGGCACGAACCCGCCCAGGATCACGCCCGACATCGCAACGAACTCCGTCGCGCCGCTGCGCACTTGAGAGATCATATCGGTCTGACCGCCAAGTTGGTTGCTCGGAAAGACGGCGAACTCCACGCGCCCCGATGACCTTTCCGAAATGCGTTTTGCCGCCTCCAGCGCCCGCACATTCATGGGATGATCAGGCGTCAAGTCATGACCGAATTTGATATTGAACTCCGCCGCACGCGCCCGACTGGATAAGACCATCGGACCCAAAGCGGCGGTCGACGCAAGCGAGCCCAGAACTATTCTACGATTCAACATGACGCTCTCCCTGTTCCGACGAGTTGTTCTCGTTGGTTTTCTTTGAAAAATGCCCGGAATGCCTTGACCAGCTGCTCCGGCTGTTCTTCGGGTATCCAATGGCCCGCTCCCTCAACGACTCCGCCTCGGACATCGCGAGCAACTCGCCGTAGAGACTGGACGACTTCCAGCCCGCGCCCCCATGAGCAGGCTCCGCCAAGAGCCAGCACCGGCATCGGAAGCTGCGGATTATTGCGGTTATCGAGGCTGTCGCGTTCGAGCGCGCGGTAGTATTCAAACCCGGCGCGCAGCGCTCCCGGCATGCGGTAGGTCCTGAGGTACTCTGCGACGTCGTCCGGAGAAACAGCAGTCGGCGTTGCGCCGAAGTTTCGGAAGAACCACTCGAGATAGACGTCCTCCCGCCCCGCGATCAGCGTTTCGGGCAGATCTCTTGTCGCGTGAAAGCCGTGATGCCAGCGCTTGCCCGACTGACTGAAGCTCGCGGTCCCATCGCCCGGAATCGTCACATCGAGAATAGCAAGACGACTTACCGCGTCCGGATGCGCAACGGCGAGCGCGTAGGCGACAGGCCCTCCCCAATCGTGGCCGACCAGATAGAAGGTCCGCAATTCGAGGTCACGGCTGACAACCCGCCAGATATCGTCGGCAATTGTCCGCTTGTCATATCCAGAGTCCGGTCGGGACGAATCTCCGAGACCGCGAAGGTCCGGGGCGACGATGAAATACTGGTCAGCCAACTCCTCGATCACATGTCGCCACGTGTACCAGGTCTGCGGCCATCCATGCAGCAGGACCAAAGTGGGCCCCGACCCAGCCGTGACATAGTGGATGCGGACGTCTCCCAGCTCCGCTTCATGATGTGTCACGTCCGCCACTGCCCGCTCCCTGAATGTCCATTCCGACTGCCGTTGCAGTCCCGCGGAAAGGCCGCATTATTTATAATGTTTTTATAACATGTCACAAAAAAAGATGGAGTCAACTGCCTTTTTGGGCTGAGACCTTGGCCGCGCGGGAAGCGAGATCGACGAGCCTTTCGCCAGTCTCGCGAATTCTTGAGATATCGCTTGAAAAAGGCAAATCTGGAGAATGTGGATGAAATCGCGGGCGCCGCTGGGTCCTGAGAGAACCAAGGTGTCCAATATCGCTGTTGCGAGCACTAGCCTTTTTGTGACATATCATACTGCTTGAGACGCATTTTGAATTTCCTCTTGCGAAGGCACCAGCATTGACCCGAGGTCGTAAGAGCGCTTCCGAACGGCGGGCGCTGACAGGCGCCGCCACCGATGGCCTCACCATTCCTGCACCAAAGGATTCCCGGGCGATGCGTCCGGGCTTCGCCCGACCACGATCCGAGTCGCATCAAGCGGAAGAGGCCCGTCAAAGACTTGAGGAAATGATCGTCACACTGGAGTTGAAGCCAGGGACCGTGTGGTCTGAAACTGAGTTGAGCGAAAAGCTGGAGCTCGGCCGCACTCCGGTGCGCGAGGCGCTAAAGCGCCTCGAGGCCGAACATCTCGTCGAGATTGTTCCGCGAAGCGGGGCAAAAGTGACGCAAGTCGACGTTATGCAACAACTTCTGATGCTGGAAATGCGTCGAGAACTGGAGCGACTTATCGCTGTATCCGCTTCGCGGCGGGCAACTCCGGAGGAGCGCAACAAGTGTGTCCAGATTGCGCGCTATTTCGAGGGAATGCGCGATATCAACGTCATGGAATTCTTGCGTTATCACTATGACGCGAAGCGGTTTCTCGCGGAATGCGCGCGGAATCCGTTTGCGGCGGCAGCGATCATACCCTGCCACGCGATGTCACGTCGCTTCTACTATCTCCACAATCGGGTCATTCATGACGTCCCTGTAGCGGCCAAACTCCACGCCAATGTGTTCGAAGCTGTGGCACTGGGGGACGAACAGCGCGCAGCCGAAGCTTCCGACAAGCTGATGGACTATGCCGAGGAATTAACCCGGCGGACGGTGCTGACTCGCTCCTGAAATCCGAAACAGCAAGGATTGCTCGGCAATGACCAATATTGTGTTTGTTCCCGGGGGGTGGCAGGGCGGCTGGCGCAATACAGCGGTTGCGCAAAGGCTTCGGGCGCAGGGCTGCCAGGTCTTTACGCCAACGCTGACGGGCTTGGGGGAAAGGATTCACCTTGCGAATTCGAACATCAATCTGGACACACACATCGAGGACATCGCGAATGTTCTTCGATTTGAAGATCTGACGGACGTTATCCTTTGCGGGCACAGTTATGCGGGGATGGTCATCAGCGGGGTCGCCGACAAGCTATCCGAACGGATTTCCGCTCTCGTGTACATCGATGCTTTCGTACCGCAAGATGGAGAGTCCTGGTGGGATCTGGCCGGAGACAGCTATCGGAGTCTCGCACTTGAAAGATCGGAACTGGATGGATTTCGGGTTACGGCGCCTGCGCACATGGATCCGCGATGTACCCCCCATCCGCTCGCCTCCTTTCGCCAGGCGATACGCCTGGGAGGTCGATGGAAGAGCGTGAAGGAGAAAGTCTTCATCTATGCCACCGGGTGGAAGGATACTCCGTTTACTCCGACCTACGAAGCTCTCCTCGCGGATCCGGACTGGGTGGTCAGATCGTTCACTTGCGGGCACAATATTGTCAGAGAGGATCCGGAGCAGCTTGTTTCGCTGATAACTGGCCTGAGGGCTTGTCAGGCTTCAAACGCAAGCTGAAAGCGAACGATCAGGGCGAAAATAGACTGCATTCATCATCGCACCTCCCCTGGGTCGTTTTGCTATGGTCGGAATATCTTGCCGGGATTGAACGAACCGTCCTTGTCGAGCGCCACCTTGATCCGGCGCATGAGATCGAGCTCGACCGGATCTCTCCTGGTTTGAAGCAGGTCGACCTTGGTCCGACCGATGCCGTGTTCGGCCGAAAACGTCCCGCCCAGGGAGAGCACGATATCGTAGATCGCCTGGCTGATCTGCTCACCCTGCTCGGCGGCCCGCTCGCCACCGAGCGCGGCCGGCAAGACGACGTTCAGGTGGATGCTACCGTCACCCACGTGACCGAACGGAACAACCGTGACGTCCGGGAATCCGGCTTCAATATCGGCCCGGCTTCGGCGCAGCAGCTCGGGCACCTGCGCGACCGGCACCGCGACGTCGTGCTTGAAGTCGCGTCCCGCCTTCTTCTGAAACTCGGTCTGGTCTTCCCGCAGGCGCCAGATCTGCTTCTGCTGCTCACCGCTCTGGGCGAGCGCGGCGTCGGCGATGGTGCCGTCCTGGAGCCTGTCCGCTAGAAATGCCTCTAGCATGTCCCTCAGGCGGGCATCCGCACGACTCGAGGTCAATTCAACGAGAACATAGTGGTCCGCGTTCTCGACTGGCGAGCGGAGTCCTTCTCGCTTCGCCAGCTCCACGCATGAGCCCGAGAGGTATTCGATCGCGCGCACATTCCCCTCGGCCGCGGCGCGCAGCTTGATCCAGAAATCCAGCACCTGGTCCTCAGTCTCGACCGCGCAGAAGGCCACCTCGCAGCCGACCGGCAGAGGTGCGAGCTTCATCGCCGCGGCCGTGATGATGCCCAGCGTGCCCTCCGATCCGGCGAAGAGGTGCTTGAGGGCGTAGCCAGTGTTGTCCTTCCGCAGCGTTCGCAGGCCGTTCCAGATGCGACCGTCGGGCAGCACGACCTCCATTCCCAGCAAGAGGTCTCTCGCACTCCCGTACCTCACGGCAGAGATGCCGCCTGCGTTCGTCGCTAGCGCTCCACCGAGCGTGGCGGTTCCCTCCGAGGCAAAAGACAAGGGAAAGAGCACGCCCGCGTCCGCTGCCGCGCTCTGGAGCTCCGCGATCGTTGCGCCCGCTTCCGCCACGATGGACATATCCACCGGGTCGACCGTTCGGATCTTCTTCATGGCGCCGGTGCTGATCACGACCTGCAGGCCGGTTTCGTTCGGCGTCGCGCCGCCGACGAGTCCTGTGTTGCCGCCTTGAGGAACGACGCTGACGCCGGCTTCCCGACAAATGCGGACGCTCTGCGAAAGCAAGCTTGCCGATCTGGGCCGTAGGACACAGGCTGCCTTACCGCGAAGTAGACCACGCCAGTCTGAGAGATATCCGTCCGCCAGCGCCGGATCGGTGATGCAATCGGAGCCAAACAGCTCCCTGAGCTTGGCGACAACTTCGTTCATAACTGCTTCCAGGTGGACGTCGCATGCGCGATCGTTTCTCCGGTGCCATCCTGGGCGGACGACTGCAGGAAGAAGGTATTGCGTCCCTTCTTCAGAAAACTGGCGCGGCAGGTCACCACGCCGGTTCGGACCGGGGCGAAATACTGGACCTTCATCTCGAGCGTCGCGCCGGCGCCGAACTGATGTTTAAGAAGATGTCCCATCGAGATGTCGAGGGCCGTCGCCAGCACGCCGCCGTGGAGCGAGCCCTGCGGATTGAACATGTAGGGCTTCACGTCGAGAGAGACGATGCAGGCGTCGGCCTCATAGGAGACCGTCATCCCGAAGAAGCGTGACAGGAAGAACGATCCGAATTCATGGCGGCCGTCGCCCATGGCTGCCACGACCAGTTCCCGAACCTGCGCCCCGTCCATCCGTTCTGCTCCCTATTCGGCCGACTGCTTCAGCGCGGCATCTCCGAAGGCCCCCTTGGAGGCGAGATCTAACACCTCCTTCCGCGTCCAACCGAGCCAGTGCTCGAACACCTCAACGGTGTGCTCGCCGAGAGTCGGCGGCGGCGTGGACGGCGCGGGAGCCTTGTCGTCGAAACGCAGCGGCCGGGCCACGAACTTGACTTCGCCGGCGACCCTGTGCGTCACGGTCTGGACCATGTCGCGCTGAACGAGCTGCGGCGCTTCGCAGACCTCGCCGACCGTCCTGATCGCGCCGCACGGAATGCCGGCTCCGCCGAAGATCTCGAGCCAACGGTCGCGCGGCTCGGACTTGAAGATCGGGCACAGAATCCCGGCGAGCGCGGCGCGGTTCGCCGCCCGCTTGGGTGCCGTGTCGAAGCGGGGGTCGGCTTCGAGGTCCTTGCGACCGATGACGGCGCAGAACAGCAACCAGAACTTGTCGTTGGCCACACCGAGGTTGAACCAGCCGTCGATCGCCTCGAAGGTTTCGTAGGGACTGATGGTGGGGTGAACGTTGCCGCGACGCTTCGGGCTTTCTCCGGATGCGAAGTACATGCCGGCGTTGAACGTCAGCAGCGAGGCCATGGCGTCCAGCATGGAGACGTCGACACGTCCGCCGACGCCGCTCCTCTCGCGCTTCATGAGCGCTGCGAGCACCGCCTGCGATGCATAGAGCCCGGTGACCAGGTCGGCGATGGACGTGCCCACCTTCATGGGCGGACCGCCCGGATCTCCGGTGATGTCCATGACGCCGGACTCGCCCTGCAAGATCAGGTCGTAGCCCGGCCGGCTCGCATCTGGTCCGGTCCGGCCGAAGCCGGAGATGCTGCACTGGATGAGCTTGGGATTGTGGGCGCTCATCGCTTCGTAGGACAGGCCCCATTTGTCGAGGGTCCCTGGCCTGAAGTTGTCGATCACGACGTCGGCGGCCCTGGCGAGCGCGATCACCGCGTCCTGCCCCGCCGGCGACCTCAGATCGATCGCGCAGCTTCGCTTGTTGCGATTGACCGACAGAAAGTACGAACTCTCCCCGTTGACAAACGGAGGACCGTATCGGCGGCTCTCGTCGCCGATACGGGGATCTTCGATCTTCACGACGTCCGCACCGAGATCGCCGAGATGCATCGTGGAGAAGGGGCCGGAGACGACGCGGCACAGGTCCAGGACCTTGATGCCGGAGAGAGCTTCCGTACTAGACGATCGCATCCGCCAGATCCTTCATCGTGGGGACGGTGATGTCGGGCTTGTGCGGCGTCTCTTCAAACGGCCGATCGCGGCGATTGATCATCGCAGTACGCATGCCGGCCGACTTCGCTCCGATGACGTCGAACGCGTGGTTGGCGACGAAGAGGATCTGATCCATCTTGAGGCCGAGGATCTCGGCGGCCTTCGTGTAGGTCGCCACGTGCGGCTTGAAGGAGTTCGCCTCGGCGACGGAGATCACGTTGTCGAACGGGATCTTGTGATACTTCCTGGCCGTCTCAAGCATGTCGCGGTCGCCGTTGGAGAGCACGACCAGCTTGTACCTGGTCTGCAGCTTTGCCAGCGCCGCCGGCACCTCGGGAAAGCATTCAAGCTTCTCGATCTCGCCCACCAGGTACTTCACCTCGTCCTTCGTGTACTTGATGCACGACCGGTCCATGACCTGGGAGACGGCGCGGTGACCGATCTCGCGATAGGGCGTGTGCTCGCGGTGGAGCAGCGCGTCGATCATCGAGTTCTCGAAGTGGGTGCGGCGCCACCAGGTGACGAAGGAGTTCGGGTTGCCCGTCCAGCCCTTCCCCTCGAGGAACGGCGTCGCGATCTTGACAAGGCCACCCTGCATGTCGACGACGGTGCCGTACTGGTCGAACATGCACACCTTCACCGTGTCCTTTAGTTTCTGGATGTTGGTCATTGCTTCTTCCCCTTGCTTGCTCATTGGCGGAATGGATGATCCGGATTTGACCGCATCCATCGTCATTTTTGAAATGGATTGTTCCTCTGCGTACATTCACGACGTGAATGCGAAGCGTTGGTGCACGCTTCAGGTCAGCCGCATGCGGAACGCCGTCTTCGCCGCGGCGACGGCTGCATCGACGTCCTGCGAGCCGCCGTCTGGAATCTCGCACCAGTTTTCGTTGTGATAGGGATCAAGGCTCGGCATCCACTTGCCGGACGCCGACGCAATCTTCTTGCCACCGATGAGGTTTTCGAATCCTCGCACTCGCTCTTCCTCCTGAAAGGTCGCATGGGCACCGTCATGGCGCCGGAAAGCATCAGGCTCGTGCTTGATCGGCAGCCAGGCTCCGCATGAAGCGCGAAGCGATGAGGGTCCCTTCCCGCTCCGGTACCGTGCGCGGCTGGTCCCCCGGCTTGATCTTGAGGACGCCGACTAGCGTGCCTGCCTTCGCGTGCAACTTGGGTTGCAGCGCCGCGATCTCCTCCTGGCGGGTGAGAACCGATGCGTTCTGGATCCCGCAGGCACGGGCGACCGCCACAAGGTCAGTGCCGAAGCCGGTCGCAGTCCTTTGCATCCCGGTCTCGGCGTATTGCTCGTTGTCGAGGACGAGGATCGAGAGATTGGCCGGTTGGTGCTGCGCGATGGTCGAAAACGCGCCGAGCCCCATCAGCATCTCGCCGTCGCCAGTAAACACGATGACGGGCCGTTCCGGACGCGACAGGGCGAGGCCCAGACCCACCATAGCGGCCGAGCCCATGGCGCCCCAGTCGTAGAAGTTCAGATCGTGATCGCCCTCAGCGAACACGTCGTAGACCGACGAGCCCAGGCCAGCGACTACAAGCGCATTCCCACGATCCTTGAGCAATTCCGCGACTGCTGGACGACGTTCGATCATCTTGAACCCTTGAATTCCCGGTTCGACCGGATCTTCGTCATTTCGACCAGTTCTTGCGGCCGATCAGTCGCTGCGAGAGCAGCACCGCCGTGCTTCGGCTGGAATAGAACGCCTGGTCGATCGCGCCGGAACAAATGTCGCCGACGGACTTCGCGTCCTCCGCACGGAAGACGTCAAAGCCCATCAGTTCCAGAGCGGCGCCGGCGCGCTTGCCCATCGGGATCTGCCAAGGCACGAACTCCGCGAACTCCCCGCGCATCGTCACCAGCAGAACGAGTGGCAGGCGGCAGTTTTCGGCGAGCGTGAAGAGGTTCAGGCAGTTGCCGACGCCGGAAGACTGCATCAACAACACGCTGCGCTGGCCTCCGAGGAAAAGCCCGGCCGCTAGGCCGACGCCTTCTTCCTCGGTCGTGAGCACTGTGGCTCCAATCTCTGGATCGTCCGCGCAGAGATCGATCAGCCCGCGGTGCCCGCCGTCCGGAACGTAGGATACGTGCTGGATGTTCGCAGCCTTGAACACCGAGTAGATGTCCCGTTGCCAAGGTCTGATCGCTTGATCTTGATCCGACATGTCCGATCCGCCATAAGTTTCGATTAGGCCTCGATGCCAACAACCTTCCGGCCGGAGGCCGTGGCTCCCGCGTCGGTCGGCGCACCTGACACTTCCTCGAGCGCGCGTCCCTTGGTCTCGAAGCCGAAGATCGCGAAGACCACCGCCTGGAAGAGGAGAATGCCCGCGAGCGTCACCAGCACCCCGACGAGCCCCTTCCATGCGAAGATCGCGATGACGGCGAACTGGACCATGGCGGTCGTTACGCGACCCGCGGTCGCGCAGATGGCCGTGCCGCGCAGTCTGTATCGGGTCGGGAAAAGCTCCGGCACGTGCATAGCAAAGCCGGTCGCCAGCATCACGTAGATCGCGGTGACGAGCATGAAGCCGACCGCGACGAGCGGAGCGCCGTCTGGCATGAACGGGTACGCCAACCCGAAGCCCGCCGCCGCGATCGACGACCCGATGATCGAAGGTCTACGACCGATCGCATCAGCCAGCGCTAGGCCGATCAGCGATCCGACCGGGCCGCCCAGAGACATGAAGGTCGTGTAGCCCAGCGACGAGACAACGCTATGGCCGCCCTTCACCATGAATGTCGGCAACCAGCCGATGAAGCCGTAGAGGCTGAAACCGACGACGATGTGCAGGAGGCTTCCGAGCAAGGTCCGGGCGAGGTAAGGGGGTGCGAACAGGCGCCAGACGGATCCGCCCTCGTCTTCCACGCGCTGCACGGTCGTAACCGGCAGCAGCGGCCCCTTCCTGGCAGCTTCCGCTTCGATGCGAGCGAGGATCGCCTCGGCTTCGTCGGCGCGGCCGTTAGCAGCCAGCCACCGGGGTGACTCGGGCATCGACTTTCGGAGGAACCACACGATCATCGCCAACACGCCAACGAGGCCGAACATGTAGCGCCATCCGAGGCCCGGAATGACCCACAGGCCGACCATCGACGAGACGAACAGGGAAAAGTTGGTGATCACGGCCAGGATACCGATCCATCGGCCGCGGGACGATGCAGGGACGAACTCGGTCAGCGTTGCGTAACCGACGACGATCTCGGCGCCCAGCCCGATCCCGATGACGAAGCGCGCGGCGATCAGTGCCTGCATGGACGGAGCAAGCGCGGCCGCCAGAGAGGCAAGGCCGAAGATTGCCAGATTGACCTGATAGGAGAAACGGCGACCATAGCGATCGCCCAGAATGCCCGAGAACCAGGCACCCAAAGTCATACCGATGAAGGTCGCGGTGACAAATGCCGCGTTGAGCTCGAGTGTCGACCACCCCTCCTTCAGCACGGCTCCGAGAACGCCGCCGGCAAGGTAGATGTCGAAGGCGTCGAGGAACATGCCCGCGCCGATCAGCGCAAGGATCCGCCAATGAAAGCCGCAAATCGGCAGCCGATCGAGGCGAGCGCCCGCGTTGACCGATGCCACCTGTACGTCCGAAATCGCTTGCATCCATCCCTCCCAAGGGTCGACCGAGATCGACCGAAATTGTTTGGGAGCAGCATGGCGATCGGGATGGCGGCGTCTAATCGGAATCCGCTATTCCATTATTTGGCAGACCAATAATCCTGCTGTTGCTGCGGATTATCGAAAGATGGTCAGTGAGCTGCCCTCTCTCAGTCGTTGTCGGGAAGGCCTCGCGTGGCATCGACGAAGATCGAACGCAACCAGTTCAGGTCCTGACTGGCATCGTGCCTTCGGTGCCAATACATCGACCATTCGAAGGGGTCGGACGCGAACGGCAGGTCTCTGATCGCAAGATCTTCCGCGACCATCGCGAAGGCCAGGCGCCGCGGCATGACCGACAACAGATCGGAATCCCGCAGCACGTGCGGGACCAACAGCCAATGGGGAACGTTGACCGCGACCCGGCGGGTCAGCCCTTGCCGGGCGAGCACGTCATCGACGAAACGGAGGTCTGTCGGCGACATCGAGACCTTGAGATGCGCCGCCTGGAGAAACGTCTCCATCGTAAGGGGTCGCTGTGCCAAAGGGTGGCCCTCGCGCATGACGCACACCATCCGGTCCTTCATCAGGACGACCGACTTGATCGAATTCGAATGCGCAAGACCCATCGAGATCGCAAGGTCGATTTCGTCCTTCTCCAAGGCCTCCACCGTATGCGTCGGTGAATAGTGCACGACGTCGAGCTGCGCGAAGGGGGCCGTCGTTTCCAACGTCTTGCCGACGGCGGGAAGAAGAAGACGGCTGAGAAGATCGGACAACCTCACGGAAAAGCTGCGTGTGGTGGTGGTCGGATCGAATGCGGATTCGCTGTCCAGAAGGCGCTCCAACTGTCGCAAAAGCCGCTTCACCGGCTCTGCCAATTCGATCGCACGCGGCGTGGCCTGCATGCCGTTGGCCGTCCGGACCAGAAGCTCGTCCTTAAAAATATGACGCAGCCTAGAAAGCGCATTGCTCATTGCGGGTTGACTAAGGCCAATCCTGTCGGCAGCCCGGGTTACGTGAAGGTCTGTTAGAAGAGCGTTCAGAGCGACCAGAAGATTGAGATCGACAGATCTGAGGTTCATGACATACCGTCATTGATATCGCGAATAGTGCAACGACTAAAATCCACAATACAAATCTGGATCAATGGGCGTCAATGCCAGCTCTCAGAGAGGTCCAGGTGACCAAATTTGGGACAATCGATCCGCGGCGATCGAGCAGCGCGCACCGGAACTCATAGAAGTCAGCTTCCATGAAGCACGGACTAATCGTTCCTCGCGCCAGCGCTGTTGCCGAGCAAACTCAGTTCGCAGGCGCAAAGCCAATCGCGGGCTGCCTCAATGAAGGCCTCGGCTCAGGCTGCTCCAACTCTTCTGCACGCTGCGGCTCGATTGGGTACTCCGCAAGCCAAAACGCGCTGGAGCGTCGAGCTCGTTCGAGTTAAGTCGAGAACAACAGCTCTCTTCGCATGTGAGTGAGACCAACACACCAAAGCTACGCTAAGCTGCGCATCCCCACCCGATTG
Source organism: Bradyrhizobium sp. UFLA06-24 (assembly GCF_054967145.1). Classification (NCBI taxonomy): domain Bacteria; kingdom Pseudomonadati; phylum Pseudomonadota; class Alphaproteobacteria; order Hyphomicrobiales; family Nitrobacteraceae; genus Bradyrhizobium; species Bradyrhizobium sp. UFLA06-24. The sequence continues at coordinate 57,306 of NZ_JADFUE010000025.1, forward strand.
CGCTACTCCCACTCAATCGTCCCCGGCGGCTTGCTGGTCACGTCATACACCACCCGGTTGACGCCCTTCACCTCGTTGATGATGCGCGTGGCGGTCTCGCCCAGAAACTTCATGTCGAACTGGTAGAAGTCCGCGGTCATGCCGTCGGTGGAGGTGACGGCGCGGAGGCCCACGACGTAGTCGTAGGTGCGGCCGTCGCCCATGACGCCGACCGTCTTCACGGGGAGCAGCACGGCAAAGGCCTGCCAGATCTCGTCATAGAGGCCGTGCTTCCTGATCTGGTCGATGTAGACGGCATCGGCCTTGCGCAGGATGTCGAGCTTGTCGCGCGTGATGTCGCCGGGGCAGCGGATGGCAAGTCCCGGGCCCGGGAAGGGATGGCGGCCGACGAAGATTTCGGGCAGGCCGAGCTCGCGCCCGAGCTTGCGGACCTCGTCCTTGAACAGCTCGCGCAAGGGCTCGACGAGCTTCATGTTCATGCGCTCAGGGAGACCGCCGACATTGTGGTGCGACTTGATGGTGACCGAGGGGCCGCCGGTGAAGGAGACGCTCTCGATCACGTCGGGGTAGAGCGTGCCCTGCGCCAGGAAGTCGGCGCCGCCGATCTTCTTGGCCTCAGCCTCGAACACCTCGATGAAGAGGCGGCCGATGGTCTTGCGCTTAGTTTCGGGATCGGTGACGCCTTCGAGCTCGCCGAGGAACTGCTTGGACGCGTCCACGTGCACGAGCGGGATGTTGTAGTGGTGGCGAAACAGGTCGACCACGGTCTTGGCTTCGTCGAGACGCAGCAGACCATGATCGACGAACACGCAGGTGAGCTGGTCGCCGATGGCCTCATGGATCAAGACGGCCGCGACGGCGGAATCGACACCGCCGGACAGGCCGCAGATCACCTTGCCCTTGCCGACCTGCTGGCGGATCTTTGCGATCTCCTCCTCGCGGAAGGCGCGCATGGTCCAGTCCCCGGTGAGGCCGGCGATCTTGCGGACGAAATTGCGGATCAGCTTGGCGCCGTCGGGCGTGTGCACCACTTCGGGATGGAACATCAGGCCGTAATATTTGCGCGTCTCGTCCTGGATGATCGCGAAGGGCGCGTTCGGCGAGGTGCCGGCGACGGAGAAGCCCGGCGGCATCCTGGTGATGCGGTCGCCATGGCTCATCCAGACCTGGTTCTTGCTGCCTGATGACCAGACGTCCGCGAACAGCTGGCTCTCGGCCTTGACCTCGACGTCGGCGCGACCGAATTCGCGGTGATGGCCGCCCTCGACCTCGCCGCCGAGCTGCGCCGCCATGGTCATCTGGCCGTAGCAGATGCCCATCACGGGCACGCCGGAATCGAAGATGAGCTGCGGGGCGCGGGGCGAGCCGGCTTCATGCACCGATTCAGGGCCGCCGGAGAGAATCACCGCTTTCGGCTTCATCTCTTTGAAGGCCTGTTCGGCCTTGTTGAACGGGACGATCTCGCAATAGACGCCGTCTTCGCGCACCCGACGCGCGATCAGCTGCGTCACCTGGCTGCCGAAATCGACGATGAGAATCTTGTCGTGCGCCGCGGCCACCGAGGGCGTCGACGCGGAGCGGTCGTTCTGTGCTGCTGTCATGGCAAGCCAATACGCGATGAGCCCCCTGCCCGCAACCGCGGCCGTAGGCACTCCCACATGCTTCTTTGGGCATGGACAAAGCTATATAGGTAAGTATTGTTGACCTAATTGCCCATCGCGTGAATCAAGGGCTATCAGGGAGAACGCCATGTCCAGATTTCATCAGCCATCACAGCTTGTCACCCTCGGCCGGACCTGGGTCGAGGCCTGGAACGCGCGCGACCTCGAGCGCGTGCTGACGCTCTATGACGAGGACGCCGTGATGACCTCGGACCGAATCCCCGCGATGGGGTTCGACGCCAGCGGCACGGTGCGCGGCAAGGAGAGTTTACGCGCGTATTGGGGCAAGGCACTCGGATTGTTGCCGGAGCTGCACTTCTCGCTGATCGATGTGTTCGTCAGCCCTGACAGCGTCGTGGTATTTTACCAGAACGAGCGCGGCAAGAAGATCTGCGAATATCTGCGGGTGAATGATGCGGGGCTGATCGTGCAGGGCTCGGCGAACCATCTGCCGCATTGAGAGCTCACGTCCCATCCGCCACCGTCATTCCTCGCGAAACCGGGGAATCCAGTACGCCGCGGCTCCTCCGCATTACGGCATGGCCTCTGGAGTCCTGGATCCCCCGCTTCGCGGGCGATGAGACGGAGACTGCGGCGCGTACGTGCGCTAACACAGGTGCTGCCGGCTCTGAATTCAAGGACTCCTCTCCATGAAACTCCCCACCTCGCCATTCACCGTCACCGACTGGAGCAAGGTCGAAGCCACCATACATCCCGGCGAGACCGGCGAAGCAAAATGGCGCACCCTGAACATCGGTGATCTCAGGGTGCGGATGGTCGAATATTCGGCGGGCTATCTCGCCGATCACTGGTGCGATCGCGGCCATGTGCTTTACGTGCTCGCCGGCGAGCTCGACAGCGAATTGCGCGACGGGCGCAGGTTCAAGCTGACGCCGGGCATGAGCTACCAGGTCTCGGATTTCGGCGACGCCGCGCATCGCTCGTCGACGGCGGTGGGCGCAACGCTCTTCATCGTCGACTGACGGAACTATCCTTCCCGCGGCCGTGTGCAGCGCAAAATAGCAAAGCGCGCGCGGCTCGCTGTCAGCGCGCGGTGCCTTGAAGTCGCCCCAAAAAATCTCTAGATTGTGATCATCGATCCTTGGCCGAACGACTGGGCCGCTCCGTCTCATTTCCAATGGGCGAGCACGTTTCAGGTATTTCTCCAAAATCGACCAATCGGGACGTGGGCGCAAACCATGCGCATTTGTCCCCCTGAGTGCATCGTCACAAAGAAGGAAATGACTATGGCAATGGGTACCGTGAAGTGGTTCAACAATCAAAAGGGCTTTGGCTTCATCCAGCCTGACAACGGCGACAAGGACGTGTTCGTTCACATCAGCGCCGTCGAGCGCGCCGGCCTCAGCACCCTCAACGAGGGCCAGAAGGTCTCGTTCGACATCGTCGCGGACCGCCGCAGCGGCAAGTCCTCGGCCGACAACCTCCGCGCCGGCTAGTCAGCCGCGCACGATCTGACCACGGACGTACCGGTTAGAATCGTTGAACTCGAAGACCCCGCGACCGGGATACGGTTCGCGGGGTTTTTGTTTGTGCTGTCATTCCGGGACGCCCCCAGGGCGAGCCCCGGAATGACGGCGGAGCGAGATCAGCCGACCTTCTTCAGAACCGAGACGAAAAACCCGTCCGTCCCCGTACGGCGCGGGGTCATCAGCCAGCCCTCGTCGGATTGCAGCGCGGCTTGCGCAAACTGCTCGGCCTTGTCCCAAAGCACGCTGGCGGTCTGCTCGGGCGGAAGGGCCGAAAACTCCGGATGCTTGGCGATGAAGGCCCTCACCTGCTCGTTGTTCTCTTCTGACAGCACCGAGCAGGTGATGTAGGCGATGCGGCCGCCGGCCTTCACCAGCGGAACGGCGCGCTCCAGCACCTCGGCCTGGTCTTTCAGGCGGATCTCCAGCGCACCCGGCCGCATGCGCCATTTGGCATCGGGGTTACGGCGCCAGGTCCCGGTTCCTGTGCAAGGCGCGTCGATCACGACGAGGTCGGCGGTCGCGCTGATATCGGCAAGCGGATCGGCTTCGCCCTTGGGCGTGCGGACATCGGCATTGTGGACGCCGGCGCGCGACAGGCGTTCGTGGATGGGCATCAGCTGGCGCTTGTCGCGATCGGTGGCAATGAGCCGGCCCTTGCCCTGCATCAGCGCGGCGAGCGCCAGTGTCTTGCCGCCGGCCCCGGCGCAGAGATCGATCACCTGCTCACCCGGTTTGGCCGCGGTGAACAGGGCCGCAAGCTGCGATCCTTCATCCTGCACCTCAACGCCGCCCTTGATGAAATCCTCTTCCGCCTGAATGCCGGGATTGCGCGCATCGGCCGACAGCTCGATGCGCAGGCCGTTTGGCGACCATGGCGTCGGTTTCGCATGAAGATGAGCAAGCGCCTTCAGCACCTTGTCGCGATTGGACTTTAGCGTGTTGACGCGCAGGTCGAGCGGCGCCCGGCTTGCCATCGCCATCGCCTCGGCGATGCGGTCATCGCCGAACACTTTGGCCAGATGCGAATCGAGCCATTCCGGATAGTCGCCGGCGATCGAGGCCGGTGCATGCTTCAGCGAGCGTTGGCTGAGCGCGGCCTGCTCCGCCTCCGTCAAAGGCGCCGGTGCGAAGCGGCTGCCGTCGAACAGGGCGGCCATGGTCGCGGTATCCATGTCGCGCTCGAGGCGGAGCATGCCGATCAGGCGCGCGCGGGCGGTATCGGAATCCATCAAATAGGCGCTCGAGGAAAAGCGGCGCAACACGTCCCAGACGAGGCCTGCGATGGCGGCGCGGTCGCCGGAGCCGGCAAAGCGGTGCGCGGTGCCCCACTCCTTCAGCGCCTTCGCCGCAGGCACGCGGTCGCGTTCGATGGTGTCGATCAGTTCGATGGCTGCGGACAGCCGGGCAGCGGGAGTCATTTGAGTCTTTCAGATCAGGATTGGCGCACCAGCGCCTAGATCAGCAGCAGGATTTTCAGTGCGAAGTAGACCCACATCGCCAGCAGCACGAGCACGCCGGCGAGCCAGATCGACGAGCGCTGGCCGAGATCGTTCGACGTGATGAACACGCCGGCATGGGCAAAGCGCGTCACCACGAACACCCAGGACATCAGCACGATGAAAAGGTCGGCGTGGCGCAAGGGCAGTGCCAGTGCGATCAGCGCATAGAACAGCACCGGCAGTTCGAACTGGTTGCGGTAGCAATTGGCGGTTTGCGTGGCGCCCTTGGGCCAATTGGGCTCGCCGAGCGCAATGTCGCGGATCTTGGTCTCGCCCGAGACCAGCGCTTTGCGGCGGGCGAACACCATGCCGATCAGGAGGGCGAAGGTGAGCCCGATCTGCACGAAGACAGGCAACAAAGCCATTTGAACTGACATCGGAACTTTCCCGTGAGGCGGCATGCCGCGGACCGTCAATAGCCGCGACTGCTCGCCCTGACAATCGGCGAGTTGAACCGGCGTTCCCGCTTCGGCGACCAACTGCTGATACTTGAAGCGATTTTGGCCCCTCAAGTCCGGCGGCGGCGCCGCCCAGAGCGCGACATGAATACCCTGTCCAATCTTTGGAGCGAAGCCGCCGACGGCGAGCTCGGCATCTGGATGTCGGCGCTGTCGGGCATCGCCGCGGCCCTCGCCGTGGCGCTGGCGATGACCGTCTACTTCCGCCTGTCCTACCGGACCTGGCGCGACGTCGTCAGGCATGGCCTCGCAACGCTCGCTGCCGTCGCCCTGTTCGGTTTCGCCGCTTACGACATGCGCCACGCCGCGCTGGCCTATCTCGGCCTCAACCCCTCCAAGCCCGCGGTCGAGTTCGAGATCCGCATGCCCCGGGAGACGCTGACGGCCGTCAGCGGCAGCCAGATCGAGCTGCACACCGACCGCAACCAGACGCTGGCGCTGGTCGACGGCGTGACCGAACTTGCCGACGGACGCGCGGTGCTACGCGGCGCGGTCGCCCTCAACTACCGCACCGCCGACCGGGTGCTGGTCCTGAACCTGCCCGGCAAAGGCACGTTCGAGTTTCGCCTGCGCCTCTCCGCCGAGCCGCATCCCAGCGAGCAGTTCGGCCCCTGGCACCTCGCCGACCGCATCACCCCCTCGGTCGCAAGCGGCGCCGCGCCGCAGGACGCTTACACGATCCGCTATCGCGTGCTTTAAACTTTGTTTCATCACGGTTCTTGTGCGCGCGTCATCGTTCCGACGTTTCGCCGGACGATACTTTGCCTATGTCCGAATTTCGCCTCACCCAGATTTCCGACACGCATCTCGGCCGGCGCTTTCCCGGCCTGATCGCCAACTTCCAGGCGATCAGCGAGCATATCGACGCGAGCAGGCCTGATCTCGTCATCAACACCGGCGACGTATCCTTCGACGGGCCGATCAGCCGCGACGACGTCGAGTTCGCGAAAAGCCTGCACGACGCCCTGCCCGTTGCCTGCCGCTACATTCCGGGCAATCACGACATCGGCGACAATCCGACCGCACTCGGGCCTGCGCCGAAACCGCCGGTGACCGAAGCCCACCGCCGGCAATTCCGCGACATCATCGGCGAAGACCATTGGTCGTTCGAGGCTGCCGGCTGGTGCTTCATCGGCCTCAACTCGCTGGTGATGAATTCTGGCCTCGCCTTCGAGGCCGAGCAATTCGACTGGCTCTCGGCCGAAATCTCACGCGCGAACAGAAAACAAGTCGCGCTGTTCATCCACAAGCCGCTGTTTCTCCACCGGCCCGATGACGTCGAGACGCCGGAGACCTCGATCCGTTACGTGCCGCAGCCGGCGCGTGCGCGCCTGATCGAGATGCTCGGCAGCGCGGACCTCCGCCTCATCGCCAGCGGCCATGTGCATCAGCGCCGCGACTTCACGTTCCGCCACGTCAGGCACGTCTGGGCACCGTCGGCCGGCTTCAAGATCAACGACGCGCGCCAGGACCGGATCGCGATCAAGGAGACCGGCCTCGTCGAGTACCGCTTTTCACCCGACAGTTTTGAAGTCCGCCACATCCGCGCGGCTGGTCAAGTCGATGTCGATATCGAAGAGCTCTTCGCCCAGATGGGCGGCGAGCAGTGAGCGCACACGCTCAAGCGACGCTCTTGAGATCCTGCTGGATCGCAGCGAGTAACGATTGCAGCGCTTCGCTGGTGACTTCTGGAGGCGCCGCCCCATCGACCGGCACGATCTTCGCGGGCTCGGCCGTCTTGAGCGACCGATTGGGAAAACGCGGCGGCGGCTTTGGCATGGCGGGGGCTGCGAACTCGCCCTCCTCCTCGCTGTGCACGAACTTGCCGTGAATGACGTCGTCGTGGCGGCCCATGACATACATGGCCACCCAATAGCCGGCCGCCAGAAGAATAACGCAGAAAATACCGATCTCTAACATCGCAGCACCTGAAATATGCGCGATGATTCAATGCCTTCGCCCGGACGTCAATCAACCCTCGTTCACACTCCGCCCTTTAGGGGCGAGTGTGGCCGATCGGTGACTCTTTGTTAACCATTGACGCCCAGGGCGCGGCGTCGGAGCAACTGGATGGCGCTCCAGGCCTGTCGGAGACGCAGCAGGCCTTGAAAGTTAAGCCTTATCCCCCCCGACCCGGACCAGCTGCTTGCCGAAATTGGCCCCCTTCAGCAGCCCGATGAAGGCAGCCGGGGCACTCTCCAGGCCCTCGGTGACGAATTCCTTGTACTTCACCTTGCCATCGCGGACCCAGGTCGACATGTCGCGCAGGAAGTCGCCATGGCGCGAGGCGAAGTCGGAGACGATGAAGCCGCGGAAGGTCAGCCGCTTGGTGAGGATGTTGCGCATCATCGCAGCGGCCCATTTGGGGGGCTTGGCCTCGGTATCGTTATAGTGGGCGATCAGGCCGCAGACCGGCACCCGCGCGAAGGGATTGAGCAGCGGGAAGACCGCCTCGAAGACGGCGCCGCCGACATTCTCGAAATAGACGTCGATGCCATCAGGGCAGGCATCCTTCAGCTTGGCCGCAAGATCGGGATCGCGGTGATCGATGCAGGCGTCGAAGCCGAGCTCCTTCACCACGTAGTCGCACTTGTCCTTGCCGCCGGCGATGCCAACCGCCCGTGCGCCCTTGATCTTCGCGATCTGGCCGACGGCCGAGCCGACAGCGCCGGAAGCGCCGGCGACGACCACGGTTTCACCGGCTTGCGGCTTGCCGATATCGAGCAGGCCCGTATACGCGGTCATGCCGGGCATGCCGAGCACACCGATGGAGGTCGAGATCGGCCCGAGCTTGGGATCGACCTTGATGAGCCCCTTGCCATTCGAGATCGCATGCGTCTGCCAGCCGGTGCGCGCACGGACGATGTCGCCGACCGCGAAATCGGAATTGTTGGAGGCTACGACCTCGCTCACCGCCTCGCCTTCCATCACGCCGCCAACCGGCACCGGGGCGGCATAGGACGGCCCTTCGCTCATGCGTCCGCGCATGTAGGGATCGAGGGACAGCCAGACGGTGCGCAGCAGGACATCACCCGCGCCGGCCGAGGGAATCGCGAATTCCTCGAGACGAAAATCCGACGGCTTGGGTTCCCCGACGGGGCGTGCGGCGAGAACGATGCGTTTTGCTTGGGCCATGATGGTTCCTCCGGATCTGTTTGTGGGCATGATTTAGAGGCAGCGTGGCGGCGAAGCAAACGCTCGCTCGATTAAGGCTTTGGTCGCGAATGCAAACTAAAATTGCGCAGCGTTTCCATGATCAAAGAGCCTAACCGGTGCCAGAGCTTTCCGTCCCGTCCGACCATCGCCGAGAGATCGGCGCGAAGGGCGGGCTCAGCCTGCGCTGGCGCGTCCTGGCCGGCAACCTGATCACGAGCCTTTTGGCCGTCGCCTTCGCCGGCGCGGTCGCCTGGGGCGGATGGGGCGACCTGCGCAAGCGGGAAGCGGCCGCGCGCTCGCTTGATGCCTTCGAGCTGGTGATGAAAGCGAACAGCCTGATTCCGGTCGAACGCACCGCCTGGTATGCGGCCGCAACTCCCGCCGAGCCGGCCACGCCCGAGAAGTTGTCGGCGCTCGACAAGACCATCGCCAACACGGACGCTGCCATCGATGCGGCCAAAGCGGCCATTCGCGCGGCGGAGCTGCCGACGCGATCGGTCGAAGCCGCCGAGCAGATCTTGCAAAAGACCCGTAGCGTCGGACGCCAGGCCGCGGCCTTGCCCAAGTCGCAACGTCCCGCCGATAGCCAGACGGCGATCGTGGACGGCCTTGCGCGCTCCGTCGACGCGCTTACGGCTGCGACGAGCGAAGCCTTGATCAGCCTATCGCGCACCGGCAGCGACATCGAGAACCTGCTGCCATCGGCCGCGCTGGCGCAGAGCGCGCAAAGCATGCGCACCATCAACGGCGCGCGTGCCGCCGTGCTCGGCCTGTTCGCCCGCAATCAGCCTCTGTCGGCAGCCCAGCGCGTCGAGGTGACCGAATTGTCGGGTCAGGTCGCGCTGATCTGGACCCAGATCGAGCAAGGCGTTCACAATGCCGGCGATGCGCCGGTGCTCGTGAACGTCGCCAACCAGGTGCGCGCAAAACTGATGAGCGAAGGCGAGCCGCGTTTCCAGGAATTGGTCGCGGCGGCCCGCGAGGGGCGCCCCAGCCCGATCAGCGAGGCCGAATGGCCGCGCTGGCTCGCTCCCGTCCTGAACAGCGTGCTCGGTCTGCGTGACGCCGCCCTGACCTTTGCCCACGAGGCCAACAATACGGCGATCGGGCAAGCGCAGACGCGCCTGATCTGGGCGCTGGCGGCCCTGCTGGTCGTGCTGATCGCCTCGGTCTCCGTCGTCATCGCCGTGATGCGCCAGGTGATCAGCCCACTGGTGCGGCTGACCGGCGCGACCCTGCGGCTTGCTGACGGCGAGCTCGACGTCGCGATCCCCGACGGGCATCGCAAGGACGAGATCGGCACCATGGCCGGCGCGCTGCAGATTTTCAAGGATGCGCTGGTCGCGAAAAAGCGCGCCGACGCGGATGCGGCGCGTAACGCCGAAGCGCAGATCGAGCGCGGCCGTCGCGTCAACGTCATCACGCGCGATTTCGAGACCGTGATCGGCGAGATCGTCAGCACCGTCTCCTCGGCCGCGACCGAGCTTGAGGGGTCGGCCGGCACCCTGAACACCACGGCGGATCGCTCGCAGACGCTGACGACGGCCGTCGCGGCAGCCTCCGAAGAAGCATCGGCCAATGTGCAATCGGTGGCCACCGCGACGGAAGAGCTCACCTCGTCGGTCAACGAGATCAGCCGTCAGGTGCAGGAATCCGCGCGCGTGGCCGGCGATGCCGTCGAGCAGGCCCGCCGCACCAACGACCGCGTCGGCGAATTGTCACAGGCCGCGAGCCGGATCGGCGACGTCATCGAACTCATCAACTCGATCGCGGGCCAGACCAACCTTTTGGCGCTGAACGCGACCATCGAGGCCGCGCGCGCCGGCGATGCCGGTCGCGGCTTCGCGGTGGTCGCCTCGGAAGTGAAGGCGCTGGCGCAGCAAACCGCTAAAGCGACCGAGGAAATCCAGCAGCAGATCGGAAACGTGCAGGCGGCGACCCAGGAATCCGTCGGCGCCATCAAGGCGATCAGCGAGACGATCGAGCGACTGTCGGAGATATCCTCGACGATTGCCGCGGCCGTCGAGGAACAGGGCGCAGCCACGCAGGAGATCGCGCGAAACGTGCAGCAGGCCGCGCACGGCACCCAGCAGGTCTCCGTCAACATCAATGACGTCCAGCAGGGCGCCAGCGAGACCGGCTCGGCCTCGTCCCAGGTGCTGACCGCCGCCCAGCTGCTGGCCTCGGATTCGAGCCGCCTCAAGCTCGAGGTCGGGAAATTTCTCGAAGCCGTACGCGCGGCCTGAGGCCGCGCGTAACTAGCCGCCGCCCGGATAGTTCGGGCTCTCGCGCGTGATGGTCACGTCGTGGACGTGGCTTTCGCGCAGGCCCGCGCCGGTGATACGGACGAACTGCGCCTTGTCGTGCAGCTCCTTCATGTCCTTGGCGCCGACATAGCCCATCGCCGCGCGCAAGCCACCGGCGAGCTGGTGCATGACGTTGCCGACCGGTCCCTTGTACGGCACCTGGCCTTCGATGCCTTCGGGCACGAGCTTGAGCGAGTCCTTGATGTCCTGCTGGAAGTAGCGGTCGGCCGAGCCCCGCGCCATTGCGCCGACCGAGCCCATGCCGCGATAGGCCTTGTAGGAGCGGCCCTGCCACAGGAAAACTTCGCCTGGGGTTTCGTCTGTGCCGGCGAGCAGCGAGCCGACCATCGCAATGTCGGCGCCGGCGGCGAGCGCCTTGGCGAGGTCCCCTGAGAACTTGATGCCGCCGTCGGCGATGACCGGGATGTCCGACTTCTTCGCCGCCTCGACCGCATCCATGATCGCGGTGAGCTGGGGCACGCCGACGCCGGCAACGATGCGCGTGGTGCAGATCGAGCCCGGGCCGATACCGACCTTGATGCAGTCCGCGCCCGCATCGATCAGCGCCTGCGCGCCGTCTGATGTCGCGACGTTGCCGGCGACGACCTGCACCGAGTTGGACAGGCGCTTGATGCGGTTGACCGCATGCAGCACGTGACGCGAATGACCGTGCGCGGTGTCGACGACGACGAGGTCGACGCCGGCATCGATCAGGCGCTCGGTACGCTCGAAGCCGGTATCACCGACCGTGGTGGCGGCGGCGACGCGCAGGCGGCCCTGAGCATCCTTGCAGGCGAGCGGATGGGCGACCGCCTTCTCCATGTCCTTGACGGTGATCAGACCGACGCAGCGATACTGGTCGTCGACGACCAGCAGCTTCTCGATCCGGTGCTGATGCAGCATCCGCCGCGCTTCGTCCTGGCTGACATTCTCGCGCACCGTGACGAGGCCTTCGTGCGTCATCAGCTCGGAGACCTTTTGCCGGCGGTCGGTGGCAAAGCGCACGTCGCGGTTGGTGAGGATGCCGACCAGCTTGCCGGGCGTATTCTTGCCGGCGCCGGTGACGACGGGAATGCCGGAGATGCCGTGGTCGCTCATCAGCTTGAGTGCATCGTCGAGCGAGGCCTCGGGGCTGATGGTAAGCGGGTTCACCACCATGCCCGACTCATAGCGCTTGACCTGCCGGACCTGGGCGGCCTGGCCTTCAGGATCGAAATTGCGGTGGATGACGCCGAGGCCGCCGGCTTGCGCCATGGCGATCGCCATGCGGGCCTCGGTGACGGTGTCCATGGCCGAGGCCATGATCGGGATGTTGAGCGGGATGGCGCGGGTGACGCGAGAGCGGATGTCGACCTCGCCCGGCATGACGTCCGACAGGCCCGGCTTCAACAGCACGTCGTCGAACGTAAAGGCTTCGCGGATGCCCTGAAGTTGCACCGTGGCCATATGCCAACTCCTTCCTGCGGCCGTGCCGCAAATGACGATGGATGAGCGCCGCCCTCGGCGTACCTTGCGGCATCGCCTTGAAGAATCGGAGCCCATCGGTGGGGTTGACGCGGGTCGATAGCACGGCCGCGTGACGAATCAAAGCAAATCGGACCGCCGGCCAGCCATGCACAGGTATTTTTAGGTAAATTCCGCGGGAAAAGGCCGGCGGCGGCCCATCCAATCCGCCGTCATTCCGGGGCGCGACGAAGTCGCAAGCCGGGAATCCATCCCGCAGCTATCCCGGCGCCCAATGGATTCCAGGCTCACGCCACGTGGCGCGCCCCGGAATGACTGAAAGAGCGAGCGCAAAATCTAGGTGCTATGCGCTGATCTGCAATGGTCCGACGCTAGCGGCGGTGATAAGCCGCAATCCTCGCCCTTTCCGCCCCATTTCCAGTACCAATCGCTCATGGTCGACAAGCAACGCATCATTCCGCTGATCGTGGCCACCGCCTTGTTCATGGAGAACATGGATTCGACCGTGATCGCCACCTCGCTGCCGGCGATCGCGGCCGACATCGGCACCAGCCCGTTGACGCTCAAGCTTGCGATCACTTCCTACCTCTTGTCGCTCGCGGTGTTCATTCCGGCGAGCGGCTGGACCGCGGACAGGTTCGGCGCGCGCATGGTGTTCGCGATCGCGGTCGGCGTGTTCATGATCGGCTCGGTCGGCTGCGCGCTGTCGGGCTCCGTCACCGACTTCGTGTTCGCGCGCATCCTGCAAGGCATGGGTGGGGCCATGATGACGCCGGTCGGGCGTCTCGTGCTGCTCCGCTCGGTCGACAAGAGCGCGCTGGTCAACGCCATGGCCTGGGTGACGGTCCCTGCCCTGATCGGTCCCGTGATCGGGCCGCCGCTTGGTGGCTTCATCACCACCTACGCGTCGTGGCACTGGATCTTCCTGATCAACATCCCGATCGGCCTGCTCGGCATCTTCATGGCGCTGCGCTTCATCGACCCCATCAAGAGCGAGACGCAGGAGAAGTTCGATCTCTACGGCATGATGCTCGCAGGCCTCGGGCTTGCCGGCATCGCATTCGGCCTCTCGGTCGCCGGCCTCAATCTCCTGCCCTGGAGCACGGTGGCGGCTCTCGTCCTCGGCGGGACGATCTCGATGACGCTGTATGTCCTGCATGCGCGCCGCACGGGCTCGCCGGTGCTGGACTTCTCGCTGCTGAAGCTTCCGACGCTGCGCGCGGCGGTGTTCGGCGGTTTCATGTTCCGGCTCGGCATCGGCGCGCTGCCCTTCCTGCTCCCGCTCCTGATGCAGATCGGCTTCGGGCTGTCGCCGTTCCATTCCGGCCTCGTCACCTTTGCTTCCTCGCTCGGCGCGATGGGCATGAAGACGCTGGCTGCACGCCTGATCCGCACCTTCGGTTTCCGTAATCTGATGACGGTGAACGCGATCGTCAGCGCGTTCTTCCTCGGCGTCTGCGCGCTGTTCACGGTGACGACGCCGCTTCTGATCATCATGGTGATCCTGGTGGTCGGCGGCTTCTTCCGCTCGCTCGAGTTCACCGCGATCAACACGGTGGCCTATGCCGACGTCGAGAGTCCGCAGATGAGCCGCGCCACGACCCTCGTCAGCGTCAACCAGCAGCTCGCAGTCTCCGCCGGCGTCGCGGTCGGCGCGGCTTGCGTCGAGACGACCATGTGGTTCAGCCATGTCGACGAGCTCAACGCCACGGTGTTCGCGCCCGCCTTCATCGTGGTGGCGCTGACCTCGGCGGCATCGAGCTGGTTCTTCTGGCAGATGCCCAGCGATGCCGGCCACGAGATCTCCGGCCGGAAGGCGGTGGAGATCGCAAGCCGCAAGGGGGCCGGCAAGGGTGCGGCCAAGGCCGCCGTCAAGACGGCGACCGAAGACACCCAGGACGTGCGGGACCAGCGGTTGGGGTAGAAGGCTACGACTGCTGCGGCACCAGGGCATACCCGACGCCGCGCACCGTCGTGATCGGCGCCGGCGCCCCGTCGAGCTGCATCTTGCGGCGCAGCCGCACGATCAGATTGTCGACCGTGTGCTCGCTGATCTCGCGAGGATCGCGGTTCGAGATCACGTCGAGCAGGAAATCACGGCTCAGCGGCTGCGTCATGTGAGACGCGAGCGCGACGAGGATGTTGAACTCCCCCGACGTCAACTTGACCATGCTTCCGTCGGGACGAAACAGTTCGCGGCGGACCGGATCGAGAATCCAGCCGTCAAAGGTGACGACCTTTTCCTTGGTCCGCCGCAAGACGCTGCGGATGCGGGCCAGGAGCGTGCGCAGATTGATCGGCTTGGAGACGTAGTCGTCCCCGCCTGCGTCGAGCCCAGAGAGCATGTCGGCTTCGGAATCCCGGCTGGTGACGAAGATCAGGCCGCATTGTTCGCCGAGCCGCAGCTCACGCGCCAACGCGATGCCGTCGGCATCCGGCAGATTGATGTCGAGCAGGACGATGTCGGGCCTCAGCGTGGCCAGACCGGCGCGCAGCTCCGCGCCGGTCGCCACGCCGTGAGCGGTCATACCCTCTCCGGTCAGGAACGAGGTCAGCATCAGCCGGATATCCGGCGCATCTTCAACCACGAGCACGCTGATCGACATCACTTTCCCCAAACTCACACGTGCCGGCCGCGCTTGCCGGCGCGCCACGCCCGCCAGCGCCCTGCTCTCTCAACACGAGATCGATCTGCCTGCGCAGCGCATTGACGGCGTCATCCCGGTCACGAAGCCCCGCGAGCACGGCGCGCCCGGCAATCATCGCGTCATCGGCGCTCGCTGCAAGCTCCGACATGCGCAGATTGGCTGCGCTTCCCTTGATGCGGTGGGCGATGCCCACGAGCTCCTTCGGAGTCAAATCGCTTCGCGCCAGCGCGCGGTCCAGCTCCGGCAGACTATCCGCAAACAGCTCCTGAAATTCGTCGATGCGGTCCCGCCCGAACACCTCCTCGAGCGTGAACGCGCCGTCGGCAGTTTCCGGCGCAAGGAATGCCTCGATCTTCCAGACGACCTCTTCCGGCGACAGCGTCGCTGCAATGACCAGATCGGCGCCCTCATCCAGCAGGCGAGCGCCCTCTTCAGGCGCAGAAGCGCCGATGACGAAGATGCGCTTGCCCTCGTGCTGGGCTCGCGAACGCAGCGCCTGAACCAAACCGGGCGGCGGGGCGACCGCGACGATCGCGGCGAACTCGCGCGCCGCCAGCATGGCACCGGCGGCATCGAACGAGCCGGCGGGAAAGACGCGAAACCCGAGATGCCGAAGCGGGTCGTGGATCGCCTTGCTGCCCTCGCCCACCACCAGGACGTCACTGCCGACGTTGAGAAGGGCGCCGGGCCCGGCGACGGGCCAGTGCCTGGTCGTCAGCGCGGCCTCGATCGTACGATGCAGAGCCGCAACGTCGATCGGCTTGGCCAGATGCCCGTCCATGCCGGCCGCACGACAGGCTTCGACATCTTCCGTCATGACGTTGGCGGTCAGGGCGACGATCGGAACCTGGCTTTGCGGCGAGGCCAGCGCGCGAATTCGCCGCGTGGCCTCCAGACCGTCGACATCGGGCATCTGCACGTCCATGAGCACGGCGTCAAAGCGCGCGCTGCGCACGAGCTCGATCGCCTGCTCACCCGACTTGACCAGCGCAGTCCTGTGGCCTGCCCGCTCCAGAATGCCACGCGCAACCTCGGCGTTGATCTTGATATCCTCGACCAGCAACAGGTTCAACGGCCTGACCGGCGGCAACGCCGTGTCCACCGCATCACGAGCAGGTGGACCATCGGCCGGCGGTAGCGGCAACGAGAACCGAAAGCGGCTGCCGCGCCCCGGCGTGCTCTCGGCTTCGATCTGTCCCTTCATGCCTTCGACGAGGCGCTTGCAAATCGCAAGGCCCAGGCCCGTGCCGCCGAAGCGCCGGCGGATCGAAGCGTCGCCCTGCTCGAACGATTGAAACAGGCGCGCCTGTTGTTCGGGCGCGATTCCGATGCCTGTATCCGAAACACAGAACGTGACGAGCATCTCGTCCTGCGATCCAGACGCGGTCACTTCGATGGTGACCCCGCCGCGGCTGGTGAATTTCAGGGCGTTGCCGATCAGGTTGAAGAGAATCTGTCGTAACCGCGACTGATCGCCAAGCACCCATCGCGGCAAAGCCGGCGCAAGCACGAGCTGGGGCGTCAGGCCTTTCTCATGGGCGCGCGGCGACATCAGGTTGACGATTTCGCGCAGAGCTTGCCGGACATCGAACGGTGCACGTTCGTAGATATCGGCCTGCCGCTCGAGCTTCGAGATGTCGAGGATATCGTCCAGGATCTTGAGCAGGCCTTGCGCCGAGGAGCGGATGGTCGACACGCGCCGCCGCTGGGCGAGCGACAACGGATCATCCAGCGCCAATTGCGCCATGCCGAGGATTCCGTTCATCGGCGTGCGGATCTCGTGGCTCATGACCGCCAGGAAGTCGGCCTTGACGCTCGCAGCGGCTTCTGCCGCATCCTTGGCTTCGCGCAGATCGAGGTTGACCTGCCGTTCGCGCGCGATGCGCAGATATTCCTCGCGCCGCAGCCGATTGAACTGCGTGCGTGCCACCGCGCCAACGACGTAGCCGACCAGCACGACCAGCATGATGATCGTCAGATCAAGCGAGCTTTCCGGATCGGGCCTGAGCACCGCCCAGAACACCAGGCTGATGATGGGCGCATAGGCGCTCATCAATGCGACCCAGCGAAATCGCCCGGGGATGCACAGGTTGAGCGCGATGGCGATCAACGGCAGCAACAATCCGCCGTGACGGGTCAGGCTCGGATGGTTGAAGACCAGCGCGTTGAGCGTGAAGAACGCAAACTGGTGCGCGTAGGTGACCGCGACGATGCGCGCATAGCGGCTCGTCCGCAGCACGGCGATCACCGCGGCAACGGCCGACAGCGCGATCAGGAGCCGGACCTCGCTGAAATAGGCCAGGCGCGGCCCGGTCAGCATCATGAAATCCAGCGGCACGAAGGACAGGCTTGCCGCCGTCTCGGCGAGAATGCACAGCAGAGACATGGCGCGGGCCGACTGCCAGACGCTCTCCGAGAACGCCTCCTCTGTCGCGCCGTCGCGGAATTCGCCGGTTGGCCCAATGAGCCCGCGAAGGTCGAATTCTACCGCGGACATTCCGGCCAATCTCCTCGCTCGCCAATCACGTCCATCCTTTGCAGGAGCGCCCCACGTTCGTCCAGAGCCAATTCCGCCAGGGCCCTCGCAGCGCACCTGCGATCAACCCTCGTTGATGGTGGTTTCCGAGACCTTACCGTACGAGACCCCTCGATCCCGGACACGTCCGATGTCGCGTCAATTATGGCGACCGACGTTTCGTCGGTGGCCCTGTTCGACGGTCCGTCGAGGACCGGCGGGAGGGACCGGGAGACGGGTTGGGGAGACGTATGATTTTCTCTGGTCGCGATACATTCGCGCGCGGCGGTTTGCGCCGATTGGCAACACGAATTGATCTCGCCAATTGGCGCTCTGCCTCAGCCGTTTCAAGGACGCGTTCTCGGCAGCGGCACGGACCATGGCATGCATGGCCGGGTTGCTCGTTCTCGCCCAGGCGATCGGCTTCGGCTCGGCTCTTGCGGCGACCACCTGTGCCGACATCAATGGCGGCGCCTTCAACGTGAGCGGCGCTGATCATCAATCCAGCACGGTGTCGCTGACCGCGGGCGACATCATCACGTTGAATTACACTTTCATCGTCGACACGACATTCTTTCACGGCATCGAACTCGGCGTCGGCGGACACTACGCCGACGGATCCGGCAGCGTCTCGGGTGCGCTGCACGTCACGGTGACCACAACGGGCACGCAGAGCTTCAGCTGGCGCTCGCTGAGCGAAGGCATCCCGTCGCAGATCGACGTCACGGTGGCCTGCACCGCCGCGGTCCTTCCCGGCCCCGTGGTGACCAGCGCCAGTCCGGCGTCGGGCCCCATCGCCGGCCAGCAAACGACGGTCGTCACCGGCCAGAACCTCACCGGCGCGACCTCAGTCAAGTTCGGCGGCGTCAACGTGCTCCGCTTCACCGTGTTGAGCGCGACGCAGATCTCGGTGGTGACGCCGCCGCATGCGGTGGGCGCAGTCGACGTCACGGTGACGACGCCGCTCGGCTCGGGCACGGGCACGGCGATCTATCGCTATGCCGCCCTGCCGGATCCGACCATGGATCCGACCGTGAAAGCGATGGTCGACTTTCAGGTCCACACCGTGCAGGTGATGGGTCAGCAACAGATGGACAACGTGCAGGACCGGCTGACCGAGTTGCACAATGACGAGGTGCCCCTGCTCAGCAACCGGGCCGCCTTCGCGCAGATGCCGGCCTCGCAGCGACAATACGGGCTGCCGACGGACCCTGCAGCGAATGCTGGCCCCGCATCCGATGCGACGTCGCCTCGTCAGACACCGAAAGATGGACAAGCCGCGCCGATGACAGCGGCCCCCGATTCGTCGCTGCGCTATTGGACCGCCGGCGCGCTGCAATTCGGCCGGGATACCACCTATGCCGACGCCAAATACAACGTGTCCTCATCCGGCATGACCGCTGGCGTCGACACGCGCCTCACCCGGAATGTGAAAGCCGGCGTCGCCGCCGGCTTCGGTATCGATCATGCGACGATCGGCAGCAACGGCTCGCGCATCGATGCCAATGTCTGGTCGGCGCAGGCCTATGCCAGCTACCGCGTGGCGCCGCTCTGGTTCATCGATGGTGTGCTCGGCTATGCGGCAGGCCGGCTCGCAAATTATCGTTACGACAGCACCGCCTTGGCGTTCGGCTCGGGCGAGCGGTCCGCCGGCGATCTGTTCGGCTCGCTGTCGATCAACCACGAGATCAAGGTCGATCGCTGGAAGATCGCGCCCTATGCCCGGCTCGACCTGCAATGGATCCGGCTCGACGGCTACGCCGAGACCGGTGCAGGCATCTACAATTTGACCTTCAACCGGACGTCGGCCGTCGATGCCGCGGGCGTACTCGGGACTAGGTTCAGCCAAGTGGCGGACACCTCGGCCGGCGCGCTCAAATCGACCCTCGAGCTCGCCTATCGCCACAGCTTCAGCGGCGCCTACACGCAGATCGCCTATTACAGTTTCGATGCTGCGACGACCTACGGCCTTTTCGGTCTGGCAGAGAAGCACGATCAGGCCCTGATCGGCCTCGGCCTCGAGCTGCAGGTAAACAAGTCGCTGAGCATCAGCGCCCGGTTCGACGAACTGATCGCGAACCAGGCGAGAAGCGAGCGCGGCCGCGCGCAAGTCAAGTTCGCTTTCTGACGACGCGCGTGAGCAGGGATTCCGGAGACCAAACATGATCGCGACAAGCAAGTCAGCCCGAGCAAGCTCAACGGCGCGACCAGCCCAAAACGAAACGGCCTGGCTCCTGGCCGTAGCCGCCGCCTTCCTGGTCGTTCACATCGTCGCCCTGACGATCTCGGAGCGCGCCTCCGCGAGCCGGACGGTCGCGGGACAATCGGCGATATCAGAACTATGCGACTAACACGCCGCGAAGAGCGAGGCGACTACGCCTCGCGGCTGGTACCGCCGCGAAACCCTGTCGCCAGCACGTAGCGCTCCGAGGAATCCTGCCGGCTTGCCGCAGGCTTGACGTGGCGCACGGTGGCGAAGTCGCGCTTGAGCTGGGCGAGCAGATCGGCATCGGCGCCGCTCTGGAACGTTTTGGCCAGGAACGTGCCGCCGGGCTTGAGCACGTCGCAAGCAAACGCCGCCGCCGTTTCGACCAAGCCGACGATGCGGAGCTGGTCGGTCTTGCGATGGCCCGTAGTGTTGGCGGCCATGTCGGACATGACCACGTCGGCACCGCCGCCCAGCATCGCGGTGAGTTTTGCCGGTGCGTCATTGTCCATGAAATCGAGCTGCGCGAAGTCGACGCCGGGAATCTCCGGCATCTCCAAGAGGTCAATCGCAACGACCTTGCCCTTGCCTTCCGTCGATCCGACGCGCTTGGCGGCGATCTGGCTCCAGCCGCCCGGCGCGGCGCCGAGATCGACCACCGCCATGCCAGGCTTCAGCAGCCGAAACTTGTCGTCGATCTCCAGGAGCTTGAATGCCGCGCGCGAGCGATAGCCGGCCGCCTTAGCCTTGGCGACATAGGGATCGTTGAGCTGCCGCTCCAGCCACAGCTTCGAGGACAGCTTGCGCTTGCCGCCGGTCTTGACCTGGACGTGCAAGCGGCCGGTGGTGTCTTTCGCCATCTCACCAGCTCCCGAGTGCGCCGTCCTCGCGCATCATCTCGACCAGCATGCCCTCGCGCAGGCCGCGGTCGGCGACGCGCAAGCGCGGCAGCGGAAACGCGCGCCTGATCGCGTCGAGGATGGCGCAGCCGGCCAGCACGAGATCGGCGCGCTCGACGCTGATGCAGCTGTTGTTCGCGCGCTCCTCATAGCTCATGCCGAGCAGCTTGTTGATGGTCGCGGTGATGTCGACATCGTTCATCCAGATGCTGTCGATGCGGCGGCGATCGTAGCGCGCCAGATTGAGATGGATGCCGGCGAGCGTCGTCACCGTCCCGGACGTGCCGAGCAGATGCATGTCGGTCAGATCGCGGCCGTGCTGCTCCGCGAAGGGCGCGACATGGCTGGCGACCTCCCGCTCCATCGCGGCATAGATGTCCGGCGTCACGTCACGGCCGCCGAACTGCTCGGCCAGCGTGACCACACCGTACGGGATCGACATCCAAGCCTTGATGCGCGGCTCCGGATTTTGCGTGTCGCGCTCGATCCGCACCAGCTCGGTCGAGCCGCCGCCGATATCGAACAAGATGGCGCCGCGCCCCTTGGGGTCGACCAGCGGCGAGCAGCCGAGCATGGCGAGCGAGGCTTCCGTTTCGCGGTCGATCACCTCGAGCTCGATGCCGGTCTCGGCCGCGACGCGGCTGCGGAAATCTTCCGCATTCGAGGCCGCGCGGCAGGCTTCGGTCGCGATCAGCCGCAGCCGCTTCGCCTTGCGCAGGTTGATCTTGTCGCGGCAGATGCTGAGCGCGGCGATGGCGCGATCGATCGCGGCCTCGCTGATGTTCCCTGTGGCCGAGACGCCCTCGCCGAGCCGGATGATGCGCGAGAAGGAATCGACCACGCGAAAGCCGTCGCTCGTCGGACAGGCGATCAGCAGCCGGCAATTGTTGGTGCCGAGGTCGAGCGCCGCATAGACGCCGGTTCCCGACGCCTGCACGGGGACGGCAGGCCCGGTGGCCAACGCCACCGCCGCCATCGACCCCTCCAGCTCACCGTGCGGCCCATGGCCGTCGCGGAGCCGCGTGTGGTCATTCATACAAACTGTCTTTCCGAGGCCGCTGGGGCCGGTCAGGAATTGCTTTTTCGCCTGAAACATTAGCAGCGCGGCAGGCCTGCGCAACAACGCATCACATGGGACCATGCCCATTCGTGCGTTGTCGTGAACGGGTCCGTGGGCTATCTCAAGCGGGTCCGGCCCTCCAGGCGCCCCGCGAAATCGCGCAATTGCCGGCTTTTCAGGTCGATTCCATGCAAGAACACACTAAATCGTCCACGCTCGAAAACGCTATTGCACTGCAAAAATATGGCGTCGGGCAACCGGTCCGCCGCAAGGAGGACGACACGCTGGTGCGGGGCAAAGGCCGCTACACCGACGATTATAACCTGCCAGGCCAGGCCTACGCCGTGATCGTCCGCTCGACGCATGCCCATGGCGTGATCCGCGGCATCAGTGTCGACGCCGCCAAGGCGATGCCGGGCGTGCTGGGGGTCTGGACCGGCAAGAACCTCGATGCCGCCGGCTATGGCCCCTTCACCTGCGGCCTTCCGCTGAAGAGCCGCGACGGCTCGCCCCTGTTCCAGACCAACCGCCAGCCGCTGGCGACCGACAAGGTCCGGTTCGTCGGCGATCCCGTCGCCTTCGTGGTCGCCGAGACGCTGGCCCAGGCACGCGATGCCGGTGAAGCGGTCGAGCTCGACATCGAGCCGCTGCCGGCGGTGACCGACCCAGTGGAAGCCGCCAAGCCCGGCGCGCCGCAGCTTTACGACCACATCCCGAACAATGTCGCGCTCGACTATCACTATGGCGACACGGACAAGGTCAACGCGGCCTTTGCCAGCGCCGCCCATGTCACCAGGATCGACATCGAGAACACCCGCGTCGCCGTGGTGTCGATGGAGCCGCGCGTCGGGCTCGCCTCCTATGACAAGAAGACCGAGCGCTACACCATCCAGATGCCGACGCAGGGCGTCGCGGGCAACCGCGCCAACCTCGCCAAGAACCTGAAGGTGCCGAACGAGAAGGTGCGCATCCTCACCGCCAATGTCGGCGGCTCCTTCGGCATGAAGAACGTCAACTATCCCGAATACATGTGCATCCTGTACGCGGCGAAGGCGCTGGGCCGCCCGGTGAAGTGGCTGGACGAGCGTTCGACCAGCTTCCTCTCCGACAGCCACGGCCGTGCGCAGAAGATCCACGCCGAGCTCGCGCTCGACGCCGAGGGGCATTTCCTCGCGGCCAGGCTGTCCGGCTACGGCAATCTCGGCGCCTACATTACCGGCGTTGCGCCGAGCCCGCTCTCGCTCAATACCGGCAAGAACTTCTCCAGCGTTTACCGCACGCCGCTGATGGCGGTCGACATCAAGACGGTGCTGACCAATACAACGCTGATGGGCGCCTATCGTGGCGCCGGCCGACCCGAGGCGAACTATTACATGGAGCGGCTGATCGACCGCGCCGCAGACGAGATGGGCATCAACCGCCTGACGTTGCGCAAGCGCAACTTCATCAAGCCGAACCAGATGCCGTTCGCGGCCTCCTCCGGCGTCACCTATGACAGCGGCGACTTCCAGGCCGTTTTCAACAAGGCGCTCGAGATCTCCGACCACGAGAACTTCGTCAAGCGCAAGAAGGAGAGCAAGAAGGCCGGCAAGCTGCGCGGCATCGCGGTCGGCTCGTACCTGGAGGTCACCGCGCCGCCGAGCCCCGAACTCGGCAAGATCGTGTTCGACCCTGACGGCACCGTGCAGCTGATCACCGGCACGCTCGATTACGGTCAGGGCCACGCCACACCGTTCGCGCAGGTGCTGTGCGCGCAGCTCGGCATTCCCTTCGAAAGCGTCAAGCTGGTGCAGGGAGACAGCGACATCGTCCACGCCGGCAACGGCACCGGCGGCTCGCGGTCGATCACCGCGAGCGGCATGGCGATCGTCGAGGCTTCCAAGCTCGTGATCGAGAAGGGCAAGCGCGCCGCGGCGCATATGCTGGAGGCGTCCGAGGCCGATATCGAATTCGCAGGCGGCAGCTTCACGATTGCCGGTACCGACCGCAGCATCGACATCATGGAGCTCGCCAAGAAGCTCCATGATGGCAAGGTGCCGGACGGCGTGCCTGACTCACTCGACGTCGACCACACCAGCGAACCGGTACCGTCAGCGTTCCCGAACGGCTGCCACGTCGCCGAGGTCGAGATCGATCCTGAGACCGGAGTGGTGGAGATCGTGCGTTATAGCGCGGTCAACGACTTCGGCACGGTGATCAACCCGATGCTGGTCGCGGGTCAGCTCCATGGCGGCGTCGTGCAGGGCATCGGCCAGGCACTGATGGAGCACATCCGCTACGACGAGAGCGGCCAGCCGATCACGGGCTCGCTGATGGATTACGCCCTGCCGCGCGCGGGCGACGTGCCCAATATGACAGTCGGCGACCACCCGGTGCCGGCCACGACCAACCCGCTTGGCAGCAAGGGCTGCGGCGAAGCCGGCTGCGCCGGCAGCCTGTCGACGGTGGTGAACGCGGTGCTCGATGCGCTCTCCGAATATGGCGTCAAGCACATCGACATGCCGCTGACCCCGGAGCGCGTGTGGCGGGCGATCCAGGATGCGAAGAGGAAGGCAGCTTAATCGGCGCGCTTCTGCCTCCACAACAACGCTGTCATCGCCCGGCTCGACCGGGCGATCAGTACTCCGAGACGGTCGTGATTGACTGAGAGGCTGCGGCTTACTGGATGCCCCGCCTTCGCGGGGCATGACGGCATCTTTGGGACCGCGAGCTTGCCTCCAGGCTGGCGCCTACGCCGCCGCTTGCTCTCGCGGCTGATAGATCGCCGTGTGCTGGCAATGTGCGATCGGCGTCGTGCCGTTGGCGACGACCAGCGCGTCGAGTTCGACGAAGCGGTGGCCTTTCTTCTCGTAGTTCGCGACGACTTTCGCGCGCGCAGTAATCTCGTCCCCGATGCGGACGGCGGACAAAAGCTGCATGCGGCTGCCGACGTGGATCCATGGGCCGAGAATGCTGTTGTCGACCAGCACGCGGTTCATCACGCGTTGGATCAGGCCGGGATGGCCTAGTCCTTCGCGCGCGAAAATCGGATCGGTCTCCCTGATATCGGCGAGATAATTAGTTGCCGCCTGCCCGGCCCAGCGGCGCGGCGCCGTGCCGAGCCATTTGCCGACCTGGAAGATTTCAGGGCTGACCGGTTTGCGCTCGGCCGCCGCGGGCACCGCGACATAGTCGCTCAGCGAAACCGCCGGAGCGACCGCCGGCAGCGACGCAGTCCCCGTGGCGCAAAGCTCGGTGCGACTGAACACCTCGATCGTCAGTAGCCCATTGTGCTCGGTCGCATCCACATCGGCCGCCTCGCCGTCATAGACCGGCTTGATGAAGCGGGCCTCGACCAACCCGCGGGAGAGGAAATCACGACCCCAG
Source organism: Bradyrhizobium sp. UFLA06-24 (assembly GCF_054967145.1). Lineage (NCBI taxonomy): Bacteria > Pseudomonadati > Pseudomonadota > Alphaproteobacteria > Hyphomicrobiales > Nitrobacteraceae > Bradyrhizobium > Bradyrhizobium sp. UFLA06-24. Next base: position 82,034 of record NZ_JADFUE010000025.1, read on the forward strand.
CGGGCGACCGGCACGTGCATCATGTAGGCGAAGACGTCGACGCCGGGGACCAACCCGCCTTCAAATCCGAAGCGGCGTGCCACCGTGTCGTCATGCATCTTGTTCTCGGACTGCTTGGCGGTGTTGTAGGCCTCGACACGCCAGGTTTGGAGCCGGCTCGGCATGGGATCATCTTCCCTATTCTCGTGGTTTCGGACCCGATCGTAGGCCCCGGGGAACACGGGTCAATCCCCTCGCCTTTGCGGCCCGAATGGGGTACCACGCCGCCAATGACCGACACTCCCATCCGCATCTATGTCGACGCCGACGCCTGCCCGGTGAAGGACGAAATCTACCGCGTCGCGCTCCGCCACGGCGTGCCCGTGAGCGTCGTCGCCGGCAATTTCATCCGCGTGCCACAGGATCCGCTGATCGAGCGTATCGCCGCCGGCTCCGGGATGGACGCCGCCGACGACTGGATCGCCGAGCGGGCGAGGCCCGGCGACGTGGTCGTCACGTCGGACATTCCGCTGGCAAGCCGCTGCGTGAAAGCGGGCGCGGAGGTGATCGCACCGAACGGCAAGCCGTTCACCGAAGAATCGATCGGCATGACGTTGGCGGTCCGCAATCTGATGACCGATCTGCGCTCGGCCGGCGAAGTCACCGGTGGTCCCCGCTCGTTCTCGCCGCGCGACCGCTCCGCCTTTTTCTCGGCGCTCGACCAGACGCTGCGCCGGATCCAGCGCCGCCGCGCCGATCAGGCCGCCACGAGCCAGAATTTGAGTCAAGGCTAGTCATGGCACCGCCGCTGATCCAACTCAAAGACATCAGGCTGACCTTCGGCGGCACGCCGCTGCTGTCGGGCGTCGAGCTCAATGTCGCTCCATCCGAGCGCGTCTGCCTGATCGGCCGCAACGGCTCCGGCAAGTCGACGCTGCTGAAGATCGCGGCCGGCCTCGTCGAGCCCGACGGCGGCACGCGCTTCGTGCAGCCCGGCGCCACCGTTCGTTACCTGCCGCAGGAGCCGGACTTCGGCGAGCACAAGACCACGCTGAGCTATGTCGAGTCCGGCCTCGCGCCGGGCGACGACCAGCACCAAGCGCGCTATCTGCTGGAGCAGCTTGGCCTCACCGGCGAGGAGAACCCGCACAACCTCTCGGGCGGCGAAGCGCGGCGCGCGGCGCTGGCCTATGTGCTGGCACCCTCGCCCGACATCCTGCTGCTGGACGAGCCGACCAACCATCTCGATCTCTCCACCATCGAATGGCTGGAACAGGAGCTCGACTCCCGGCGCAGTGCGCTTGTGATCATCAGCCACGACCGCCGCTTCCTCACCAATCTCTCGCGTTCGACGGCCTGGCTCGACCGCGGCAAGATCAAGCAGATCGACCGCGGCTTTGCCTCGTTCGAGAGCTGGCGCGACGAGGTGCTCGCGGAGGAGGAACGCGACCAGCACAAGCTCGATCGCAAGATCGTCGATGAGGAGCACTGGCTGCGGCACGGCGTTTCCGGACGGCGCAAGCGCAACGTCAAGCGGCTCGCCAATCTGCATGCGCTGCGCGACCAGCGCCGCAACTATCGCGGCACCGCCGGCACCGCCAGCCTCGCCGCGGCCGAAGCCGAACAATCCGGCAAGCTGGTGATCGAGGCGAAGGGCATCACCAAGGCCTATGGCGACCGCGTGATCGTCGACAAATTCTCCACGCGCATCCAGCGCGGCGACCGGCTCGGCATCATCGGCCCGAACGGCGCCGGCAAGACCACGCTCGTCAACCTGCTCACCGGCGGGACGCAGCCGGATTCCGGCACGGTACGGCTCGGCGCCAATCTGGAGATGGCGACGCTCGACCAGCATCGCGAAAGTCTCGACCCCAAATCGACGCTGGCGGAAGCCCTGACCGGAGGTCGCGGCGACCACGTCATGGTCGGCGGCAAGCCGAAGCACGTCGTCGGCTACATGAAGGACTTCCTGTTCGGGCAGGAGCAGCGCGGCACACCGCTCGAGGTGCTCTCAGGCGGTGAGCGCGGCCGGCTGATGCTGGCGCGCGCGCTGGCAAAGCCCTCGAACCTGCTGGTGCTGGACGAGCCGACCAACGATCTCGATCTGGAAACCCTAGACGTGCTCGAGGAGATGCTCGGTGATTACGAGGGCACCGTCATCCTGATCAGCCATGACCGCGACTTCCTCGACCGCGTCGTCACGTCGGTGATAGCGCCCGAAGGCAACGGCAAGTGGATCGAATATGCCGGCGGCTACAGCGACATGCTGGCGCAGCGCGGCGCCGATTTGAAGCGCGAGACCGCAAAGGCACCGGTCCCCGTCGAGAAGAAAGAGGAGCGCATCGCTGCTCCCGTCGCCGCGTCGAAGCGCAAGTTGAGCTTCAACGAGAAGCACGCGCTGGAGACGCTGCCGAAGAAGATGGAGACGCTGCAGGCCGAGATCGCGAAACTGCAGCGCGTGCTTGATGATCCCAACCTCTATGCCAGGGATCGCAGGAAATTCGACGATACCTCCGCGGCCATCGCCAAGGCGCATGAGGAACTCTCCGCCGCCGAAGAACGCTGGCTCGAACTTGAAATGCTTCGCGAAGAAATAGAGCAGGCCTAATCATGACAACGACTCTCGCCGCAAAAATCGCCCGTGAATACGGCACGCCCTGCGCCGTCATCGACATGGACCGGGTCGAGCGCAACATCGCGCGGATCCAGAAGGCCTGCGACGACGCAGGTATCGCCAACCGCCCGCACATCAAGACGCACAAGAACCCGACGCTGGCCAAGATGCAGGTCGCAGCCGGCGCCAAGGGCATCACCTGCCAGAAGATCGGCGAGGCCGAGATCATGGCCAATGCCGGCATCGACGACATCCTGATCAGCTACAACCTGCTCGGCGAAGAGAAGATGGCGCGGCTCGGCGCGCTGAATGCCAAGACCAACATGACGGTCGCCGCCGACAATTCGACCGTCGTTGCCGGCCTGCCCAAGGCCGCCGCGGCGTCGGGCCGTCCGCTCTCCGTCGTGGTCGAATGCGACACCGGTCGCAAGCGCGCAGGCGTCGAGACGCCAGCCGAGGCGATCGCGCTGGCGCGCGAGATCGCCGGCTCGAAGGGGCTGGAATTCGCCGGCTTCATGCTCTATCCGACCGAGAGCGGATGGGCTGACGCACAGAAGTTTTACGATGAAGCGCTGGCCGGCGTGCGCACGCACGGGCTGGATGCCAAGATCGTCTCGACCGGCGGCACGCCGAACCTCGTCAACATCGGCAAGCTCAAGGGCGGCACCGAGCACCGCTTCGGCACCTACATCTACAACGACCGCATGCAGGTTGCGGCCGGCGTTGCGACCTGGGACGATTGCGCCCTGCACATCTATTCCACAGTGGTCAGCCGTGCCGCGCCCGAGCGCGGCATTCTCGATGCCGGCTCGAAGACGCTGACGACGGACACCGGCGGCCTCGACGGCCACGGGCTGATCCTGGAGCACCCCGAAGCCAAAATCGCGAAGTTCGCCGAGGAGCACGGCTTCCTCGATCTCTCCCGCAGCAACACACGGCCAAACGTCGGCGACGTGGTCCGGATCGTGCCGAACCACGTCTGCGTCGTCGTCAACATGATGGACGAGGTTCTGATGGTCCGCGGCGAGGAGATCATCGGCACGCTGCCGGTGGCGGCCCGCGGGAAGCTGCGCTAGGCGCGAATAAGAGCCTGTAGCTCCCGATCGAGCCCCTCGCGGAACAGGCTGATCGGTCGGGCCAGCCGCCCGGCCGGAGGACGGTGCACCAACCATGCCCGAACGGCGGGATTGAAGTCCCGCGCAGCGACCAGCTTGAGTTGCTTGCGAAACGCACTGCGCTTCAATGCGAGGGGCGTCACCAGCCCGACGCCGAGGCCCCGCGCCACGAGCGACAGGCGAAGCTCGCTGTCGAGCGCCTCCACGGCGACCGTGAACGGCAAATGCTCGGCATCGAAGCGGCGCTTCAGCGTGTCGCGGAAGCCGCAGCCGTCCTGGTTGATGACCCATGAGAGCTGCGACAGGCACTCGAGATCGACGGTGCGAGGGATCTTGGTATCGCGCGCGACGACGAACACCACGGGCTGTGCACCGAGATCGTCAGAGACGAGATCAGCGGGCGGCACGGCCCCGTCGGGCAGGCAGATCGCGGCGGCATCCAGCTCGTTGCGGCTGACCCGCTCGACCTGGTTGGGTGACCAGCCCGAGACGACGCGTACGCTCAGCGCAGGAAATTCGGCACTCACGGCATCGAGTGGCGCACTGAGCCCGGCTTCGGAGAGAAACGGCGTGAGGCCGAGCCTGAACTCGCCGCGCACCACGCCGTCGTTGGCAACACCGGCCTTGAGATCGTCGAGCATTCTGAGCAAGCGTCGGCCCTGCTCATAGGCCTCGTGTCCCGCGGCAGTCGGCTTCAGCGGCTTCGAGAGGCGATCCAGCAATTGCGTGCCCAGCATCTCCTCCAGATTCTGGATGCGCCGCGTCACGCCGGGTTGAGTGAGGTTGAGACGCGTCGAGGCCGCGACGATCGATCCGGTCTCGACGACCGCGACGAAGGCGACGAGGTCATGGGTATTCATGAGAAACTCGCATATTCTTTATAGGCTTAATTGAATTGTAGCATATTGTACCTCCCGCTTAAAGAGGACCACGCATTCCATTCGCGAGGTCCCATGACCATCTCCGAAACCACCAGGCTTGCATCACCCAAGCATCTCGCCGAACGATCCCTGATCTGGCTTGGCTCGATCACCACCGGCGTCGTCGTCACCAATTTGTTCGCGCCGCAGATTCTGGTTGGCCTGATCGGCCGGTCCCTGGCCATGACCGCGGTTCAGGCCGGCCTCGTCAGCACGTTGACCCTGCTCGGCTATGCGCTCGGCCTGGTGTTGCTCGTGCCGCTGGTCGATCTCGTCGAGAATCGGCGCCTGATCCTGCGCACGCTCGGCTGCGCAATCTTCGCGGCACTGGCAACGGCATTGGCGCCGACACCCTCGCTGCTATTGCTCGCCACCTTCGTTCTCGGAGCGTCCTGCGCGGCGATCCAAATGATCGTTCCTCTCGTGGCCTCGATGGTAGCGCCGGAACGCCGCGGCCAGGCGATCGGCGAGGTGATGGGCGGCTTGATGATCGGCATCCTGTTGTCGCGGCCGACCGCGAGCCTGATTGCCGATCTTTCGAGCTGGCGCGCGTATTATCTCGCCTCAGCTATTCTGATGACGCTGCTTGCCGGCGCACTCGGTCGCTATCTGCCGACGCTGCAGCCAGCCGCCCGCCTCGGCTACGTCGACTTGCTCCGCTCTTTCCCAAAGCTGCTACGGGACGAGCCTGTGCTGCGCGTGCGCGCCTGGACAGCTTCCCTGGTCATGGCGTCTTTCACCGCATTCTGGTCCGCCGTTGCGCTGCGTCTGCCCGATGCACCCTTCACGCTCGATGCCAAGGGCATCGCGGCTTTCGCGCTGATCGGGGTTGCGGGCGCCGCGGCGACACCGATCGCCGGCCGTTGGGGCGACAAGGGGTGGGCACGGCCGATGTTCGTCGCTGCTCACCTGTGCATCATCGGCTCACTCGCCCTTTGTGCCTGGGCGGGCGTGATCGAGTCCCGCAGTGCTGCCCTGCTGGTGATGAGCCTCGGCACCATCCTGCTGGACGTCGGCATCACCGCCGACCAGACGCTTGGGCGTCGCGCCGTCAATTTGCTGCGCCCCGAGGCGCGCGGCCGGATCAACGGCCTGTTCGTCGCGCTGTTCTTCGTCGGTGGAGGCGTCGGCTCCGCGGCGGCCTCACTGGCCTGGAGCTATGCCGGTTGGACCGCCGTCTGCGCCGTCGCGGCGGGCTTCGGTTTGCTCGGCCTGCTCACCGATCTCTTGACCAGGACCGGCACGTCATGATCGGGACGACGCCAGCCACGCAAAAGCGCCCCTGCCCGCAGCAACCCCCGTCGCGAACGACGCCTGGAGCAGATAGCCCCCAGTCGGAGCTTCCCAGTCCAGCATCTCGCCGGCCGCGAACACGCCGGGCAATTTGCGCAGCATGAAGTGCTCGTCGAGCTCGCCAAACTCAATCCCGCCCGCGGTCGAGATCGCCCGCTCGATCGGCGCGGTGCCGGTGAGCCGAACCGGAATCGCATTCACCAGATGCGCCAGCTCCGCCGGTGAGAGCGATGCCAGCGGCCGGCCGGATGCGATGGCCGCCTCCTGCATCAGGCCGATACCGACCGGTGACAATTGCACCGCCTTGCGCAGGAAATTCGCCAGCGATTGCTTGCCGCGCGTGCCCGACAATCGTGTCGTCAGCGCATCCGTGCCGAGATCGGGCCGCAATGCGATCGTCAATGTCGCCTGCCCCAGAGCCAGTACCGCTTCGCGCAATTCCGCCGACAGCGCGTAGATCGCGCCGCCCTCGATCCCGCCCCGGGTGATCATGGCTTCGCCACGCACCGTATGTGCACCGATCGTCAGCGCCACGCCCTTGAGCGGCTGCCCCTCGAACCGGTCGCGGAAGACGTCGGACCAGGCGACTGTGAAGCCCGAATTCGCCGGCCGGAGCTTCGAGATGGTAATGCCTTTCGCGGCGAGCAAATCAACCCACGCGCCATCGGAGCCCAGCCGCGGCCAGCTCGCACCACCGAGCGCCAGCACGCTTGCGGCGGCGGCGATGGCTCGCGGACCATCCGGTGTCTGAAATTGCAGGCGACCAGTCTCGTCCCAGCCGGTCCAGCGATGCCGGAACGCGAATTGCGCGCCTGATACATCAAGGCGCCGCAGCCAGGCGCGCAGCAAGGGCGAGGCCTTGAAGCTTTTTGGAAACACTCGTCCGCTGCTACCGACAAAGGTCAGCTGCCCCAAGCCCGCACTCCAGTCGCGCAACGCATCGGGCGGAAACGCCTCGACCGCGGCGCGCAGATGCGGCATTGCCTGCCGGTAGCGGAGAAGGAAATCCGCCAGCGGCTCGCTATGGGTGAGATTGAGCCCGCCGCGGCCGGCCATCAGGAATTTGCGACCTGCCGACGGCATGGCGTCGTAGATGGTGACGCGGGCACCGCCCTGCGCCAGCACCTCCGCCGCCATCAGCCCGGCGGGACCGGCACCGATGACGGCGACATCGTTCAGAGCTTGATCCCCGCGCGTACCGCGGCCTGCGCCACGTATTTCTGCGTCTGCTCGAAAGCGCCGGCGAGCGCCTTCGCCTTGGACATGTCGCTGATCTCGGCAAAATGCGCGGCGATCGCGTCCGGCGTCCATTCGGACTCCGGCAGGTTGATGCCTTCGCTCTCGAGAATCTTGATCACCGCGAAGGAGCCGGCGCCGGCGCCCATGATGGTGCGCGTCGGCGCGTCCTCGCTGAGCATGTACTCGACCGCGGGCGTGATCGCGTTCGGCTTCATCAATTGCAGCGCCTGCGGCGGCAGCAGCTCTTCCGTCATGCGGGTTGCCGCCGTCGGCGAGATGATGTTGACGCGGATATTGTTCTTGCGCCCCTCTTCCGCGAGCACGTTCATCAGGCCGACCATGCCCGATTTGGCGGCGCCGTAATTGGCCTGGCCGAAATTGCCGTAGAGGCCGGAGGAGGAGGTCGTCAGGACGATGCGGCCGTAATTGCGGTCGCGCATGCCGGCCCAGACCGCCTTGCAGCAATAGAACGTGCCGACGAGATGCACGTCCAGCACCTTCTGGAAATCAGCCGCTTCCATTTTGCCGAACGACTTGTCGCGCAGGATGCCGGCATTGGCACACATGATGTCGACGCTGCCCCACTCCTTGGTGGCGCGCTCGACCATCGCCGTGACCTGTTCGAAATTCGACACGTCGGCGCCATCCGCCATCGCGGTGCCGCCGGCTTTGCGGATCTCCTCGACCACGGCTTCAGCCGGCGAGAGCGAGGCGCCGGTGCCGTCGCGCGCGCCGCCGAAATCGTTGACAACGACCTTCGCGCCGCGGCTCGCGAGACCCAACGCGTGTGCGCGTCCGAGACCATTGCCCGCGCCGGTGACGATGGCGACGCGTCCGTCGAACCTGATTGCCATTGATTACATCCTGTTCTTCTCTTCCCTTCTCCCCTTGTGGGGGAAGGTGGCGCGTAAGCGCCGGATGAGGGGTATCTCGCCACAGCCGAGTTCGCGGAGAGAGACCCTCACCCGGCTTCGCGTTCCGCGAAGCCACCTCTCCCACAAGGGGAGAGGGTGACACCGGGCGATTTGAACAGCTTTTTGAGCAGTGATGGCTTGCCGGGTCAAGCCCGGGACCAACGCCTCAAGTCAGGCGATATAGATCAGGCCGAGCCAGTCCGCGACCAGCGCGGGCTTGTCCTCGCCTTCGATCTCCACGGTCACGTTGGTGCGGGACTGCAGTTCGCCTGGTTTGCGCAGCTTGGCTTCGGCCAGCACAAAGCGGCCGCGGACGCGCCCGCCCGAGCGTACCGGCGAGATGAAGCGCAGCTTGTCGAAGCCGTAATTGACGCCCATCGTGGTGCCCGCAATCGCCGGCATCACTTCGTAGGACATCACCGACAACATCGACATGGTCAGGAAACCGTGCGCGATGGTGGTGCCGAACGCCGTCTCCTTGGCCCTCTCGGGATCGACATGGATGAACTGGTGATCCTCGGTCACATCAGCGAAGGTGTCGATGCGGGGCTGGTCGATCAGGTGCCAGGACGACACGCCGATCTCCTTGCCGACCATCGCGTGATAGGATTCCAGCGTAATCGGCGGCTTCTTCCAGATTTGGTTCACTTAAGTCTCACTCCGTGTTTTCGGCAGCTCCGGAAAATCCTCCTCACGGAATTCCCGGCCGCGCAGCGGATCGTTGCGATCATCGTCGCGTTCGAGCCGTCGTAGCTGCACACGGCGGATTTTGCCAGAGATCGTCTTCGGCAATTCGGTGACGATTTCGAGCCGGCGGATGCGCTTGAAGGGCGCAAGGCGCGTGTGCAGGTGCTTGAAAATCGAGAGCGCCGTCTCCGGGGTCCGCTCCGCGCCAGCGATCAGCAGCACGAATGCCTTGGGGATCGCCAGCCGGATCGGATCGGGGCTCGGCACCACGGCGGCCTCGGCAACGAGCTCATGCTCGAGCAGCACGCTCTCAAGCTCGAACGGGCTGATCCGGTAGTCCGATGACTTGAACACGTCGTCGGAGCGACCGACGAAGGTGAGATAGCCATCCTCATCTTCGAACACGACGTCGCCGCTGCGATAAAGCTCGCCCTCGGCGCCCGACAGCTTGCCGTCGTCGCCCTGATAGCCCTGCATCAGGCCGGCGGGCCTGTCAGCACCCAGCAGCAGCGCCACCTCGCCTTCCTTCGCCGGATGGCCATCGGCATCGCTGACCTGCACGCGATAGCCCGGCAGCGGCCGGCCCATCGAGCCGACCTTGATCTTTTGTCCCGGCGAATTGCCGGCAAGCGCGGTCGTTTCGGTCTGGCCATAGCCATCGCGGATGGTGAGTCCCCAGGCGGCCTGCACCTGATCGATCACCTCAGGATTGAGCGGCTCGCCGGCGCCGCAGACTTCGCGCAAGGCAACTTTGAACGAGGCCAGGTTCTCCTGGATGAACAGCCGCCAGACCGTCGGCGGCGCGCACAGCGTCGTGACGCCGCAGCGCCCGATGGTGGCGAGCAGAGCCTTGGCATCGAAGCGCGGCTGATTGACCACGAACACGGTGGCGCCCGCATTCCAGGGCGCGAAGAAACAGCTCCAGGCATGCTTGGCCCAGCCGGGCGAGGAGATGTTGAGATGGATGTCTCCGGGCTGCAGCCCGATCCAGTACATGGTCGAGAGATGCCCGACCGGATAGCTGCGCTGGCTATGTCGCACCAGCTTTGGCTTTGCCGTCGTGCCCGAGGTGAAATAGAGCAGCATCGGGTCGTCGGCATGGGTCGGACCGTCGGGTGTGAAGCTTTCCGGGGTCTTCGCTGCCTCATCATAGGACAACCAGCCGTCGAACGGTTCGCCGACAACCACGCGCACCACGCCATCGACACCAAGGCTTGCGAATTTCGCGACCTGGTCCTGCGCGGCAACGACCGCCTTTGCCTTACCGCGATCGAGCCGATCACGCAGCTCGTCCGCGGTGAGCAGCGTGGTCGCGGGTATCACGACAACGCCCAGCTTCATCGCCGCGAGCATCGTCTCCCACAGCGGCACGACATTGCCGAGCAGCAGCAGCAGATGATCGCCGCGCTTCAGGCCCCGGGCACGCAGGAAGTTCGCGACCTGGTTGGAGCGCTTTGAGAGCGCCGCGAAGGACAATTTGGTCTGCTTGTCCTGGGCCGCATCAACAATCCAGAGCGCGGGCCGATCCTTGCTGTCCGCATTCGTCGCCAGCTCGGCGTCGAACCAGTCGAGCGCCCAGTTGAAGGGGACCGGATCGGGCCAGCGGAAATCCCTGACCGCTGTCTCGTAATCCGTGCGGTGAACGAGAAGAAACGCGCGCGCGTCCTGAAATGTCGTCATTAAGCTTTCCCGGCTAGTCCCCTAACGTGCTTGATAATTCCGGAAAAATCCACCCCGCCCTGGCCGGCTGCGTCGAAAGACTGATAGATCTCCTGCGCATGCTTGCCGAGCGGCGTCGCCGCGCCGGCGGCTTTGGCGGCGTCCTGCGCCAGGGTCAGATCCTTCACCATCAGCGCCGAAGCGAAGCCTGGCTTGTAGTCGTTGTTGGCCGGCGAGGTCGGCACCGGGCCCGGAACCGGGCAATAGGAGGTCAGCGACCAGCACTGGCCCGACGAGGTCGAGGCGACGTCGAACAGCGCCTGGTGCGAGAGCCCGAGCTTTTCGCCGAGTGCAAAAGCTTCGCTCACGGCGATCATGGAAATGCCGAGGATCATGTTGTTGCAGATTTTTGCCGCCTGACCCGCGCCGGCGCCGCCGCAATGGACGATCTTCTTGCCCATGTTTTCCAGCACCGGCTTCGCCGCGGCGAACGCGTTCTCCTCGCCGCCGCACATGAAGGTGAGCGTCGCGCCCTTGGCGCCGCCGGTGCCGCCGGAGACCGGCGCGTCGACCGAGAGCACGCCGTGCTTGGCCGCGAGCGAATGTGCCTGCCTGGCGCTCTCGACATCGATGGTGGAGCTGTCAATGATCAACGCGCCTTTGGTCATGGCGGGAAGGACTTCATTCCACACGCCGAGCACGTGTTTGCCGGCCGGCAGCATGGTGACGACGACATCGGCTCCCTTCGCCGCTCCCGCGGCGCTGTCCGCGACGCCGGCGCCATCGGCCTTGGCCTGATTGCGGGAGGCTTCGACGAGATCGAAGGCCACCACCTTGTGGCCGGCCTTGACGAGGTTGGCGGCCATCGGGCCGCCCATGTTGCCGAGACCGATGAATGCGATCGTGGCCATTGTCGTTTCCTCCGCTTGTGACCTTGATTAGTTGAACTTGAGCTCGTCGGCACCGATCTCCGCGAGATATGGCGCCAGCATTTGCGGCGTGACATCCTCGATCCGTGGCGGCGACCAGGAGGGACTGCGATCCTTGTCGATTACGGCGGCGCGCACGCCCTCGCGAAAGTCATCGCTGCGGAACACTTCCAGCGCGGCGCGATATTCGCGCACCAGACATTCCTCCAGGCTCGAAGAGGCCCGCGCGAGCCGCAAGAGCTTCAGCGTCACCACCATGCCGCGCGGGGATTTTTCGTTGAGCGTCTTCAGCGTGGCCAGCGCGAAGTCCGAGCCGTCGCGCTTGAGCGCGGCGAAGATGTCCTCCATGCGATCGAAGCCGAACAGCGCGTCGATCAGAGGCTCCTGGGCGGCGACCGGCCCCGCCCTCTCCCCAGTCGCAAAGCCGTTGATCAGCTTGGTGACCTCGGATGCCATCACGCCCTGACCAACCCTGGTCAGCGCCTCGCGCAGCTCCGGCCATTTGGCTGCAGGCACTACCGCATCCGCGAACTTCGCATAGATCGCGTCAGGCCCGTTCATCGTCTGGCCAGTCAAGCCAAAATAGGTGCCGATCTCGCCCGGCGAGCGAGACAATAAATAGGTGCCTCCGACATCGGGGAAGAAGCCGAGCCCGACCTCGGGCATCGCCAGCTTGGTGCGATCCGTCACGACACGATGGCTCGCATGCGCGGACAAGCCGACGCCGCCGCCCATGACGATGCCGTCCATGAAGGCGACATAGGGCTTCGGAAACATCTTGATCCGGGCATTGAGGATGTACTCCTCGCGCCACAGGATCTTGCCGAGATCGCCGCCAGCCTTCGAACTCTCCCAGAGCGTGCGAATGTCGCCGCCGGCGCACAGGCCGCGCTCGCCGGAGCCCTCCAGCAGAACTACGGCAACGGCGGGATCAGATTCGAAGCGGTCGAGCGCCTTGTCGATGTCGCGAAACATCTCCAGCGTCACCGCATTGATCGCCTTCGGACGGTTGAGCCTGATGACGCCGACCGCGCCCTCGACGCGGGCGACGAGATCGCCCTCTTCCGCACCACTCATCGCGCGCCCTCGATCAATTTGCGCGCCACGATGAGCCGCATGATTTCGTTGGTGCCTTCGAGGATCTGGTGCACGCGCAGATCGCGCACGATCTTCTCGATGCCGTATTCGCTGAGGTAACCGTAGCCGCCATGCAGCTGCAGCGCATGGTTGGCGACTTCGAAGCCGACATCGGTGCCGAAGCGCTTGGCCATGGCGCACAGCATGGTGGCGTCCGGATCCTTGCGGTCGAGCGCGGCAGCCGCACGCCACAGGAAGGTGCGCGCGGCCTCCAGTTCGATCGCCATGTCGGCAAGGCGGAACTGCAGCGCCTGGAATTCATCGAGACGCTTTCCAAATGCCTTGCGCTCCTTCATGTACGTGCGCGCCTTCTCAAGCGCGGTCTGCGCGCCGCCGAGCGAGCACGCAGTGATGTTGAGGCGTCCGCCATCCAGGCCGGCCATCGCGATCTTGAAGCCGACGCCCTCTTCGCTCAGCCTGTTTGCAACAGGCACGCGGGCGTGCTCGAACATCACCGCGCGAGTTGGCTGCGCATTCCAGCCCATCTTGCGCTCATTCGCACCGAAGGAGACGCCAGGTGTCTTGCCGTCGATGACGAGAGTCGAGATGCCGCCAGGGCCATCGCCGCCGGTGCGCACCATCGCGACCAGGAGGTCGGTGCCGCCGGCGCCGGAAATGAACTGCTTCTGGCCGTTGAGCACGTAGTGATCGCCGTCACGCACGGCGCGGGTACGCAGGGCCGCCGCATCCGAGCCGGCGCCCGGCTCGGTCAGGCAGTAGCTCGCAATCAGCTCCATCGAACAGAGCTTTGGCAGCCATTGATGGCGCTGGGTGTCGCTGCCGAAGGCATCGATCATCCAGCTCGCCATGTTGTGGATGGAGATGAAGGCCGAGGTGGTCGGACAGCCCGTCGCCAGCGCCTCGAAGATCAGCGCCGCGTCGAACCGGCTCATCGCGGATCCGCCGACGTCGTCGCGGATGTAGATGCCGCCCATCCCGAGTGCGGCGGCCTCGCGCATCACGGCGACGGGAAAATGCTTCTCCTCGTCCCAGCGCAGCGCGTGCGGCGCGATCTTTTCTGCCGCAAACGCCACCGCCATGTCGCGAACCGCGACCTGATCCTCATTCAGAGCGAACTGCATGCCGGGCGGCTCATTTTTCTCGTCATTGCGAGCGAAGCGAAACAATCCAGACTGTCTCCGTGGAAAGATGCTGGATTGCTTTGTCGCATCCGTGAAAAATTGCTGCGCAATTTTTTACGAGCTCCTCGCAATGACGGCCGAGGGAGTTTACTTCATCGTCGGGATCGAGAACTCCGCACCTTCCTTGACGCCTGACGGCCAGCGCGAGGTCACCGTCTTGGTCTTGGTGTAGAAGCGAACCGAATCCGGGCCGTGCTGGTTGAGATCGCCGAAGCCCGACTTCTTCCAGCCGCCGAAGGTGTAATAGGCGATCGGCACGGGGATCGGCACGTTGATGCCGACCATGCCCACGTTGACCTTGGCCGCGAAGTCGCGGGCGGCGTCGCCATCGCGGGTGAAGATGGCCACGCCGTTGCCGTAGTCATGCTCGGACGGCAGCGCCAGCGCTTCCTTGTAGTCATGCGCGCGCACGACCGAGAGCACGGGCCCGAATATCTCTTCCTTGTAGATCCGCATGTCCTTGGTGACGTTGTCGAACAGCGAACCGCCGAGATAGAAGCCGTTCTCATAACCCTGCATCTTGAAGCCGCGGCCATCCACGGCAAGCGTCGCGCCTTCCTTGATGCCGATGTCGATGTAGCTCTTGACCTTCTCGACCGCCTCGCGCGTGACCAGCGGACCGTAGTCGGCCGACGGATCGATCGAAGTGCCGATCTTGAGGCTCTCGACCCGCGGGATCAGCTTGTCCATCAGGCGGTCGGCGGTAGTCTTGCCGACGGGCACCGCAACTGAGACAGCCATGCAGCGTTCGCCGGCCGAGCCGTAGCCGGCGCCGATCAGCGCGTCGACGGCCTGATCCATGTCGGCATCCGGCATGATGATGGCGTGGTTCTTGGCGCCACCGAAACACTGGCAACGCTTGCCGGTCTGGGCGGCGCGCTCATAGATGTACTGCGCGATCGGCGTCGAGCCGACGAAGCCGATGGCCTTGATATCAGGGTCGTCGAGAATGGCATCGACCGCTTCCTTGTCGCCATTGACGACGTTGAGGATACCGGCCGGCAGGCCCGCCTCGATCATCAGCTCGGCAAGCTTCATCGGCACGCCGGGATCGCGCTCCGACGGCTTGAGGATGAAGGCGTTGCCGCAGGCGATCGCGGGCGCGAATTTCCACATCGGGATCATGGCCGGGAAGTTGAACGGCGTGATGCCGGCGACGACGCCGAGCGGCTGGCGCATCGAATAGATATCGATGCCGGGGCCGGCGCCCTCGGTGTACTCGCCCTTCATCAGGTGCGGGATGCCGCAGGCGAATTCGGCGACCTCGAGGCCGCGCTGGATGTCACCCTTGGCGTCCGGCACGGTCTTGCCGTGCTCGCGCGCGAGCAGCTCGGCCAGCTTGTCGTAATCGCGCTGCACCAGCTCGAGGAATTTCATCATGACGCGGGCGCGCCGCTGCGGGTTGGTCGCGGCCCATTCCGGCTGCGCGGCACGCGCGTTCTCGACCGAGGCGCGGACTTCGGCCTTGGATGCCAGCGCGACCTTGGCCTGGACGTCACCGGTCATCGGCTCGAAGACGTCGGCGGTGCGGCCCGAGGTGCCCTTGACCTCCTTGCCACCGATGAAATGTCCGATTGAACGCATGGAATGATCTCCTTCAGGCCGAGCTTGAACGCTTTGACAAATCCTATTGACCTGCATTTTATAGGATTCAAGTCTGAGATAATGCACCATAGATGTGCGAAAATGCTGGATCAAGGCGCTATCGATTGGGACGACTTTCGCTTCGTGCTGGCCATCGTGCGGGGCGGCTCGGTGTCGGCTGCGGCAAAGCAGCTCGGCGTCGATCATGCCACCGTGATCCGGCGCGTCGACCGGCTGGAGAAGCATCTCTCGGCCAAGCTGTTTGACCGGCGCAAGACCGGCTATCTCCTCACCGAAGCCGGCCAGCGCGTTGCCGACAGCGCGGAGACGATGGAATCCACCATCGTCGCCAACCAGGAGCAGGTCGGCGGCTCGGTGGCACGGTTGACCGGGACGGTGCGGATCGGCGCGCCCGACGGGTTCGGCACCGCCTTTCTCGCTCCGCGCCTCGCCCCCTTCGCCGATCGATATCCCGATCTCGACCTGCAACTTGTGGCGACCGCGCGGCTGTTCAGCCTCTCCAAGCGCGAGGCCGACATCGCCATCAGCCTGACCATGCCGAAGGAAGGCCGCATCGTTGGCCGCAAGCTGCTGGACTACCGTCTGGGGCTGTATGCCGCCCCGGCCTATCTCGACCGGTTTCCTGAGATCACCTCGCGGCAGGATCTGCTGCAGCACCGTTTCGTCGGCTACATCGAGGAGTTGCTGTTCACGCCGGAACTCGACTATCTGCCCCAAGTCTCGCCGCGTATCTCCGCCCGCTTCCGCAGCGCCAATCTGATCGCGCAGCTCAACGCCACGCTCTCAGGCTTCGGGATCGCGGTGCTGCCGCACTTCATGGCGAGCGACTATCCGCAGCTCGTGGCCGTGCTGCCGGAGGAGATCTCGATCATCAGGACGTTCTGGATGCTGATGCATGCCGACAGCAAGGACCTCGCCCGGATTCGGGCCGTGGCGGACTACATCGGAGAGATCGTGGAACGCGAGCGGGCGTTGTTTGCGGGGCGGTAGCACCGGTGCTTTAGGGGGGCAAAGCGAAGCGTGCCCGCCGAATCTTTGTAATCGTGAAAAGAACGTGGGCACGGCGCTCGCGCGCCTTTCCCCACCCTACGGCAGCTTCGCCTTCTTCGCCGCCGCAACCTTCGGCGCGCGCTTTCCCCCATCCAGCGCGCTGTCCCTGCCCGCCTTCAGCAGCTCGTCCGACAGCTCGCCGGAGCCGGCAATGCGCGCCAGCAGCATGGTGCCAGCCATCGTCGCCAACGTCGCGATCGCCTGCTTGCGGGCCGCTTTGCGCGGCAAATTCGGAATGAAATCAGTCAGCATCTCGATCATCTCGTCGAGCTTGCCGGCAAAGGCCTTGCGCGTCTTGGGGCTCTCGCGGGCGATCTCGGCGCCGAGCGCGGGGATCGAGCAGCCATGGCCGGGATTGTCCCGATGCAGCGTCGAGAGATAGGTCTCGACGATTTGAACGAGCTGCTTCTCGGGCGCGACCTGGTCGGACTGCTTGCGCCAGTGTTCCATCGAGCGGTCCATGGCGTAGGCAAAGGCCTCGATCACCAGCGCCTCGCGCGAATCGAAATGCGCATAGAAACCGCCATGGGTCAGTCCCGCCTCCTTCATGAGGTCGGCGACGCCGATCCCATGAGCGCCCTTTTCGCGCAGCCGCACGGACGCCTTCCTCACGATCCGGTCGTGGGTTTCCTGCTTGTGTTCCGGGGAATAGCGCATGCTGCTCTCATTGGATGTCGGAAGTCATTCAATAGCACGGATATCGCCATGGCGGCGCATTAATTCCCGGTAAAATTGTTGCCGATCATGGAAAAGGTTGCAGTCGCATGGACCGCCAGTGCCCCCTTACCGTCGCGAACAAAGCCTTCGGTGTAGCTGGCCTGGCGCCCGAGCTTGATGACCCTGCCTTCGGCCGAGATCAGTCCTGATCGGACCGACAGCGGACGCAGGAAAGTCATTTTCAGATCGAGCGTCACGGAGGACTGCCCGGCCTCCTGGCGAGTCGAAATGGCGCAGCCCATGGCGGTGTCGAGGAGCGCGGCGGCGGTCGCCCCGTGCAGAAGCCCGATGGTGTTTTCAAGATCCTCGCGCGGCTCCAGTTCCATCACGATCCGGCCCGGCTCGACGACCGCCATGACGAAGCCGATCAGCTTGGCAAAGGGCGGCGGCGGTAGCCGGCCGTCCCGGATACCATGCATGGCGTCGATGCCTGACCACCCCATGGCCATTTTCGCGACCGGCATGGGCGCTTGCCAATCCACCACCCGCTCGCGCCTTCGCGCCGGTGAAAACAGGTCGGGTTGATCGGCGTCGGTCATCAGCCATTCCTTTGAATGATATTCATCATACTATGCTGCGGACTTCGTTCTGGCAACTCCATCCCGCCGGCTTGACAAGAGAGGCATTTCGGCACGGAAGTAATCCCCAACCGCGGCGCTGGCGCGCCCGCCCACGAAAGCCTCGAGATATCGGATGGAAATGCTCAACAACCACTGCGGCGTGACGCGCGATGCGCGCGGCGTCGTCCATGTTGCGATCTGCAATGCCGGCTCGCTGAACATTCTGGGTTCGCCCGTGATCGATGCGGTGCGCGACGGGCTGCAAAAGCTCGCCGCCGACCGCAGCATCCGCGTCGCGGTGCTGCGCGGACAAAGCGAGAAGAGCATGATCGGCGGCGCCGACATCAAAGAGATGGCCAGGCTCGACCAGAAGTCTGCCGAAGCCTTCATCAGCCGCCTGCGCGATCTCTGCGAAGCGGTGCGGCAATTCCCTGCCCCGATGATTGCACGCATGCCCGGCTGGTGCCTGGGCGGCGGGCTCGAGGTCGCGGCGGCCTGCGACTTCCGCGTTGCCGCGGATGATGCGCATTTCGGCATGCCGGAGGTCCGCGTCGGCATTCCCTCGGTGATCCACGCAGCGCTGCTGCCGCGCCTGATCGGCTGGGCCCGGGCGCGCTGGCTGGTAATGACGGCGGAGAACGTCGACGCGCCGACCGCGCTGGCCTGGGGGCTGGTTGACAAGGTGGCGCCGGCCGGCGGCCTCGATACCGAGATCGAGCACCTCGTGACGGCGCTGCTCGAATGCGGCCCCGAGGCGCTGCGGTCGCAGAAAGCGCTGCTGCGGCAATGGGAGGAACTGCCGTTGACTAAATCGGTGAACCTCAGCGTCAAGGTGTTCGGCGAGGCGTTCCTGACCGACGAGCCGACGCGGCTGATGCAGGCGTTTGTGAACCGCAAGCGGTAGAGCTTCTGGAAGCCAGGAAGCTTCCTCAAAGACGGTGTCAAGCCCCGCGCAGGCGGGGCATCCAGTACGCAGTGGCTTCTCGGCTCCAGCGCAACGGTCTCTGGAATACTGGATTGCCCGCTTTCGCGGGCAATGACAGCGAGTGTGCGGCAATCACCGTTCATGATCCGCGACTCGGTCACCATCACCGCCTGCCTTCAAACGACCAATTCTCATCCGCCTCACGACATTTTCTCATGCCGGGGGAGGTTGCATTTTTTGCGACGCATCATATGATGACCATAATCTAACACATTCTCGCAGGGAGCCTTGCCATGGCTGAAGCCGCCGATCCTGTCGTCATCGTCTCCGCCGCCCGCACCCCGCTCGGCCGCTTCATGGGTGAGCTCTCGCCGCTTGCCGCGCACAAGCTCGGATCGCATGTGATCAATGCGGCCTTGGAGCGCGCCAGGCTCGCCCCCGAGAAGGTCGATGAGGTCTTCATGGGCTGCGTGCTGCCGGCAGGACAAGGCCAGGCGCCGGCGCGTCAAGCGGCGCGTTCCGCGGGACTTCCGGACGCGACCGGCGCCACCACCGTCAACAAGGTCTGCGGCTCCGGAATGAAGGCGACCATGCTGGCGCACGACATCATTCGCGCCGGCTCCGCCGAGATCGTCGTCTCCGGCGGCATGGAGAGCATGAGCAACGCGCCCTACCTGCTCGCGAAAGCGCGCGGCGGTTATCGCGCCGGTCATGACCGTATCATCGACCACATGATGATGGATGGTCTTGAAGACGCCTACGAGACCGGCCGCTCCATGGGCGATTTCGGCGAGGCCACGGCTGAAGCCTATCAATTCACCCGCAAGGACCAGGATGCCTATGCGATGGAAACGCTGAGCCGCGCGCGCAGAGCGGTCGAAGGCGGGGCGTTCAAGGCCGAGATCGCGCCGATCACGCTGACCGAGAAGGCCGGCCCGCGTGTGATCGCCAATGACGAGCATCCGCTGAAGGTCGATCCCGCCAAGATTCCGGGATTGAAGCCGGCGTTCCGCGCCAACGGCACCATCACGCCGGCCGCCTCTTCCGCCAACGCCGATGGCGCCGCCGCGCTGGTGCTGACGAAGCGCTCGCTCGCGGACCGCAATGGCCTGCCTGCCAAGGCCGAGATCAAGGGCCACGCCACCCACAGCCAGGAACCGCAATGGTTCACGACCGCGCCGATCCCGGCGATCCGCAAGTTGCTCGACAAGGTCGGCTGGAGCGCAGGTGACGTCGATCTGTTCGAGATCAATGAGGCCTTTGCCGTGGTGGCGATGGCGGCGCAGCGCGATCTCGGCATTCCCCGCGATAAACTCAACATCAATGGCGGCGCCTGCGCGCTCGGCCATCCCATCGGTGCCACCGGCGCGCGGCTGATCGTGACGCTGTTGCACGCGCTCGAAGCCAACAACCTCAAGCGCGGCGTCGCGGCGCTTTGCATCGGCGGCGGCGAGGCCACCGCGATTGCGGTCGAGCGTCTCGCGCACTAGGCCCCCATACGTCCTAAAATGAGGGAAGTCTGTCATTTCAGACTTCCCGCTTCCGTGCCAGACTGCAACCATGACGCTGGGCCTCCCGCAGCCCGCTAACCTGATTGAGGGGCAATGATCTCGAACTGGCTTTCGGCTGTGCTCGGCCGCCGCAATATCCACTATGGCTGGGTGATGGTCGGCGTGACCTTCTTCGCCGCCTTGATCAGCGCCGGCACGGTCGGCGCGCCCGGCGTGTTCATCGTGCCGCTCCAGAAGGAGTTCGGCTGGAGCACAGCCGAAATCTCGTCCGCGCTCTCGATCCGCTTCATCCTGTTCGGCTTGATGGCGCCGTTCGCAGCCGCCCTCCTCAACCGCTATGGCCTGCGCAACGTCACGCTGACCGCGCAGCTCATCGTCGTCTCCGCGCTCGTACTCTCGCTCGGCATGACGCACGTCTGGCAGCTCGTGGCACTTTGGGGCGTGGTGATCGGCATCGGCACCGGCATGACCGCACTGGTGCTGGGCGCGACCATCGCAACGCGCTGGTTCGCGGCGCGGCGCGGCCTCGTCATCGGCGTGATGACCGCGAGCGTCGCTACCGGCCAGCTCGTGTTCCTGCCGCTGCTGGCGAGCCTGACCGAACGCTTCGGCTGGCGCCTCGCGCTTGGCTTCGTCTGCATCATGCTCGGCGTCTCCGCCACCGCCGTGGCGCTCGTCATGCGCGACCGCCCGAGCGATCTCGGCTTGCGCCCCTTCGGCGATGAGGGCACCGATCCGCTGCCCGCACCGCCCGTAACGCGTGGCTCGATCACATCGGTTGCGCTGGGCACGTTGCGCGACGCTTCGAAGTCGAGCGCGTTCTGGATCCTGTTTGCGACCTTCTTCGTCTGCGGCGCCTCGACCAACGGCCTCGTGCAGGTGCATCTGATTCCGATGTGCCTCGATTTCGGCATCCCCCAAGTTCAGGCCGCAAGCCTGCTGGCGGCGATGGGCATCTTCGATTTCTTCGGGACCATCATGTCGGGCTGGCTGTCGGACCGATATGACAATCGCTTTCTGCTGTTCTGGTACTACGGCCTGCGCGGGCTCTCGCTGATCTTCCTGCCTTTCAGCGATTTCTCGTTCTATGGCCTGTCGATCTTCGCGATGTTCTACGGTCTCGACTGGATCGCCACGGTGCCGCCGACGGTGCGCCTCACGGCGCAGAAGTTCGGGCCCGAGCGCGCCAATCTGGTGTTCGGCTGGATCTTTGCCGGCCACCAGCTGGGCGCCGGCACTGCCGCCTTCGGGGCGGGCCTGTCGCGGACGCTGCTGCAAAGTTACCTGCCCGCCTTCTTCGTCGCCGGCGCGCTCTGCGTGTTCGCCTCGCTGATCGTGCTGGCCCTGTCGCGACAGCCGAAGCCGCAAGCAAAGCCGGCGATGGCTTAGGAGCCGTCGCATCGCTCGTACCGAGCGAGCAAGCTGCATCGCCGTCACCACGCCGGTCGCATTCGCACGCATCGCTGAAGGCATGCCTTCGCGCTCTCGCGGCTAATTTCGCCCGAGCTTTGCGTTCTGGTTTCGCACCCCTCTGGACAAAGGGTGCAGGGAAGGCCGGGCGCCGGCAGGCACCCGCGGCCCCGTGTGCAAAACAACGCGCACGGGTTGGACTACAGGTGATGCCGGAACGCCCGGCCTTCCCTGCGCAATGGCTTTACGGCTTATGTCGCGCTCTCCCCGGGGAGCGATGCACTATTGCCCCCGTCGCCTTGCAGATGACTGACGTGTGCATCCGGTTGGAGAGCCCACATCACCACAAGAGTTGACGCACAGACACCGGGCGTCAGGACCACACGATTTTGCCGTCCGCGCACATCCCCACCCCGCACCCCGATGGCTGGCGTGCGCTCACCATCGAGGCCGAACGAGGACGCTGTCAGCGCCGTGTCGTACCGCGCTCATGCCGCTCACGGAGCACCCCTTGGGGAATCCCGCCCTGCAGCCTGGAATGCGCGCCGACGCCGTCGCGGCCACCGCCTCCCTGCCCCGTCTCGTGACGATCGCGAAACGCCCTTTGGCGGGCGGGATGCGCGCAATATGCGCCATATCCGAATTCGGTAAACAGGAATATTTCTGCGCAGAGGGGTTGACATGGTGTGTTGCCCGACGCCTCTCGCTCCACGTTCATCGCCCGTCAGGCTTCGCCTCCTTGTTCAACTCGATCGCGACCTCCGACATCCAGGATCCCGGCGCTTCCATCAGGAACGACTGATGATTGGCCTTGGTCTGGATCGTCACCAGCGCGGCCACCGTGTTTCCTTCGATCCGTGCTTCGATCAAGCCGTCCTTGTTCGTGCCGTAGACTTTGCCGCCCTGGCGGTATTCGCTCTCGAACCAGTTGCCCGAGAGCTCCGTGCCGTTCTGCTCGATGTTCGCGGACAGAACCATTTTGTAGGCATCACTGGCGCAGCGCAGGTCGAGGCTCACGGAACGTCCGGGCCTGGTGATGTTGTACGCCACCTTGCAACGGACCTTCTCGCGCGGGCCATCCGAGGGCTTCATCGAACCTGTGCCCGACCATGTGCCGCCCAGACCGTCGAATACAGGCTCCGCAGACGCGGGGTTGAGGCTCACAAGCGCCAGGCAGGCTGCGCCTGCGCCGAGACGTGCGGCCCGAAAGTTCAATCGCATGTTGTCAATCCTGATCGATGAAATCCTGTCACCTCCTAAGCGGAGACGGGGCGCAAGATGTTGGCGAAGATGTTGAGAG
>NZ_JADFUE010000026.1:0-100501 GCF_054967145.1 Bradyrhizobium sp. UFLA06-24
GGATCAGGGTGCGGAGCCGCTCCGGCTCGATGCGGGCGCGGGGAAAGACCTTGGTCTCGCCGAGGATGCCGTGGATGAGCGCCACGATGACGGCCCCGAGTCCGGCGCCCTGGAGCAAGAGATCACGCATCGACGCCTCCATACATCTATGTATGGTGGGATAGATGCTGGCCAGCCGCCTGTCAATACACTAGTGTATGGTGAGATTTCGGGACCTGACATGACCGAGCAGCTCTCCGCCGACGACTGGATCAAACAGGGACTCAAGGCGCTCGCCAGGAGCGGCTTCACGGCGCTGAAGGCCGATCCCTTGGCCAAGGCAATGGGCATCTCCCGCGGAAGCTTCTACTGGCATTTTGCCGATCTCGGCGCGTTCCACGCGGCCGTGCTGAAGCGCTGGCGCGAGGTCGCGGCCGAGGAGATCATCGCCGGCGTCGAAGGCGGTGGCGACGAGCCGCTGAAGGCGCTGCTGCGCAGGAGCTTTGGCGCCCGGCTCGACCTGGAGCGCGCGGTGCGCAACTGGGGGGCGTTCGATCCTGCGGCGCAAACGGCGGTCCGCGCCATCGATCGCCGCAGGCTCGATTATATCGAGGCGCTGCTGCAGCGCCGCGGTTTCTCCGCGGCGACCGCCCGGGCGCGCGCGCAGCTCCTATACTGGACGTTTCTCGGCTTCGCGCTGTCGGGCACGCCGGTGCCACCGGCGCGACTTCAGGGCCTGCTCGACGAGATCCTCGACATGCTCTCCGCGTAGCCCATCATGGGCGGCGGCATTTTTCTATGCTACAGCCAGCCGATTGCCGGAGACCCTCATGAACGCGCCGACCGAACGTCCCGAAAACAGCGTCGATCCGAAACTGCTGGAGATCCTGGTCTGCCCGCTGACCAAGGGCCCGCTGGAATTCGACTCCGCCAGGCAGGAGCTGATCTCCCGGAGCGCCAAGCTCGCTTATCCGATCCGAGACGGCATTCCGATCATGCTGCCGGAAGAGGCGCGGAAGATCGATTGAGGGTTGTTGCGCGATGACGCGCTACACTCTCGCGTCGTCCCGGCGTAGGCCGGGACGACGCGCGGAGGTTGGAGCGTCAGCTTGGCCTACAGCGCCTCGCCCTTCAGCAGCCGCGGGATTTCGCCCGTGAGGCCGGCGGCCTGGCGGATGAAGAGGTTCTTCAGCGGCGGCGTGCGGTCGACGAGGCCGAGGCCGATATCGCGCACCGTGCGCAGCAGCGTCGACTGGTTCGAGAACAGGAAGTTCAGCGAGTTGGTGGCAACGCCCATCGCCATGGTGTCGAAGCGGCGCCAGCGCTGGTAGCGCTCCAGCACATCCGCGCCGCCGAGATCCATGCCGAGCCGCGCCGCATCGACCACGACTTCGGCCAGCGCCGCGACATCCTTCAGCCCCATGTTGAGGCCCTGTCCCGCGATCGGGTGAATGACATGCGCGGAATCGCCGACCAGCGCGAGGCGCTCGGCGATGAAGGAGCGCGCGACGAAATAGGACAGCGGGAACGCGCGCGGCTTGTCGAGCGCTTTGATCTCGCCGAGATGTAAACCAAAACGCTGCTCGAGCTCGCCGTGAAACTCCTCGTCGCTAAGCGCGATGATGCGCGCGGCTTCACTGCGACGCTCGGTCCATACCAGCGAAGAGCGCTTTCCCGTGAGCGGCAGGATCGCGAACGGACCTGCGGGCAGAAAATGCTCTTCGGCGCGGCCCTCATGATCGCGCTCATGGCCGACCGTGACGACGATGCCGGATTGATCGTAGTCCCAGCCATGGGTGGCGATGCCGGCGCGCTCGCGCAGCTTCGACTTGGCGCCGTCGGCCGCGACCAGCAAACTCGCCGCGATGACGCTGCCATCGCCCAGCGTGACGTCGATGCTCTCGGCACGCGCGTCGTAAGACGACACGGTCGTGGCGCGGAGATCGATGCCTTCAGCCTCGGCGCGAGCGAGCAGCGCATCGATCAGGCGGCGGTTCTCGACCATATGCGCGAAGGGCTCGCCGGGCGCGACATCGCCGGCGAAGTTCAGGAACACCGGACGCGTCGCGTCCTCCAGCTTGGAATCGGTGACGACCATGTCGAGGATCGGCTGCGCCTCGCCCTTGACGTCATCCCAGGCGCCGAGCGCCTCGAACAGGCGGCGGCAGGCCGCGACGATCGCGGTCGCGCGGGGATCGCGGCTCGGCCGCGTGGCGAGCGCGGGGTCGGCGACGATGACGGGAATCTCGGGTCCCAGCCCCTGACGCAACGCGAGCGCCAGCGCCAGGCCCGCAAACGCGCCGCCGCCAATGACAATGTGACCCTGTACCGACATACCAAGCTTCCCGATCAATTCTTGGCCTTGCTAGCAGACTTGAGGTGGGCGAAACAGTGCGGTGAAACAAGGGCGGAACGGCCCAAAGACCTGCTCATGTGCCATTCCGGGGCGAGTATTCGCGCCGGCGTGACCGCAAGAAAGCACCACGATGTCCAAAAGCCTGATCGACCTGATTTCGATCCTCGACCTCGAGCAGCTCGAGGTGAATTTGTTCCGCGGCAACAGCCCGAAGACGAGCTGGCAGCGGGTGTTCGGCGGCCAGGTGATCGGACAGGCGATGGTGGCGGCGTGCCGCACGGTCGAGGGCCGGCTGCCGCATTCGCTGCACTGCTATTTCATCCTGCCGGGCGATCCGCAGATCCCGATCATCTACTAGGTCGAGCGCCTGCGCGACGGCAAGAGCTATTCGACGCGCCGTGTCACCGCGATCCAGCACGGCAACGCCATCTTCTCGATCATGGTGTCGTTCCACGCCGAGGAGGAGAGCGCGTTCGACCACCAGGACAAGATGCCCGACGTGCCGCCGCCGGAGAAGCTCACGGCGGAGGAGGTGGCGAAGCAGCCGATGTTCCGCGAGATGCCCGAGTTCATCCGCCGCTATTACGAATCCGATCGGCCGATCGAGCTGCGTCCGGTCGAGCTCGGCCGCTATTTCGGCCAGAAGATCGAGGACGGTCGCATCCATGTCTGGATCAAGACGGCGGCGACCCTGCCTGACGACCCGGCGCTGCACATGTGCGCGCTGGCCTATGCGTCGGACTTCTCGCTGCTCGATGCCATCATGGCGCGCTATGGCCGCACGCTGTTCGACAAGCGGATGATGCCGGCGAGCCTCGACCACGCGATGTGGTTTCACCGCCCGTTCCGCGCCGACGAATGGCTGCTCTACGCGCAGGATTCACCGAGCGCGCGCGGCGGCCGCGGCCTGACCCGCGGCTCGATCTTCAAGCCCGACGGCACGCTGGTCGCCTCCGTGGCGCAAGAAGGCTCCGTGCGCGAGCGGCGGAGCTGATATCAGATCTGGCCCGCCGGACTTGCTGGCGAGTGCACGTTGAATCCGAGCGATCTCAGCAGCATTCCGATCGAAAGTCCCGACAGCGAGAGCTCGCTGAGCCAGCGCCAGAACATGATGCTGAGAACGATGTTGCAGACCGCGACGATCGCGACGAACAGGCTCTGGTTGGATTTCGAAGCCGGACCGTCCGACAGCGACGGTCTCGACGACCTCATGCTCATGAAGAGTGCCAGCAGCGGCGGCAGAATCAGAATCGGAAAGACCGCCAGAACCCAGATCAGAATCTCGGGATCGCGGATCGACCAGCCGATCCTCTCCGCTTGGTAGCGGAATTCCTGCTTCAAGCGGCTGAGGACGTTTTCGACTGCTATCACGCCGCCGCATGAATTGCAGGTCAGCGCGCCGCTGTTGACCGCCGATCCGCACGAAGGACACGTTCGAACCCGCGGCCGATGCAGCGCGTTGGTCATACCGGCTGACCGGCCTGAAGTCGGCGGAGATAGCGGAGGTTCATGTCTTTCGCCGTCGCGTAGGCGTCGATCATCGACCAGATCCAGATTGTCCAGCCTAGGAAAACGATCCAAAGGGCGATGCATCCGATCAGCATCAACACGCCCTTGCCGACACGGCCGCAATACATCTGCCCTGCACCGCAGATCAGGAACGACAGCAGCAGCGCGACGCCGGGCGACTTCGCCCCGAACGCTCCGGAATCGTCGAGAAGAACCGCGGGATTCATCTGATTGACCACGTGCACGACGGTTGCACCCGCCGCGGCATTGATCGGCGGAGGAGCAGCTTGCTTGGTCGGCCTGAACAGGGACGAGAGGTAGCGGTCCTGCGAGGCGGGCATCCAGTTCTCGCTTCCAACCGGCAACACCTGGGTTGCGCCGTCGACGCGTCCCTCCTTGATGAATTCGTCAATGCGGTGCCCGTTATACGGCCCGTAAGTCTGCCCGTTGATGTGAATGTGCCATTCGGCGTCGAGCGGATGTGGCGGTACGTCGGAGCTTGGCGCGCTACGCGGCGGCTGAACCACAGAACGTCCCGCGCCACCCGGAGGTGGATTTGAAATATCGCCCACTGCGATCCCCCAAAAGAGTTGTACCTTGCAATGGAACCAACCTAGGGCAACAGGCCGGGGCTGTACAAGCGCAATGGACGCGCCTTCCGTCGATAATGCGAACATATCGGCGCCGCGCGGGGACGCGGCGCGATCTTCAAGCTCGACGGCATGCCGGCCGGCTCCGTTGCGCAGGAACGCTCGTTGCGCGAGCGGCGGAGCTGATGATCTCAAGCGCGAGTCCCTCGCGCTCGAGACGTTCTGATCGTGGTTACAGCGAACCGCGCGGCGCGAGCTCGATCTGCGAGGCGAACCAGTTCATGATCCAGCGATAGACCCACGGGATCGGGATGATGAGGCTGCACAGGATGGCGGCGACGATGCCACGCCAGAGGATTTCGAGACCGCTGCCCTTGAACACGAGTTCACGGCGCGTGCCCTCGATGCTGCGGCAGAACCAGCGCGTCTGAGCTGCGGCCACCCATGCCCAGCCGATGATGGTGATGACCGAGATCGCAAACAGCAGATTCCAGCCTATATAGGCCCAGACCGATCCGGTGAAGCTCAAGCCCAGCGGCTGACCATTGGAGGCGAGGTTCGCGATCATCCATTTGATCAGGAGCCAATAGAGAACGAGCTGGGCGATGAACAGGAGATTGCTCAGCAACTGGCTGCCGACATAGCCGATGACAATCGCCAGCACGATGAAGCCGAAGAACCAGGGCACGATCGCCATCGCGCTGCCGGTGAAGGACAGGTTCGGCCGTCCCGGAACCTTGACGCAGGGCACGAGCCATTTCGTGTACCAGACGAACAGCCAGGGCGCCGGGATGACGAAGCAGGAACCGATGGCCATCACCAGCGTGCGCCAGGTAAAATCCCAGATGCCGAAATCGACCGACAGCGAACCGCCGGCAGCGCTCCCGCTGGCTGCATAACCAGCGCCGCCCATCATCGGCGGACCACCGGCCTGGATGATCGGCGGCATGCCGCCAGCCGAGATCAGGCCCGGGATTTCGGCTGCCTTCTGCCAGCCGGCCATGCCCTCGGTCCACACCAGCGTCTCGGAACGCACGATCCCTTGCGCGATCAGGTCGCGGAATTGCCCCTCCGGATAGGGCCCCTGCTGCTTGCCCTCGGATGCATAGAACCAACTCGCCATGATGCGTCCCCCAAAATACTTATGTACCGTTCGGCCGGCGCGGGTTCACCG
This sequence comes from Bradyrhizobium sp. UFLA06-24, assembly GCF_054967145.1. Lineage (NCBI taxonomy): Bacteria > Pseudomonadati > Pseudomonadota > Alphaproteobacteria > Hyphomicrobiales > Nitrobacteraceae > Bradyrhizobium > Bradyrhizobium sp. UFLA06-24. The sequence goes on from NZ_JADFUE010000026.1 coordinate 5,609, forward strand.
CATCCATGCGAAAAATGCATTGTGATAGATGAACTGACGCCCTGTACAGAGGCAGCCGTTCACACGAGCGCCCTTGGCCAAACGTTTTTCCGCTTCAATGTGCAAGTTTTTTGTGCCATTTGCCCGGAAAGATGCCAGATTGACGCAGCGCCGGGGACATGCGGCGCGGCGCATCCCGGGGAATAGGCCTGACCATGAAACTCGTCGTCGCGATCATCAAACCCTTCAAGCTCGATGAGGTCCGCCAGGCCCTGACGGCGATCGGCGTCCACGGCATGACCGTGACCGAGGTAAAGGGCTATGGCCGCCAGAAGGGTCACACCGAGATCTATCGCGGGGCGGAATATGTCGTGAACTTCCTGCCGAAGCTGCGGATCGAGATCGCGGTCGCCTCCGACGTCGCCGACAAGGCCGTGGGTGTGATCACCGCAAGCGCCCGCACCGGCCAGATCGGCGACGGCAAGATCTTCGTGACGCCGATCGACCATGCGCTGCGCATTCGCACCGGCGAAACCGACAGCGACGCACTCTGAAACTCTGTTTGACGCGTTTTCGTCACGCGAACCGGTATCCACTGCGCTCGAAACGCATCGCTCCTTCTTCGATTGCACCGGGCCTGGACGCCATCGCGTGCAAAGCCACCACGATGCCGGGGGGAAATGACATGGCAGGTTTGTTGCGCCGCGTAGCCGCGATGGCTGCGCCGGTCGGGTTCGTGTTGATGATGGCCGCGCCGGCGCAAGCCGCGGCCTCCGACATCAACACGGCCGACACCGCCTGGATGATCGTCGCCACCGCGCTGGTGCTGATGATGACGATCCCGGGGCTTGCGCTGTTCTACTCCGGCATGGTGCGCAAGAAGAACGTGCTCGCGACCATGGCGCAGAGCCTCGCCGCAGTGACGCTGATCTCGATCCTCTGGGTCGCGTTCGGCTATTCGCTGTGCTTCGTCGGTGACGGCCCCTGGCTCGGCACGCTCGACCGCTGGTTCCTGGCCGGCATGACCATGGACAGCATCAATCCGGCGGCGAAGACGATCCCGGAAGCGCTGTTCATGCTCTATCAGATGACGTTCGCGATCATCACGGTGGCGCTGGTCGCAGGCTCGGTGGCCGACCGGATGCGGTTCTCCGCCTATCTCCTGTTCTCGGTCGCCTGGTTCATCTTCGTCTATATTCCGCTGGCGCATTGGGTGTGGGGCGGCGGCTTCCTCAACAGCATGGGCGTGCTGGATTTCGCCGGCGGCCTCGTCGTGCATTTGTCGGCCGGCACAGGCGGCCTTGTCGCCGCGAAGGTGATGGGGCGGCGTCACGGCTACGGCACCGAGAATCTTTCTCCGTTCGATCTCTCGCTGGCGGTGATGGGCACCGGCCTGTTGTGGGTCGGCTGGTTCGGTTTCAACGGCGGCTCGGCCGGCGCTGCCAATTCGCGCGCGGTGATGGCGATCATCGCGACGCATCTTGCAGCGTGCTCGGGCGCGCTGACCTGGGGCGCGATCGAATGGTCGGCGCGGCGCAAGCCGTCCGTGCTCGGCATGATCTCGGGCGCGGTGGCCGGGCTCGGCACCATCACGCCGGCCTCGGGCTTCGTTGCGCCGTGGCACGGCATCGTCATCGGCATCGCCGCGGGCGGGATCTGCTACTGGGCCTGCACCTGGCTGAAGCACCGTTTCAACTACGACGATTCGCTCGACGTGTTCGGCGTCCACGGCATCGGCGGGCTGACCGGCACGCTGCTCGCCGGCGTGTTCGCCACCAGCGCGATCGGCGGCACTGCCGGCCTGCTCGAAGGCCATCCGCAGCAATTGCTGATCCAGCTTTACGGGATCGCCGTCACCTTCGTCTGGTCGGCGGGCGTGAGCTTCGTCCTGCTCAAGCTGGTCGGCCTGTTCGTGCCCTTGCGCGTCTCGCGCGAGCACGAGCTCGAGGGGCTCGATATCTCGCAGCACGGCGAGGCGCTGCAGTAAGGGCTTGCGCAACACATAAGCACGTGCTTATGTGTTGCCATGATCGAAGCCGACATCTTCAAAGCGCTGGCAGATCCGACGCGCCGCACTGTCTTTGAGAGGCTGGCGGGCGGAAGCCAGAACGCCAGCGCCTTGCGCGACGGATTGGAGATCAGCCAGCCGGCGATGTCGCAGCACCTTTCGGTGCTGCGCGCGGCAGGCCTTGTGCGCGAGCAGCGGCAGGGCCGCTTTGTGAATTACGAAGTCGATCCGGACGGAATCGCCGCCATCGGGGCATGGCTTGCGCGCTATCGCGCCTATTGGCCGAAGCGCATGGAAGCACTCGCCGATCTCTTGAAGGATATGGATCAATGAGCGACGCCGCAAAGCCTGACCGCCCCGACGCAAAGCTCGTGCTCGAATTCGAATTCGACGCACCGCCGGCAAAAGTCTGGCGTGCCGTCACCATTCCCGAGTTGCGCGAGCGCTGGCTTCCGGACTGCGATCTTGCCGGGGCCGAGCCTGAAACATCGGTCCCCGGCGAAGAGGTGCGCTACCGGATGCGCGATTCCGAGCCGCCGTTTCGTGAAAGCCACGTCATCTTCCGGATCGAGCCGAACGTGTCGGGCGGCACGCGCTTTCGCATCATTCAGCAAGCCTGCGAGATCGGCGCAAGACTGCCGCAGCCGGCCAACAGCAATTGCTGCCTGATGCGCGCGGCGGCCTGACACTCACACGACGTCATCACCTCAAAGACATGGAGGTCGCCGATGCGCGACATGCTTCAGCTCGTCCCTATGGTCGTCGAACAATCCGCGCGCGGCGAGCGATCGTTCGACATCTATTCGCGGCTGCTGCGCGAGCGCATCATCTTTCTCAACGGCGAGGTCAATGATGCGATGTCGGGCCTCGTCTGCGCGCAGCTCCTGTTCCTGGAGGCGGAGAACCCCAACAGGCCGATCAATCTCTACATCAATTCCTATGGCGGCGTGATCACCTCCGGCCTCGCGATGTACGACACCATGCAGTTCATCAAGGCGCCGGTGCATACGCTGTGCATGGGCACCGCGCGCTCGATGGGCTCGTTCCTGCTGATGGCGGGCGAGCCCGGTCACCGGGCCGCTTTGCCCAATGCGAGCCTTCACGTGCATCAGCCGCTCGGTGGCTTTCAGGGCCAGGCCACCGACATCCTGATCCATGCCAACGAGATGCAGGAAACCAAGCGGCGCATCATCCGCCTCTATGCGCAACATTGCGGACGGACCGAAGAGGAGGTCGAACGGACGCTGGACCGCGACCATTTCATGACCGCGCAGCAGGGCGTCGAGTGGGGCTTGATCGACCGGGTTTTCGCAGAGCGCGAGGCCGCCTGAAGATGCCATAGCGGCCCTCGGCCGGAGTGCTTTTGCCAGAGCCGGCGGCGCAACCCGGTCGCCGCCTTGCGCGCATGCCATGAGCAGCGGGCGCGACGGGTTCGATATCTCTCGGATCGAACTGTATTGCAGTACCTTCTACTGCCCGGCACATGAGCAACATTGTGTCGGCAGGCTGTTGCTGCCCTGATTTTAATCAGGGCTGATCACGTATTGAGCGCGACGTAATGGCGCAGTGCAGCGCAATACCCGTCAAACGCGAAAACCCCCGTTTTCATAGTCCATTAGGCAAGCCGTCCGATCTGGCACGGCATTTGATTCTAAGGGCCCGGCTGTGCCCGCGTAGTGAATCTTTCTCCCTCGTGGCGAACCAGTCGAGAAACGCCCGGCCACGTCCGGACCGGGCCCAAGCGGGGATAGGACCCATGAAAATTGTTATGGCGATTATCAAGCCATTCAAGCTGGAAGAAGTCCGTGACGCCCTGACCGCCATTGGCGTTCACGGTCTCACGGTGACGGAAGTCAAGGGCTATGGCCGGCAGAAAGGCCATACGGAAATCTACCGCGGCGCCGAATATGCCGTGAGCTTTCTGCCCAAGATCAAGATCGAAGTCGCTATCGCCTCCGAGCAGGTCGACAAGACCATCGACGCCATCACGTCCGCCGCGAAAACCGGTCAGATCGGCGACGGCAAGATCTTCGTCATCAACCTCGACCACGCGGTCCGCATCCGCACCGGTGAGGCCGACGCCGCGGCCCTTTGATTTCGCGCTCAACCAAAATTCAATCAGGAGTAAATGAAATGACGTTTAAGCGTCCCTATGGCGCGGGATTGGCGGCTCTCGCAGTCGGCCTGTTCGCTGCGACCGCAGCCTATGCCGAGCCAACGGTCAACAAGGGGGATAACGCCTGGATGCTGACATCGACAGTGCTCGTGCTGTTGATGACGATCCCGGGTCTCGCGCTGTTCTACGGCGGCCTCGTTCGTTCCAAGAACATGCTCTCGGTGCTGATGCAGGTGTTCTACACCGTCTGCGTCGTCACCGTGATCTGGGCCGTGTACGGCTACAGCCTCGCCTTCACCGGCGGTTCCGACTTCATCGGCGGCTTCTCGAAGGCGTTCATGATGGGCGTCACCACCGACTCGAAGGCCGCGACCTTCTCGGTCGACGCCAACATCTCGGAGCTCGTCTATATGTGCTTCCAGATGACCTTCGCGGCGATCACGCCCGCCCTCATCGTCGGCGCCTTCGCCGAGCGCATGAAGTTCTCGGCGATCGCACTGTTCATCCCGCTCTGGGTCACGCTGATCTACTTCCCGATCGCGCACATGGTCTGGTACTGGCCCGGCCCGGACGCGATCCAGGACGCGGCCAAGGCCCTGGCTGCTGCGACTGACGCGGCGGCGAAGACCGCGGCTCAGGCCAAGCTCGACGAGATCAACGCCGACGCCGGCTGGATCTTCAAGAAGGGCGCGATCGACTTCGCCGGCGGCACCGTGGTGCACATCAATGCCGGCATCGCCGGCCTCGTCGGCGCTCTGTTGATCGGCAAGCGCGTCGGCTACGGCAAGGAGCTGATGGCTCCGCACTCGCTGACCATGTCGATGATCGGCGCCTCGCTGCTCTGGGTCGGCTGGTTCGGCTTCAACGCCGGCTCCAACTTAGAGGCCAACGGCGGCGCTGCGCTCGCCATGACCAACTCCTTCGTCGCCACCGCCGCCGCTGCGCTGTCGTGGATGTTCGCGGAGTGGATCGTGAAGGGTCATCCGTCGGTGCTGGGCGTCATCTCCGGCGCTGTCGCGGGCCTCGTGGCCGTCACGCCTGCCGCCGGCTTCTCCGGCGTGATGGGTGCGATCGTCCTCGGTCTCGTGGTCGGCGTGGTCTGCCTGTTCTTCTGCACCGTCGTGAAGAACGCGCTCGGCTACGACGACTCGCTCGACGTGTTCGGCGTGCACTGCATCGGCGGCATCGTCGGCGCCCTCGGCACCGGCATCCTGGTCAATCCGGCTCTCGGTGGTGCTGGCATCATCGACTACACCGCGATCCCGCCCAAGGTTGCCGATTACGACTTCGCCGCGCAGATGATCTCCCAGATCGAAGCCGTCTGCACCACGCTGGTGTGGTCGGGCGTCGGTTCGGCGATCCTCTACAAGGTCGTCGACGTGATCGTTGGCCTGCGCGCCAATGTCGAGAGCGAGCGTGAAGGCCTCGACATCACCGACCACACCGAACGCGCCTACAATATGTAACCTCTCCTCCCGGGCGCGATCTCTCCTCGGGGATCGCGTCCACTCCTACGGTTCGGGCACATACCCGGCAATGCCCCGACCGTTGAGGGGCTCCAGCGCAAGCTGGAGCCCCTTTCTTTTTGCCCGGCGCTCCAAAGAAAGGGGATTGCCATTCCGGATCGCCGGCGCAGAAATACCGACCACAACGAACAATAAAACGGGAGGTCGTCATGCGTTTGGAAGGCGGATGCTATTGCGGCGAAGTTCGCTACGTTGCCGAGGGCGATCCGATGATGCAGGCCCAATGTCACTGCCGCGAGTGCCAGTACATCTCGGGCGGCGGGCCCAACACCTTCATCGCGATGCCGGCGGCCGGGTTCACCTACATCACGGGGCAGCCCAAGCAGTTCACCCGCAAGGACCTCGAACGCGCCGTGACGCGCGAATTCTGCGCCGAGTGCGGCACGCATCTGGTCACCAAGGTTCCGGGACTGCCGGCGACCGTGGTCAAGGTCGGCACGCTGGACGAGCCGGACCAGTTCCGGCCGCAGATGGCGATCTACACCTGCGACATGCGGGACTTCCACACGATCCCCGCGGGCATGAAGACATTCGAGAAACTGCCGGGGCGCTGAAGGTCCGACATGGGCCGAATTGGTCATGGCCGGGACAAGCCGGGCCATGACGGGCACTCGGGCGCAGCTCGAATCCCTTGTTATCCGGGCTCGTTATTCACGCTCTGGACGGGCCGGCCGGCCGATGGTTAATCGCGTCTTAACCTCGCCCTATCTATGGTGAACTGAACCGCTTTCCCGCCGGCGCCCGCGCGCGACCGGCCGTTCCGAGAGTACTGGCGCCCAGAATGGTCATGACCGCTTCATCCCGTGCGCCGCAGGCCAGTGGAAGCTCCAATAACGAACGCTCGCCCTTTGTCCGGCTGAACGAGCTGCTGGCGCCGCATCAACCCGGCAAGCCCTTGATTTCGCTCGCAGTCGGCGAGCCGCAGCATCCGGTGCCTGACTTCGTCGGCCCGGTGCTGGCCAAGCACATCGCCGATTTCGGCCGTTACCCGATGAACCAGGGCACCGAGCCGTTCAGGAACGCGGCAAGCGCCTGGCTGTCGTCGCGCTTCAAACTGCCGCGCGCGCTGGATCCCAAGAGCGAGATTCTCGTCCTCAATGGCAGCCGCGAAGGGCTGTTCCTTGCCGCGATGGCGGCTGCGCGCTATGTCGGCCCGCGTCCCGGCAAGCCCGCCATCCTGATGCCGAACCCGTTCTATCCGGTCTATGGCGCCGGCGCTCTCGCAGCGGCTTGCGAGCCGGTGCATCTGCCGACCACAGTCGACAACGGCTTCCTGCCTGATCTCGACGCCATCGACGAAGCGACGCTGGCGCGCACGGTCGCATTCTATCTGGCCTCGCCCGCCAATCCGCAGGGCTCGGTCGCTACGCGTGATTACTTCACGCGGTTGAAGCAGCTCGCCGATCGGCACGGCTTTATGATCCTCAGCGACGAGTGCTACTCGGAGATCTACACCCGCGAGGCGCCGGGCAGCGCGCTCGAATGTGCGGGGGCCGATTTCACCCGCGTGGCTGCATTCCAATCGCTGTCGAAGCGCTCCAACCTGCCGGGCCTGCGCGTCGGCTTCGCCGCCGGCGACAAGAGATTCATCGGCATGTTCCTGGAGCTGCGCAACATCGCGGCCCCGCAGGTGCCGGTACCGCTCCAGCATGTCGCGACCGTTGCCTATGGCGACGAAGCGCATGTCGAGGAGAACCGCAGGCTCTACCGGATCAAGTTCGATCTCGCCGACCAGATCATCGGCAATCGTTATGGCTATCGCCGGCCCGATGCCGGCTTCTGCGTCTGGCTCAACACGTCCGGGATCGGCGACGACGTGTCGGTGACGCTGAAACTCTTCAAGGGAGCAGGCGTGCGCGTGGTGCCCGGCAGCTTTTTGGCGCGGCAACAGCCCGACGGCTTCAACCCCGGTGCCGGCTACATCAGGCTGGCGCTGGTGCAGGATAGCGAGACCACGGCGCAGGCGCTGCACCGGCTGGTCGAAACTCTGGGTTAGGCGGGGCCCATGAGCATGTCGGCAATCGAGCGTGTCATTCCCCTGGTCGGCCATCTGCCGCCCTCGATCCGGGAGGGTCTGGCGCGGCGCATGCGCGAGCTCACCGGCCTCGGCCTGATCGCGCTGGCCGGCCTCGCCTCCGCCGCGCTGATGACCTGGTCGGTGCAGGACCCGAGCCTCAGCCACGCCACCTCGCGCCCGATCCGCAACATTCTCGGTTATGCCGGCGCGATCGGCGCCGACCTCGCCATGCAGATCCTCGGGCTCGGCGCGATCATGCTGATCCTCACCGTCGCAGTGTGGGGCTGGCGCATGATGACCCATCGCCCGTTCGATCGCGAGGCGCTGCGGCTCGGCTGCTGGATCCTCTGCACCGTGATCGCGGCGGGTTTTGTCAGCTGCTGGCCGCATGGCGGCGCCTGGCCGCTGCCGACCGGGCTCGGCGGCGTGGTCGGCGATGCGCTGGTGCGCGCCCCCGCTGTGATCTTCGGACCGCCAGGCGTGATCTATCGCCTGGTGCTCGGCGCGATCCTGTTCGTCGCGCTGGCTGCGACGTTCCTGATCGCCTGCGGTCTCGGCGCGCGCGAGCATGACGACGAGCTCGCTGACATCGAGGAGGACGACAAGCCGCTCGAGGACGACGAGGACAGCGATCACGGCTCGGTATCGCTAGGCTGGCTGTTCCACGCGCTGATGAGCACCAAGGCGCGGCTCATCTGGCTGTTCGGCGCGGCCTATCGTTCGCTGGTCTCGAGCGGACCGAAGGCCAAGGCTGTCGCATTCAGCCGGCAGGAACCCAATCTCGGCGGCGGCCGCGCCGCGCCTTCGATCTCACCGCAGTCCAAGGACGAAGATTACGAGGACGAGCACGAAGAGGTCGAAGAAGAAGAGGAGGAGGAAGAGGAAGAGGCGCCCGCGCGCGCATCGCGCAAGAAGGCTGCGCCGAAGCCGGCGGCCAAGAAGGGCTCCGACAAGTTCGATCTTCCCTCCGTCTCCATGCTGGCGGCGCCGAAGGCCGGCGACCGTCAGCCGCTCAGCAAGGCCGAGCTCGAAACCAACTCGCGCTCGCTCGAGGGCGTGCTGCAGGATTTCGGCGTGCGCGGCGAGATCGTGAAAGCCAATCCGGGCCCCGTCGTCACGCTGTACGAGCTGGAGCCGGCGCCGGGCATCAAATCCTCCCGCGTGATCGGCCTCGCCGACGACATCGCGCGCTCGATGAGCGCCCTGTCGGCACGCGTTGCCGTCGTTCCCGGCCGCAACGCCATCGGCATCGAGCTGCCGAACGCACATCGCGAAAAGGTCTACTTGCGCGAATTGCTGGTGGCGAAGGAAGCCACCGACACGGTGGCGAAATTGCCGCTCTGCCTCGGCAAGACCATCGGCGGCGACCCCGTCATCATCGACCTCGCGCGCACGCCGCACATGCTGATTGCCGGTACCACCGGCTCCGGTAAGTCCGTCGCGATCAACACCATGATCCTCAGTCTGGTCTACCGGCTGCGCCCGGACCAGTGCCGCCTGATCATGGTCGATCCCAAGATGCTCGAACTCTCCGTCTATGACGGAATTCCCCATCTGCTCACGCCCGTCGTGACCGATCCGAAGAAGGCGGTGGTCGCGCTGAAATGGGCGGTGCGCGAGATGGAAGAGCGCTACAAGAACATGGCCAAGCTCGGCGTGCGCAACATCGACGGCTACAACACGCGCCTGCTCGAGCTGAAAGCCAAGGGCGAAGAGCCGACGCGCACGGTGCACACCGGCTTCGACAAGGAAACCGGCAAGGCGATCTACGAGGAAGAGAAGCTCTCGCTCGATCCGCTGCCCTACATCGTCATCATCGTCGACGAAATGGCCGACCTGATGATGGTGGCCGGCAAGGACATCGAAGGCGCGGTGCAGCGCCTCGCACAGATGGCGCGCGCCGCCGGCCTGCATGTGATTCTCGCGACACAGCGCCCGTCGGTTGACGTCATCACCGGCACCATCAAGGCGAACTTCCCGACCCGTATCGCCTTCCAGGTCACCTCGAAAATCGACAGCCGCACCATTCTAGGCGAGATGGGTGCCGAGCAGCTGCTCGGCCAGGGCGACATGCTCTACATGGCCGGCGGCGGCCGCATCAGCCGCGTGCACGGACCTTTCGCCTCGGACGAGGAAGTCGAGAAGGTGGTGCGCCACCTCAAGACGCAGGGCCAGCCCGAATATCTCGAGGCCGTCACGGCCGAAGAGCCGAGCGAGGACGAGGATGGTGGCGCGGTGTTCGACGCCAGTGGCATGGGCGCAGATGGCGGCGGCGACCTGTTCCAGCAGGCCGTGGCGATCGTCAAGCGCGACCGCAAGGCCTCGACCAGCTACATCCAGCGCCGCCTGCAAATCGGCTATAACCGCGCGGCATCGCTGATGGAGCGCATGGAACTGGAAGGCATCGTCGGACCCGCCAATCACGCCGGCAAACGCGAGATTCTGGTCGAGGAAGAAGACAGCCACATGTGAGGCAGCACGCCTCGAATGACATTTTCACGCAAAATCGATCTCCGCTTTTGCCCGAAATCACGCTAAAACGGCGCCCAGCCACACAGGACGACGCGTTGACCAGACATCCGGACATTCGATTCGCGGCCTCTTTCGCTGCGCGCGGCGCGCGCGTGGCGGGCGTGCTTCTCGTCACCGCCATGATGGTGACCGCAGCGTCGTTTGCACAGAACGTCCCCGTGCCGAAGCCTGCACCGAAGGGCCGCGACAATGCTCAGCCCTCGGGAGGGCCGGCGATCACCGGTGCGACGCAGGCGCCGCCGAATCCGGTGATTCCCGATCCGCGCCGGAACGTGCCGAGCAGCATCTTCCAGACTTTCGACGACAAGCAGAAGGCGCAGGCGGCCAAGGTCAGCGCCTATCTGTCGTCGCTGTCGACGCTGGTCGGGAATTTCGTCCAGGTCGGCCCCGACGGCAGCAAGACGCAGGGCGATTTCTACATCCAGAAGCCGGGCAAGCTCCGCTTCGAATATGACCCGCCGAGCCCGATCGACATCATCGCCGACGGATCGTCGGTCGTGGTCCGCGACCGCAAGCTCGCGACGCAGGACGTCTACCCGCTGTCGCAGACGCCGCTGCGCTTCCTGCTGTCGGACCGCATCGACCTGATGAAGGACACCAACGTCGTCAACGTCACCTCCGACGATCTCTTCATCAGTGTCACCATCGAAGAGAAGCAGGCGCTGGTCGGCACCAGCCGCCTGCTGCTGATGATCGGCGCCAAGGACGGCCAGCTGAAGCAATGGACCGTCACCGACCCGCAGGGCTACGACACCACGGTCGCGGTCTACAATCTCGATGCGGGCAAGAAGCTCGATCCCAGCATGTTCAAGATCGATTTCACCAATTACGGCCCGGCGCCGGGCTAAGCGCTCGACTGCCGTAGGGTGGCAAAGGCGCACTTGCGCCGTGCCCACCATCTAGACATCGTGGGCACGCTTCACTTTGCCCACCCTGCAGCACCGCCCCTGTGGACAAGCATTCCGCCCCCGTCAATCCATGCTAAGACGCCATTCTCATGCGTCTTTCCCTGACAACCTGGAACATCAATTCGGTGCGGCTGCGCATCGACCTGGTCGCGAAATTTCTCAAGAGTGCGCGGCCGGACGTGCTGTGTCTGCAGGAAACCAAATGCATCGACGACGCCTTTCCGCTGAAGCGCTTCAAGCGGCTCGGTTACGAGCACGTCGCGCTGAACGGACAGAAGGGCTATCACGGCGTCGCCATCGTCTCGAAGATCCCGTTCGAATCGACTGACATCCGCACCTTCTGCGACAAGGTGGATTCGCGCCATATTTCGGTGTCGTTCGGCGAGAAGGCCACAATCGCAAAGCCGCTGGTGCTGCATAATTTCTACGTGCCGGCCGGCGGCGACATTCCCGATCCCGCGCTGAACCAGAAGTTCGACCATAAGCTTCGCTTCCTCGACGAGATGAAGGCCTGCGAGCCGCTGCATCCGCGCGGTGATGACAGACACATCCTGGTCGGCGATCTCAACGTCGCGCCGCACGAGAACGACGTGTGGTCGCACAAGCAGCTTCTGAAAGTCGTCTCGCACACGCCCATAGAAACCGAAAAGCTGAAGGCCGCGCTCGAAGCCGGCGAATGGGTCGACGTCGCGCGCGACCGCATCCCGATGTCGGAAAAGGTCTACACTTGGTGGAGCTACCGCTCCGCCGACTGGACCGTCGGTGATCGCGGCCGCAGGCTCGACCACATCTGGGTCTCGCGCGCGCTGAAGGATGCGGTGCAGGATTTCAGGATTCTGCGCGATGCCCGCAGCTGGGAACGGCCGTCGGATCACGTGCCTGTGACGGTGACGCTGGACGTGTAACTCTCGTCATTCCGGGGCGGGCGTAGCGCGAGCCCGGAATCCATCAGGCGGCAAAGTTGGTGGATGAATGGATTCCGGGTTCGCGACTTCGTCGCGCCCCGGAATGACGGGTGGGGAGGTTACGTACTCAGCTTCGAACCGGCCATCAGGATATCGCTGGCGATCTGGCTGGAGCGGATGGCGAATTCGTCGCGCAGGCGGACCGCGGCGGCAGGATCGCTTTCGAGCACGCGCTGAAACAGGCTGCGCGCGACGCGGATGACGGAGGAATGCTCCAGCGCGACCGCGCTCGACGGCCGCTTCATCGGCACGACCAGCGCAAGCTCGCCGATCAGCGTGCCGGGGCCGGCGATCATCTCGGCGCCCGCGCCGTCATCGACACGGAAGGCGCCGCGCTGGACCACGAAGCCGGCATCGGCATCGTCGCCGAGATTGAACAGGATGTCGCCGCGGACGAAGTCGCGCTGCTCGGAGCCGATCGCCAGCATGCGCAACGAGGCGTCTCCCAACAGGCGCAGTGTCGGGACACGCTCGAGCAGCGCTACGTCGTCGTCGATTGACATTCCGGTCCGAGGTTCGTGGAACGCGCTGATTTACGACGAATCGCGCGCATCCGGAACGTATCACGGCACCAGCTTGTAGCCACCGGCTTCCGTTACCAGGATCTCCGGGTTGGCGGCGTCCTTCTCGATCTTCTGGCGGAGGCGGTAGATGTGGGTTTCCAGCGTGTGGGTGGTGACGCCGGAATTGTAGCCCCAGACCTCCTGGAGCAGGGTCTCGCGCGACACCGGCATCTGGCCGGCCCGGTAGAGGAAGCGCAGGATTGCGGTTTCCTTCTCGGTGAGGCGGACCTTGCGGGCATTGGCCGCGGTCAGCATCTTGGAGCCGGGACGGAAGGAGTAGGGGCCGACCGAGAACACCGCGTCCTCGCTGGCTTCGTGCTGGCGAAGCTGGGCGCGGATGCGGGCCAGCAGCACGGCAAAGCGGAACGGCTTTGCGACATAGTCGTTGGCCCCCGATTCCAGGCCCAAAATCGTGTCGGAATCGGTGTCGTGCCCCGTCAGCATGATGATCGGCGCCTTGAAGCCGCCTTTGCGCAAGGAGCGGACCACCTCGCGGCCGTCGGTGTCGGGAAGGCCGACATCCATCAGGACCAGATCGGGGGCGTTGGCCTTTGCGGCGCTCGCGCCCTTGGCGCCGGTATCGACGGCGGAGGCTTCAAATTCTTCGTGTAGCGATAATTGCTCCACCAACGTATCGCGCAGATCGGTATCGTCATCCACGATCAGGATCTTGCGGGCATTGGCCATGGGGGATCATCCTTTTGGGTCGGACGGGCGCGCGGGCATGCCGCACCCAGCCGTGATGGGAAGTTTAGGGGTCGCTGTTTTTATTGTTGTTCGTGTTGAAGTAGTGGGCTGTTACCGATTCACAAGCCGGAATTACTCTAACCCAGAATAGCAGGGCGCATTGATGAATGTCCTGTAATGAATTCGGCATCGCGCGTTCACATGAAAAATAAAGCTGTGTCAGTGAGTTATACCAGGAATCGAGGGCCGGGACCGCTGTCCGCGATCCGCGTTAAGCCTGCCGCAGGGAATCCGCGCCGGGGCTGGCTGACGGTCGGCCATTTGACGATCCCGGTGGCGCTCGGCCGCGGCGGCATTCTGGCCAACAAGCGCGAGGGCGACGGCGGTACCCCGAGAGGCTGTTTTCGTCCCAGGCGATTGTGGTGGCGGGGCGACCGGCACAGCCGGCCCCGGACCTTTCTGCCGGCGCGGACCATTGGCGACACGGATGCCTGGTGCGAAGACCCCGGCGATCGCCACTACAACCAGTGGATCCGGCGCGGGAAGGGCGAGGGCGGCGATCGGCTCAAACGGGCCGATCATCTCTATGACTTCATCATCGAAATCGACCACAACGCCAGGCCGCGCGTCGCCGGCCGCGGCAGCGCCGTCTTCCTGCATCTGGCGCGCGACAATTTCGGCCCGACCGCGGGCTGCGTCTCCATGACCAAGGCGGCGATGCTGCAATTGCTGCGGCAGATAGGACCAAGAACAAGAATCATCATCGGGTGAGGACAGATGCTCGACAAGGATCAGATCAACGCCGCTTCGCAGGTCCTCGTTCGACATTGGCGCGACGGCACCAAGCTCGATGCGCTGGAGACGCGGCTGCGGCCGCAGAGCCGCGCGGATGGTTACGCCGTGCAGGGCGTGCTCGAACACCAGTCGTTCGGAAAACTGTTCGGCTGGAAGATCGCGGCGACCAGCGAGGCCGGCCAGAAGCACATCAACGTCACGGGACCGCTGGCCGGGCGCATCATGAGCGACACGGTGATCGCCGACGGCGGTATCGCGTCGATGAAGGGCAATGCAATGCGGGTCGGCGAGCCCGAATTCTGCTTTCGCATGGCGCGCGATCTGGCGCCGCGACCGACGCCTTTTGGCGTCGACGAGGTACTTGCGGCGGTCGACAGCTTGCATCCGGCCATCGAGATTCCGGATTCGCGCTTCGCCGATTTCACCGGCGCAGGCGAGGCGCAGCTGATCGCCGACAACGCCTGCGCACATTTGTTCGTGCTTGGTGCCGCCACTTCCGCAAGCTGGCGCACGATGGATCTCGTCGAGGAGCGGCCGCAGATCACGCTGCGCGGCGAGCGCTATGTCGGTCACGGCAAGAACGTGCTCGGCGATCCCCTGATGGCGCTGGCCTGGCTTGCCAATGAGCTGCGCGGGCTCGGCATCACCTTGCGGGCAGGGCAGGTGGTGACGACGGGCACCTGTCATCCGCCGCTGCCGATCCAGGCCGGCGATCATTTCGCGGCGGATTTCGGCGCGCTGGGGAAGGTGTCGGTCAGATTTGAATAGGCGGCCTCACACTCCGCCGTCATTGCGAGGAGCTCTTGCGACGAAGCAATCCAGGCTGCCTCCACGGAAAGATTCTGGATTGCTTCGCTTCGCTCGCAATGACGAACTCTAGCCGATGCCGTGCGAGCGTCCGCCGCCGGCACTCACCGATGCCCGAAGATCGCGCTTCCGACGCGCACATGGGTGGCGCCCAACAGAATCGCGGTCGCATAATCCGCGCTCATGCCCATCGAGAGGTTGGTCAATCCGTTGCGCGCCGCGATCTTGGCGGTCAGTGCGAAATGCGCAGCCGGCGGCTCGTCCACCGGGGGAATACACATCAGGCCTGATATCGTCAGGCCATAGGTGTCGCGGCAGCTTGCCAGGAAGGCGTCGGCCTCGCCGGGCGCAACGCCGGCCTTCTGCGGCTCCTCGCCGGTGTTGATCTGGACAAAGAGCTGCGGGTGCCTGTTCTGGGATTCGATTTCCTTGGCTAACGCCTGGCAAATGCTCGGTCGGTCCACCGAGTGGATGGCATCGAACAGCGCGACCGCCTCTTTCGCCTTGTTGGATTGCAGTGGTCCGATCAGATGCAGCGCGATGTCAAGGTAATCGGCTGTTAACGCCGGCCACTTGCCTTTGGCCTCCTGCACCCGATTCTCGCCGAATACGCGCTGTCCGGCGCCGATAACCGGGAGAATTGCATCCGCAGCGAAAGTCTTTGACACCGCGATCAGCGTCACCGAGGCGCGATCGCGCCGCGCATCCTTGCAGGCGCGTGCAATCTCGGCCTCGACCGCGGCAAGCGCGTTTGGTGAATGACCGGTTACCGGCGCGGCGTTATTGTCTGTCATGATGTCGATCGAACTATGCGAGTACCGGAGGTAGTTCCAATTTTACCAAGTTCAAGAAAGAGTTTTTGAACCCTTCGCTTTACCTTGCCCGCGGGGTGGGTAGCGAAAATGGTCAGCGTCAGTTTCAACCGCAAACGCGCAAAACTCAAGCAGGTCCTCGGCATCAGGGCCCGGCTTGCGTTGCTCGCGGTGATTCTGGTCGCGCCCTTGATGCTCGAGCGCATCCGCTCGCTTGAAGACACCCGCACCAAGCAGATCGCGCAGGCCACGGCCGAATTCACCACCGTCGCAAGACACAGCGCCGATGCGCAGCGCGAGGTGATCTCGTCGGTCGAAACCATCCTGAAATCGGAAGCTTTCATCCGCGCCTCCGCCGGCGGCGTCAGCAAGAGCTGTGACGTCCTGCGCGCGAGCCTGCCGACGAACCTTCCCTGGATTCGCACGCTCCTGATCGCCGGCCAGGACGGTCGCATCCAGTGCGCCACCAACAACATGTATGTCGGCCTCGATCTTTCCGATCGGCCTTATTTCCAGCAGGCGCAGGAGACCGGCCGCTTCGTGCTGTCCGACTTCATCCTGTCGCGGCCGGTGCAATCGCCGACCGTGATGGCGGTCTATCCAGTTTCGGCGTTCAGCGGCGTCGCTGACGCCGTCGTGCTGGCAACGGTCAATCTCGACTGGATGTCGAAGGTGATGAACAATCTGGGCGGCCGCGCCGGCATCACCGCGGTGCTGGTCGACAGCGCCGGCACCGTGCTGGCCGCGCCGGCCGACCAGCACAACGCGGTCGGCCGTCCCCTCGACAACATGCCGCTGATGTCGGCCATTGCCGACATGGCGCTGCGCTCGGACCAGGACGAAGGCTCGCTGTCTTTCCTTGCCGCCGACGGGTCACATCGCGCGGTCAGCTTCATCCGCATCGCCGGCACCAATTCGCGCCTGATCGCCAGCATCGACGAAGACAAGGTCTCCGCCGCGGTGAGCCGCGATATCCGCACCGCCTATCTCCAGCTCGCTTTCGTCGTCATGTTCGTGCTGCTCGGCGCCCTGATCGCCGCCGAGAAGCTCGTGATCAAGCCGATCGAAATGCTCGCCGACATGGCCAAGCGTCTCGGCCAGGGCGATCTGTCGGCCCGCGCCGCGCGCAGCCGGCTGCCGGCCGAATTCGTGCCGCTGGCGCGCGCCTTCAACGCGATGGCGGCTCAGCTCAGCCAGCGCGAGCGCGAGCTGATCGCGACCAACGACCGGCTGACGGTGATGGCGTCGATCGACATGCTTTCGGGGCTTGCCAACCGCCGCGGTTTCCAGAGCCGCCTCGACTTCGAATGGATGCGCGCGCAACAATACGGCAGCGAGCTCGCGCTTCTGATGATCGACGTGGACCATTTCAAGCTGTTCAACGACACCTACGGCCATCTCGAAGGCGATTCGTGCCTGACCCGGCTCGGCGAGTCGCTATCCGGCATCGCTGCGGACACCATGGGCTTTGCGGCCCGCTACGGCGGCGAGGAATTCTGCCTGCTGGTCCCGAATACCAACGTCAACCGCGCCGTCGAGATCGGCGAGCAGGTGCGGGCGGCCGTGCTGAAGCTCTGCCTGCCGCACATCACTTCGGCACACATGGTCGTCACGGTGTCGATCGGCGTTGCGGCGGCGCGACCGAACGAATCCCTGCGCCCGGGCGATCTGATCGAGGCCGCCGACGCGGCGCTCTACGCCGCCAAGCATCGCGGCCGCAACAATGTCGTCGAGCATGGCGTAGAGGCGATCGAGAACGGCACGGCCAAGATTGCGATGGCAGGCTAGAGTCGGACTGCTTGCCCTGATCTCGCTGTGCTCCGCTAACCCGCAGCCTCGGCGCGGTCGAGTTCGTTCTCCGTCACGACGCGATTGCGGCCGCCGCCCTTGGCAAGATAGAGCGCGCGATCACAGCGCTCGATCAAATCGGCGATCGCCTCGCCAGCCCGATACTGCGCCACGCCGATTGAAACTGTGATGTTCGGCAGCACCTCGCCGGTCGAGCGGCGGGTGATGGTGCACTCCGCGATCGCGCGCCGGATCCGCTCGGCGATGTCAGTGCACGCTGCAAGATCGGCATCGGGCAGCACCGCGATCAGCTCCTCGCCGCCGTAGCGAGCCGTCAGATCCTGCGTACGAACCTTTTCGCGCAGCACCTTGGCCATCAGACGCAAGACCTGGTCGCCGACGCCGTGACCGAAATTATCGTTGAAGGTCTTGAAGTGGTCGATATCGAGCAGGAGCACGCTCAGCGGCTCGCCCCAATCGGCGGTCGTCTGTGCTTTGCGGAGAAATTCGTCCAGCGCCCTGCGATTTGCGAGTCCCGTCAGCGTGTCGGTCCGCGCGCGCTCCTCGGATTTGGAGAGCGAATCTCTGATGACGTCGAGCTCGCGGGTCTTCTCGGCAAAGCCCGCTTCGAGCCGCGTCGTCCTGGTAGCGGCCCGCGCCAGCTCGTTCATGAGCTGGGCCACCAGCGCCTTCGGGTCGACGCCCGCCTGGCCCTGGTCGGCAACCTGGCTGATCGCCTGCATCTGGGAGCGGTTGTCGGCGATTGCGGTCGCCAGAAACTCCTTCGCCGCGCCCATCAGGGCATGCAGCCGCTCGGACGTATCGACGACGGCAGCGCTCACATGGGGCGCAATATAAGTCTCGAACAGGTCCTGATTAGTGCGGCTGTCGAAGGGGCGGTTGTGGTCGATCAGCAGATCGATGGCGTTGCGCAGATCGTCATGGCCACCTGCGTAATACTGGAACCAGATGGCGAAATTGGCCGGCGTCGGCGGAATCCGCTGGTCGGCCATGCTGCGCATCGCCCGTCCGGCGATGGAGGCGGCATAGTCATAGTCGGGATTGTCGAAATCTAGGGCCATTGCCTGACGCGGGGTACACTATTGACGGCCAAACTCGCACCGACCCCTTAACCCGGTCCCAACGCCCTCATCCGTACTTTTGCGGAGCAGCATTGCGGGCCACCACTTCCGGCGGCAACCCATTGACCCCCCGTCGACTTCTATGGCCTAGTCCGGCCTCTTCAGGCCGCCGAAACCACGAAAACCCAACGATTCCATGACCTCCGAACGCTACAACGCCCGCGAAGCCGAACCGCGCTGGCAACGCATCTGGGACGAACAGGCGATCTTCGTCTCGAAGAACGACGATTCGCGGCCGAAATATTATGTGCTGGAGATGTTCCCCTACCCATCCGGGCGCATTCATATCGGCCATGTCCGCAATTACACGCTCGGCGACGTGCTGGCCCGCTTCATGCGCGCCAAGGGATTCAACGTGCTGCATCCGATGGGCTGGGACGCCTTCGGCCTGCCGGCCGAAAACGCCGCCATCGAGCGCAAGGTCGCGCCGAAGGCCTGGACCTACGACAACATCGCCGCGATGAAGAAGCAGCTCCGTTCGATCGGGCTGTCGCTGGACTGGAGCCGCGAATTCGCGACCTGCGACCCCAGCTATTACAAGCATCAGCAGAAGATGTTCTTGGACATGCTCGCCGCGGGCCTCGCCGAGCGTGAAAAGCGCAAGCTGAACTGGGACCCGGTCGACATGACCGTGCTCGCCAACGAGCAGGTGATCGACGGCCGCGGCTGGCGCTCCGGTGCCGTTGTCGAACAACGAGAGATGAGCCAGTGGGTCTTCAAGATCACGAAGTACTCGCAGGAATTGTTGTCCGCGCTGGATAGTCTCGACCGCTGGCCCGACAAGGTCCGGCTGATGCAGCGCAACTGGATCGGCCGCTCCGAGGGCCTCTTGATCCGTTTCGCGCTGGACCAGGCGACCACACCCGCCGGCGAGAGCGAGCTGAAGATCTTCACGACGCGCCCCGACACGCTGTTCGGTGCGAAGTTCATGGCGATCTCGGCCGATCATCCGCTGGCGCAGGCAGCGGCTGCAAAGAACCCGAAGCTTTCCCAATTCATTGCCGACATCAAGAAAATCGGCACGGCGCAGGAGATCATCGACACAGCCGAGAAGCAGGGCTTTGACACCGGCATCCGCGCCGTGCATCCGTTCGATCCCTCCTGGAAGCTGCCGGTCTATGTCGCCAACTTCGTGCTGATGGAATACGGCACCGGCGCGATCTTCGGCTGCCCCGCGCACGACCAGCGCGACCTCGACTTCGTCAACAAATACGGCCTTGGCAACACGCCCGTCGTCTGTCCCGAAGGCCAGGATCCAAAATCATTCGTCATCACCGACACCGCGTATGACGGCGACGGCCGCATGATCAATTCCCGCTTCCTCGACGGCATGACCATCGACCAGGCCAAGGATGAGGTCGCAAAGCGCCTGGAACGCGAGCTGCGCGGCAATGCGTCGGTCGGCGAGCGCCAGGTCAATTTCCGCCTGCGCGACTGGGGCATTTCCCGCCAGCGCTATTGGGGCTGCCCGATTCCGGTGATCCACTGTCCCAAGTGCGACGTGGTGCCGGTGCCGGACGACCAGTTGCCGGTCGTGCTGCCGGAGGATGTGAGCTTCGACAAGCCGGGCAACGCGCTCGATCATCACCCCACCTGGAAGCACGTCACCTGCCCGAAATGCGGCGGCAAGGCGACCCGCGAAACCGACACCATGGACACGTTCGTGGATTCGTCCTGGTATTTCGCGCGCTTCACCGATCCCTGGAACGAGGCCGCACCGACGACGCCTGCGATCGCCAACCGGATGCTGCCGGTCGACCAGTATATCGGCGGCGTCGAGCACGCGATCCTGCATCTGCTCTACAGCCGCTTCTTCACCCGCGCGATGAAGGCGACCGGTCACATCGCGCTCGACGAGCCGTTCGCCGGCATGTTCACGCAGGGCATGGTGGTGCACGAGACTTATCAGAAGGCCGACGGCACCTGGGTGCAACCGGCCGAGGTGAAGATCGAGGTCGGTGGCAACGGCCGCCGCGCGACGCTGCTTGCGACCGGCGAGGACGTCCAGATCGGCCCGATCGAGAAGATGTCGAAGTCGAAGAAGAACACGGTCGACCCCGACGACATCATCGCGACCTATGGCGCCGACGTCGCCCGCTGGTTCATGCTGTCGGATTCCCCGCCCGACCGCGACGTGATCTGGAGTGACGAGCGCGTCCAGGGCGCCTCGCGCTTCGTGCAGCGTCTGTGGCGGCTGGTGAACGATGCTGCGGACCTTGGCAAGGCTGCCCCCGCGGCCCGGCCGGCCTCGTTCGGGCCGGATGCGACTGGTTTGCGCAAGGCTGCCCACGGCGCGCTCGACAAGGTCACATCAGGGGTCGAACGGCTGCACTTCAATGTCTGCCTGGCCCATATCCGCGAGTTCACGAACACGTTTTCGGAGGTGCTCCAGCGCCCCGGTCAGCCGACGGCCGATCTCGCCTGGGCGATCCGGGAGGCCAGCCAGATCCTGGTCCAGCTGTTCTCCCCGATGATGCCGCATCTGGCCGAAGAGTGCTGGCAGGTTCTGGGGCAGCCCGGGCTGGTTTCCGAGGCCGATTGGCCGCAAATCGAACGCGATTTGCTGGTTGAAGACAGCGTGACGCTGGTGGTCCAGGTCAATGGCAAGAAGCGGGGTGAGGTCACGGTTGCAACAGCGGCCCAAAATCCGGAAATCGAGGCTGCCGCTTTGGCCCTCGATGCTGTAAAACTGGCCCTGGACGGCAAGCCCGTCCGCAAGGTGATCATCGTCCCCAAGAGGATTGTGAATGTTGTCGGCTAGGATCCGCATCGCAGCCCGCCTGCTCGCGGTCGCCGCCTTGGCGGCGACGACGGCTGGCTGCTTCCAGCCGATGTATGCCGAGCATACCGACGGCACCCCGGGTTTGCGTGAAAAGCTGATGGGGGTCGAGCTGCCGCCGATCGCCAAGCCCAACGCCTCGCGCGAGGCCCGGGTCGGGGTCGAGGTCCGCAATGCCCTCGCCTTCAAGCTCTACGGCTCGGCAACGGGCATGCCGCCGACCCACCGGCTGGATATCCGCTTCAACACCAGCAAGACGTCGCTGATCGTCGATCCCAGTACCGGCCTGCCGAACACCGAGAACTACGGCATCGACTGCCAGTACAATCTGATCGAGGTCGCGACCGGCAAGTCGGTCATGACCGGGACTACCTTCTCGCGCGTGTCCTATGACCTGCCCGGCTCCTACCAGCGCTTTGCCCGCAACCGCGCGGTGCGCGACGCGGAGGATCGTGCCGCAAACGAGATCGCCGAGAACATCAACACCCGGCTCGCCGCGTTCTTCACTGCGGGCACCTAGTTCATCCCCGTCATTCCGGGGCATGCGAAGCATAAACCCGGAATGACGCGTATCAGGCAACATGGTCGCGCTGCGCGGAAAAGAGATCGACGCCTTCCTCGCCCGCCCCGACGCGGGCCGGCCGATCATCCTGCTCTATGGTCCTGATGCCGGCTTGGTACGCGAGCGCGCCGACGCATTGGTTGCGTCCGCCGTCGACGATCCCAACGATCCCTTCTCGCTGGTCAAGCTCGACGGCGACGAGCTCTCCGCCGAGCCGTCACGCCTGGTCGACGAAGCCATGACCGTGCCGCTGTTCGGCGGTCGCCGCGCCATTCGCATCCGCGCGGGATCACGGAGCTTTGCTGCCGGTGTCGACACGCTGGCTGAGATGGGCGTGAAGGATTGCCGCATCGTGATCGAGGCCGGCGAGCTGCGCCCGGAATCACCGCTGCGCAAGGCCTGCGAAAAGGCCAGGACCGCGGTGGCGATCGGCTGCTATCCCGACACCGAGCGCGATCTGGCGAAACTGATGGAGGACGAGCTTCGCACCGCGAATCTGCGCATCGCGCAGGACGCCCGCGCCGCGTTGATGTCGTTCCTCGGCGGCGACCGCCAGGCGTCCCGCAACGAGCTGCGTAAGCTGACACTCTACGCCCATGGCAAAGGCGAGATCACGCTGGACGACGTGATGTCCGTGGTCGCGGACGCATCCGAGCTGAAGCTCGATCCGATCGTCGACGGCGCCTTCGCCGGCCGGCCCGAGATCGTCGAGACCGAATTCGCCAAGGCGATGATCGCCGGCACCTATCCCGGCGTGATCATCTCGGCCGCGCAGCGCCACGCCGCGTGGCTGCACAAATCCGCGCTCGCGATTGCCGACGGCACGCCGGCGTCCGCCGTGCTCGACGGCGGATTTCCGCGCCTGCATTTTTCGCGGAAACCGATGGTCGAAACCGCGCTGCGCAATTTCAGCGCGGCAAGGCTCGCCGCGGTCATCGAGCAGCTTGCGACCGCCGCGCTCGACACCCGCAAGCAATCCACGCTCGCCGCCGCCATCGCCCAGCGCACGCTGATGGCGATCGCGGCGAACGCGAGGCGAAGGGGATAAACCCCACGCTCTCTCCACGTCATTGCGAGCGCAGCGAAACAATCCAGAATCTTTCCGCGGAGGGACTCTGGATTGCTTCGCTGCGCTCACAATTGACGAGTGTAGAGAGCTGGCTTTCGCCCGGACGGCACTGAGCTCTACAGCGCGCCCTTCGCCAGCCGCTTCATCACCTCGTCGAGCTGATCGAGGTTGCGGTAGTTGATCTGGACCGAGCCGCCGGGGTCGCGGTGATTGACGGTGACCTTGAGGCCGAGTGCGTCGCTGACACGCTTCTCCAGGTCGATCGTATCAGGGTCTTTCTCCTTGCCGCCGCTGCTGCGCGCCTTCTGCGGCTTGCGCTCCGGCACGCCCTCTTCATGCGCGAGCGCCTCGGCCTGGCGGACGTTGAGACCTTCCTCGACGATGCGCTTGGCGGCGGCCAGCGGATCGGGCACGCCGATCAGCGCGCGGGCGTGACCGGCGGTCAGATCCCCGGTCGCGATCAAGGCCTGCACTTCGGCCGGCAGCTTGGTCAGCCGCATCATGTTGGCGACATGGCTGCGGCTCTTGCCGACGACCTTTGCGATGTCCTCCTGGCTGCGTTTGAATTCGTTGGCGAGCGCGTGATAGCCCTGCGCCTCCTCCATCGGGTTGAGGTCTTCGCGCTGCACGTTCTCGACGATCGCGAATTCCAGCGCATCGCTGTCGCTGATGTCGACCGGCACGATAGGCACCTCGTGCAGGCCGGCCATCTGCGAGGCGCGCCAGCGCCGTTCGCCGGCGATGATCTCGTAGCGATCCTGTGCGCCCTTCACGGGACGCACCACGATCGGCTGGATCACGCCGTGCTGCTTGATGGACTCGGAGAGCTCCTTGAGCTCGGTATCCGAAAAAGTCCGGCGCGGATTGCGCGGATTGGCCTTGATGAATTCGATCGGCACCTTGCGTTGCGCGCGCGGACGGTCGACGTGCTGGGCCTCGCCGCCGACATCACCGATCAGACTTGCAAGACCCCGGCCCAGTCGCGAACGCGCTTCATCGGCCATCGCCAGCTCCCTTGGATTCACGCTGCAGCACTCCAGAACTGAATTGTCGTAGGTTGGGCAAAGCGAAGCGTGCCCACCAATTGTTCATAAGCGGAAGACGGTGGGCACGACGAAAACGCCTTTGCCCACCCTACGGTAGCGCTAATGCGTGACGCGCAGCTCGCGCTCGCGCTGGATCACTTCGGTGGCGAGACGCAAGTACGCTTCGCTGCCGACGCATTTGAGATCGTAGACCAGCACCGGCTTGCCATAGGACGGCGCTTCCGAAATGCGCACGTTACGCGGGATCATGGTCTTGTAGACTTTCTCGCCCATGAACTGGCGGACGTCGGCAACCACCTGGTTCGAGAGGTTGTTGCGCGAGTCGAACATCGTCAGCACGATGCCGTGGATCGACAGGTTCGGATTGAGCGTCGAGCGCACCTGCTCCACGGTCTGCAGCAATTGCGACAAACCTTCGAGCGCGAAGAACTCGCACTGCAGCGGCACCAGGATCGCGTCCGATGCCGCCATCGCATTCACCGTCAGCAGGTTCAGTGAGGGCGGGCAGTCGATCAACACGTACGTGTAGTCCGACTCGGGCGAGACGTTGTTGTTGAGCGCGCCGATCGCATCGCGCAGCTTGAAGGCGCGGCCGGCCGTGGTGCCGAGCTCGAGCTCGAGGCCGGAGAGATCCATGGTCGAGGGCGCGATGTGCAGCCGCGGCACCGCGGTGGAGACCACCGCTTCTCGCAAGGGTGCTTCACCGATCAGCACGTCATAGGTCGAGCAAGAGCGATTGCGGCGATCGATGCCGAGGCCGGTCGACGCATTGCCCTGCGGATCGAGATCGACGATCAGGACGCGCTCGCCGATCGCGGCGAGCGCCGTGCCGAGGTTGATCGCTGTGGTCGTTTTTCCCACGCCACCCTTCTGATTCGCCAACGCCAGAATGCGCGGGTGAGCGTGCGGGACTTGGTCCGTCTCCTGGACGGTCTGGTCTTGCTGCGGCTCGTCAATCACGGTCATCGAAATTCCTCAACCCCTGAGCGCCTCACCCGCGCCGTTCAACCGAAGCCAGTTCGACGGTCCATCCGTCGCCGGTCCGGCTTCGGTGGAGCTGCGGCTGAATATTCCAATATTTAGCGGCTTCGGTCAATTCAGCCTCTACATCTTGACCCTTCGGAAATAACGCCTTTGCGCCTTGGCGCATCAGCGGCTCCGCAAAGCCGATGAGTTGATTTAGCGGAGCCAACGCGCGCGCGGTGACGCAATCGACGGGGCCGGTGATTCTATCCACATTATCCCCGATCTCAGCGAGATGTACGACTCCCGGAGATGTGGTGACGCGAACAGCTTCGCGCAAAAACGCGGCCTTCTTGGCGATTCGCTCGATGAGATGAACGCTCGCGCCCGGCGTACCGGCCATGGCGCAGGCGAGGACGACGCCGGGAAAGCCGCCGCCGCTGCCGAGGTCGGCCCAGCGTTTAGCTGACGGCGCGAGATTCACAAGCTGAAGCGAATCGGCGATGTGACGGGTCCAGAGGTGAGGCAGGGTCGAGGGCGCGACCAGATTGGTCTTGGCCTGCCACTCCCGGAGCAGCGCAATGTAGCGATTGAGCCGCTCCTCCGTTTCATGTGAAACGGGTGCGAGTTTAAGCGCCGCGCGCTTGTCGGCGGCGATGATGGAGTCGAGCGCCTGATCGTTGGCGCTGGCCTTGTCGATCTTCGGTTTCCCGGGGGTCGGTTCGGACCGGCGACCGGCGGCCTCGCCGGCTCCTGATCGTCGCGATAGCGGTCTGTCCCCGCCCCGTCCGCGCTGTTTCACGTGAAACCCTATGCGATGGCCTTGGAGGTCTTGCGCGCCTCGCGGCGAAGATAGGCCGCGAGGATGCCGAGCGCCGCCGGCGTCATACCGTCGATCCGGCCGGCCTGACCGACGGTGAATGGCCGTGCCTTCTCGAGTTTGGCCCGCACCTCGTTGGAAAGACCGGGGACGAGGCTGTAGTCGATCTCCGACAGCACCATGCCCTCATCACGCCGGAAGGCTTCGACGTCGGCGCTCTGGCGCTCCAGGTAGACGTCGTACTTCGCGTCGATCTCCAGATGGGCGGCGATGCCGGGATCGATAGCGGAGAGCTCCGGCCAGATCGCCCGGACCTGGCTCCAGCCGATATCTGGGTAAGCCATCAGCTCGAAGGCGGACCGGCGCTGGCCGTCCCGGTTCAGGGACAGCCCGTGCTTGATCGCCTCGTTGGGAGTGATGGTCAGAGACTTCGACAGCGTCCGCGCCGCGTTCAGAGCATCCATCTTGGCGCGATGATATCGGGTCCGGGCGCTGCCGACGCAGCCCAGCGCAATGCCCTTCTCGGTCAGGCGCTGATCGGCATTGTCGGCCCGCAAGGTGAGCCGATACTCGGCCCGCGAGGTGAACATCCGATAGGGCTCGCTGATCCCGCGGGTGACGAGGTCGTCGATCATCACGCCGAGATAGCCGTCGGCGCGGTCGAACACCGCCAGCGCCGCGCCGCTGGCGGAGAGTGCTGCGTTCAGACCGGCCACGATGCCCTGCCCCGCGGCTTCTTCATACCCGGTGGTGCCGTTGATCTGTCCCGCCAGGAAGAGGCCACGCAAACGCTTGGTCTGCAGGGTCGGATCGAGTTCTCGGGGATCGATGTGGTCGTATTCGATGGCATAGCCCGGACGAACCATCTTCACCCGCTCGAGGCCCGGGATGCTGGCGAGGATCGCGAGTTGGACCTCCTCGGGCAGCGAAGTCGAGACGCCGTTGGGATAGACGGTCGGATCGTCCAGCCCTTCCGGCTCCAGGAAGATCTGATGACCGTCGCGGTCCCCGAAGCGGACGATCTTGTCCTCGATCGAGGGGCAATAGCGCGGTCCGGAGCTCTTGATCTGGCCAGAGTACATCGGAGAGCGATGGACGTTGGCGCGGATCACCTCATGGGTTGCGGGGGTGGTCCGGGTGATGCCGCACTGGATCTGTGGCGTGGTGATCCGCTCGGTCATCACCGAAAACGGCTCGGGCGGATCGTCACCGGGCTGCATTTCGACCGCGGACCAGTCTATCGTGGTGCCGTCGAGGCGCGGCGGCGTGCCGGTCTTCAGCCGTCCGAGGGTGAAGCCGGCGTGCTCGAAGGAAACTGAGAGACCCATTGCGGGGGCCTCGCCGACCCGGCCGGCGGGCCAGTTCTTCTCACCGAGATGGATCAGGCCGCGGAGGAAGGTGCCGGTGGTAACGACAACCGCCCCTGCCCTGAGCTCCCGGCCGTCCGCCAGGCGCAGTCCAGTCACCCGGCCATCGACCACGATCAGCTCGTCGGCCTCACCTTCAATCACGGAAAGACCCTCAGTCTCCCGGATCGCGGCCTGCATCGCGGCGGCATAGAGCTTGCGATCGGCCTGGGCTCGGGGACCACGCACCGCGGGACCCTTTCGACGATTGAGAACGCGAAACTGGATGCCACCGGCGTCGCCGACCCGTCCCATCAGGCCATCGAGAGCATCGACTTCGCGGACTAGATGGCCCTTCCCGAGACCGCCGATGGCAGGATTGCAGGACATCACGCCGACCGAGGAGAAGCGGTGCGTCACCAGAGCCGTCGTTGCACCCATCCGGGCAGAAGCAGCCGCGGCCTCACAGCCGGCATGACCGCCCCCGATGACGATGACGTCGAAACTTTCTCGCTCTGATCGCATGGGCGAACTTCTAGCTCAGAGGTGAGAAAGCCGGAAGTGGAAACTCGGGAAACCGATGTTTCACGTGAAACGGGCACTTGGCCGCCTCGTAAAACAACCCCATGCACAGTACGAGGCGTGTTGCCATAGCTTCTGTTTCACGTGAAACCAGCAGCTCCGCAGGTATGCTAGTTCGTTGGACTACTCCGCCACAACGCCGTCATGGCGAGCGCAGCGAGCAATCCAGAATCACCATTGGAGGAAGCTGGATTGCTTCATCGCTGCTGCTTGCAATAACGGGGATAGCGTTTCACGTGAAACGCGTTGACAGGGCGGCAAGCCATGTTTCACGTGAAACGCAAGTAGCGGAACAAGGACTAGTTCTACAATGTAGAACTAGACTTACTTTCCAATGCAGAATTTCTGAAAGATGGCCCCGAGTACGTCCTCGACATCTACCCGACCGAGCAAACGGCCGAGAGCATAAGCGGCGGTGCGCAGCTCTTCCGCGGCGAGTTCTTCGCCCTCTTCTACAAGCTCCAGACTCCGGCGCAAGCTGTCCGCCGCACGGGTCAACAGATCGCGTTGGCGGGCTCGGGTAACCAATGCGCCCTCGCTGGTTCCGAAGCACTCGGCGGCAAATTTCACGAGGGCCTCCACCAGTTCCGGAATGCCATCACCACGGCTCGCCGAGATTCCGAACTCACCCATTAGTCCGGCTGCCCCGAGGTCGATCTTGTTGCGCACGATCCAGACCGGCCCGTCCGGCCGATCGCCATCTCCGGATTTCCGAAGCGACCGCAGCGCGTCGGGATCGATGGCCTGCCCGCCTTCCACCAGCCACAGGACCAGGTCGGCCTCTTCGGCCCGCGCCCGCGCCCGGCGAACACCTTCCTGCTCGACCGGATCATTGGTCTCGCGAATCCCGGCCGTGTCGATGACAGTGACGGGATAGCCATCGAGATCGAGCTGCACTTCGATCACGTCGCGCGTGGTGCCGGCATACGGTGAGACGATCGCGACCTCGCGGCGGGCAAGCTGATTCATCAGGGTCGACTTGCCGACATTCGGCTTGCCTGTTATCGCGACCACCAAGCCGTCGCGCAGGCGTTCGGAATGTCCCTGTGCCGCAAGGACTTTCGTAATTTCATCATGCAGCGCCTTGATCGCCCTGACTGCCGGAGCCCTCAATTCTACGGGCACGTCGCCTTCATCGGAAAAATCGATCCCGGCCTCGATCAGCGCCGACGCCTCGATGATGCGCTCGCGCCAGTCGCGCGCGCGATCGCCGAGCAAACCCTGCAACTGCCGCAGCGCCTGGCGACGCTGGCGGTCGGTGTCGGCATGGATGAGATCGTCGAGCCCCTCGGCTTCCGTGAGATCGAGCTTGCCGTTCTCAAAAGCCCGCCGGGTGAACTCGCCCGGCTCCGCCGCGCGCGTATTCGGAATAACGGAAATCGCGGCGAGGAGCGCGGCTAGCACCGCGCGGCCGCCATGCACGTGAAATTCGGCGACGTCCTCGCCGGTCGCACTGCCCGGCGCCGGAAACCAGAGCACGACCGAATCGTCGATCGGCTGGCCCGTGGCGTCATGCAGCAGCCGGCGGCTGGCTTGCCGCGGTGCCGGCAACTCACCTGCGAGCGTCGCCAGCACCTGTCCCGCTTGCGAGCCCGACACACGCACCATCGCGATCGCGCTCGGCGGACGCCCGGACGACAATGCAAAGATGGTCTGATCTCGCGGGTGCATGGCCTATTTGTCCGGCTGGTGAGGAAAAGGCAAACAGCCCGTTTGAGGGCCGAAGCCCGCTTTTGCTGCGCATCGAACCGCAGCAAAGGAATATTGCAGCGCAATATAAAGAGCAGCGTTTGCTGCAAAATTCCCGTTCATCAGTCGAGGCTAACGCTTGCGGGTGGAGGTATTATGTAGATTTATCAAAGGGTCACAGAGATCCAGACGGTGCGGTCAGACCATCGACTATGCTGCACGACCGCTGCAGCATAGCCGCACAAACGAAAAGAGCGCCCGAAGGCGCCCCTCTAATCCAATGCTGCACCGCACTCAGGTGTTCATGGAGTCGAAGAACTCCGCGTTGCTCTTGGTCGAGCGGAGCTTGTCGAGCAGGAAGTCGATCGCATCCATGGTGCCCATCGGGTTCAGAATGCGGCGGAGCACGTACATCTTCTTGAGCACCTGCGGGTCGGTGATGAGCTCTTCCTTGCGGGTGCCGGAGCGCGAAATGTCGATCGCGGGGAAGGTGCGCTTGTCCGAGACCTTGCGGTCCAGGATAAGCTCCGAGTTACCGGTGCCCTTGAACTCTTCGAAAATGACTTCGTCCATGCGGCTGCCGGTATCGACCAGCGCGGTCGCGATGATGGTCAGCGAGCCGCCCTCCTCGATGTTACGGGCGGCGCCGAAGAAGCGCTTCGGCCGCTGCAGCGCGTTGGCGTCGACACCGCCGGTCAGCACCTTGCCCGATGACGGCACCACGGTGTTGTAGGCACGCCCGAGGCGCGTGATCGAATCGAGCAGGATCACGACGTCGCGGCCGTGCTCGACGAGACGCTTGGCCTTTTCGATCACCATCTCGGCGACCTGGACGTGACGCACAGCCGGCTCGTCGAAGGTCGACGACACCACTTCGCCCTTCACCGAGCGCTGCATGTCCGTGACTTCTTCCGGACGCTCGTCGATCAAGAGCACGATCAGATAGCAGTCGGGATGGTTGGCCGTGATCGAATGCGCGATGTTCTGCATCAGCACGGTCTTGCCGGTGCGCGGCGGCGCCACGATCAATGCGCGCTGGCCCTTGCCGATCGGCGCGACGATGTCGATCACGCGTGCAGACAGGTCTTTCCGCGTCGGATCGTCGATTTCCATGCGGAAACGCTGATTCGGAAACAGCGGCGTGAGGTTGTCGAAATTGACCTTGTGCTTGGCCTTTTCCGGGTCCTCGAAATTAAGCGTGTTGACCTTCAGCAGCGCGAAATAGCGTTCGCCCTCCTTCGGACTGCGAATGTGGCCTTCGATGGTGTCGCCGGTGCGCAGACCGAAACGGCGGATCTGCGAGGGCGAGACGTAGATGTCATCCGGGCCCGGCAGATAATTGGCATCGGGCGAGCGGAGGAAGCCGAAGCCGTCGGAGAGCACCTCGACGACGCCCTGGCCGACAATGTCGGTTTCGGCCAGCGCGAGCTGCTTGAGGATGGCGAACAGCAGCTCCTGCTTGCGCATTGTGCTGGCGTTCTCGACCCCATTTTCCTCCGCAAACGAGACGAGCTCGGCGGGCGTTTTGGACTTGAGGTCTTCGAGTTTGATTTCCCGCATTGGGGTGGTCCTGTGGGGTAACCTTGGAAGGGGGGTGCGAGGTGGCTCTGAAATGCGGACGCGAGCAGGTGCAGGTAAGGTCCGCAGGTCTGGCAAGGTGAGTGCCGGTGGGGGCTTCAAACCTGATGCGGTGTCCGGCCTCTGGAAAGCTCAGACACAACCACATCCGCCTGCGTTGGGTGGGATATCGCTAATATAGAAAATCGCTTCCCACTCCGCAAGCCGAAGCGCTGAGCGATCGTTCACGATTGCTGCCTAGAACGGCTTCACGATCACCATGATGACGATGATGATCATCAGGACGGTCGGCACCTCGTTGATAATCCGGAAGAATTTCTGATTGTGGGGTCGGCGGTCGGCGGCGAAATCCTTCAGCCAGCGGGAAAAAAAGCCGTGGACCGCGGACATCGCAAGCACCATTGCCAGTTTGACGTGCAGCCAGCCGAAGGTGAACCAATGGCCGGCCCAGGCGAGATAAAGCCCGGCAAGCCAGGTGACGATCATGGCGGGGTTGATGATCGCCTTCAGCAGGCGGCGTTCCATCACCTTGAAGGTTTCGGACTGTTTCGAGCCGATCTCGGCCTCGCAATGATAGACGAACAGCCGCGGCAGATAGAGCATGCCGGCCATCCAGGAGATGACCGCGATCACGTGCAGCGCCTTGATCCAGAGATAGACGTCTTCAAACATGTCCGGCGTCCGACTTTGCGTCCAGCCATCAGGCGGGCTGGGGATAGTAAGAACTCTTTAAGGTCTCACCTGCACACATATCCGTCCGTAGCGCCTTCCTCAAATCTAGAATCTTAGATTCTTAAAGGTTTGAGTCTGAGTGACCGTGGATTGGACTCACGCAACGCCATCCGCGCGTGCGCACGCGCTTGTTCACATCCGTCAACATGTTCCGGGCAGACCAGGCCCGTTCAGATAAGCCGCCGGGCTTCAAAGGCTTGCGCCTTTTTGTCGGCAGCTTATCAAGGGGGTTGTCCGCGCAATCCCGCTTCTCTCGTGACACGGTGCCGGACTTGTTCTGACGGGCAGCGGTGTGAAGAAAATCGGCACTTATCCCGCCCGTGGTGTCGCGCATCCCTTTCCGAGGGGTTAAGCTCCACAGAAATCCACAAACCACACAACGACATTCAAAGAGTTTTTGTGCCGACCTCGAGCAATTATTTCCATCTGCACCTCGTCTCCGACTCCACCGGCGAGACCCTGATCACGGTCGCGCGCGCCGTCGCCGCGCAATACGCCAACGTCACGCCGGTCGAGCATGTCTATCCGCTGGTACGCAGCCAGAAGCAGCTCGACCGCGTGCTCGACGAGATCGAGGAAGCACCCGGCATCGTGCTGTTCACGCTGCTGGAGAAGGACCTGGTTTCGAGGCTCGAGGACAAGTGCAAGACGATCAATGTTCCGAGCCTCTCGATCATCGGCCCGGTCATGCAATTGTTCGAAGCCTATCTTGGCGCTGCGACCACGGGCCGCGTCGGTGCGCAGCACGTGCTCAACGCCGAATATTTCAAGCGTATCGACGCGCTGAACTACACGATGATCCATGACGACGGGCAGCATGTCGAAGGCCTCGAGGATGCCGACGTCGTCCTGGTCGGCGTGTCCCGCACCTCGAAGACGCCGACGTCGATCTATCTCGCCAATCGCGGCATCCGGACCGCCAACGTCCCACTGGTTCCAGGCATTCCCGTGCCGGCCCAGTTGGAGACGCTGACCCGGCCACTGGTGGTGAGCCTGCATGCGACCCCGGAACGCCTGATCCAGATCCGTCAGAATCGCCTGCTCTCGATGGGCGCCGAATCCGGCAGCGACACCTATACCGACAAGCAGTCGGTGACCGAGGAGGTGGCGTTTGCGCGCAAGCTCAGCGCCAAGCACGATTGGCCGCTGCTGGACGTCACGCGACGCTCGATTGAGGAAACCGCGGCGGCGATCATGAAGCTCTACAGCGATCGTCAGCGCAACCGGCCTTCCGAATAAGTGGCGGCGATGGGTCTGTGGCGCGGCAAATCTCCGTTAATGCTGGCCTCGCAGAGCAGCGCGCGAAAAATGCTGCTGCGGAATGCGGGGCTGGAATTCGAGGCTGTCACCGCCGATATCGACGAGCGCGGCATTCAGGCCGCGTCCGGACTTTCGGATCCGCGCGAGATCGGCCTGCTGCTGGCGCGTGAGAAGGCGAAGGCGGCCTCCGCCAATCGTCCCGGAAGCTATGTGATCGGGGCCGACCAGACGCTGGCCCTCGGCGACCGCCTGTTCAACAAGCCCGCCGGCCGCGCCGCGGCATTGGCGCAATTGCGTGATCTCGCCGGCCGCACTCACGAGCTGAATTCCGCCGTCGCGCTGGCGCATGACGGCAAGATTGTTTTTGAGGATGTATCGATCGCCCGCATGACGATGCGGCAAATGTCGGAAGCCGAGCTGTCCGCCTATCTCGACGCCGCCGGCGATGCCGTCACCACCAGCGTCGGCGCCTATCAGCTCGAAGGCCTCGGCATTCATCTGTTCGAGCGCATCGAGGGCGATCATTTCACCATCCTCGGCCTGCCGCTGTTGCCGTTGCTTGCGTTCCTGCGGCGTGAACGGTTAGTTGCGGTGTGACTGACAGGGATGATTTTGCGCCGATGCGGATCCTCGGACTGACCGGCTCGATCGGGATGGGCAAATCCACCACCGCGAAATTGTTCGCGGAGGCCGGCGTGCCCGTCTATGACGCCGATGCGGCCGTTCATCAGCTCTATGAAGGCGAGGCCGCGCCCGCGATCGAGGCCGCCTTTCCCGGCACCACCGCACACGGCAGGGTCGACCGGCAGAAGTTGTCGGCGCGCGTGGTGCACGACCCGGCCGCGATCAAGCAGCTCGAGCAGATCGTCCATCCGATGCTCGGCGCTTCCAGGCAGAAATTCTTTGCCGATGCGGAAGCGGCCAAGGCACCGGTCGTGGTCCTCGACATTCCCCTGCTGTTCGAAACAGGCGGCGAGAAGCGCGTCGATGCCGTCGTCGTGGTCTCGACCTCGCCGGAATTGCAGCGCGAGCGTGTGCTGGCACGGGGAACCATGGACGAGGCCAAGTTGGAGGCCATCATCGCCAAGCAGATGCCCGACGCCGAAAAACGCAAGCGCGCCGATTTCGTGGTGGATACGTCCCACGGACTTGAGCCGGTGCGTGCGCAAATCACGCACATCCTGGCCGAGGTCGTTAAGATGCCGCAGCGGCGGGCCTGATTCGCCGACCTCTACGGCTTCCTGCACGGCATCTCAAAATCATGCGTGAAATCGTTCTCGATACCGAAACCACCGGCCTCGATCCGCTTCGCGGCGATCGGCTGGTCGAGATCGGCTGTGTCGAGATCCTCAACCGCATGCCGACGGGGCAGACCTATCACGTCTATATCAACCCCGAGCGGGACATGCCGGCGGAAGCGTTCGCGGTGCACGGGTTGTCCGCCGAGTTCCTCTCGACCAAGCCGCTGTTCCACGAAGTGGTCGACGAATTCCTGGCGTTCATCGGCGATGCGCCGCTGGTGATCCACAACGCCTCGTTCGACATCAGCTTCATCAATGCCGAGCTCGACCGGATCAAGCGCCCTCCGATCCCGCGCGAGCGGCTCGTCGACACGCTGCTGCTGGCACGGCGCAAGCATCCCGGGGTGTCGAACCGGCTCGACGATCTCTGTTCACGCTATTCGATCGACAATTCACACCGCACCAAGCACGGCGCGCTGCTCGATTCCGAACTGCTTGCGGAAGTCTATGTCGATCTGGTCGGGGCGCGGCAGTCGCAGCTGCTGCTGGCGTCGGAAGCCCAGGAGATTCGCGTCAATGCGGGTGGCGATGCGCCGCGGCGGCAGCGACAGGTGCCGCTTGCGCCGCGGGTATCCGACGCCGAGCGGAAGGCCCATCGGGCTTTCATCGCGACCATGGGCGACAAGGCAATCTGGAACGAGTATCTGCCCGCTCCAGCCGCCCCAGCCGAATAGTCTGCAGGTTAGGCCTGGCCGGCCGGCTGCTGGGCGGCCATTTGCCGCTCCATGTTCTGGCGATAGAGACCGACGAAATCGACCGGATCGAGCATCAGGGGCGGGAAGCCGCCGTCGCGCACAGCGGTCGCAATGATCTCGCGGGCGAACGGGAACAACAGCCGCGGGCACTCGATCATGACCAGCGGATGCAGGTTCTCCTTCGGCACGTTCGCGATGCGGAACACGCCGGCATAGGCCAGCTCGAACGAGAACATCACCTTGCCCGCCGTCTCGGCCTTGCCCTCGACCGTCAGCGTCACCTCGAACTCGGTTTCGCTGAGATTATTGGCGCCGACATTGATCTGGATGTTGATCTGGGGCGGCTGGCTCTGCGGCTGGAGCGAGCTCGGGGCGTTCGGGTTTTCGAACGAGAGATCCTTGGTGTATTGCGCCAGCACATTGAGCTGGGGAGCCTGGGCCGCCTCGGGAGGGGTGCCGTTACCGTTGGTCATCAGAGTGTCTCCTTACCCGATTGGGGCTGAATTTCGCGGCGGTTGGCTAACATAGGGCTGCCTCATTCCACAAGGACGAACGGGTTCAGAGGGACGATCCCAGCCGCGCCCACAACTGTGACGTTTGCCCGCCCCGAACACCAAATACCACGTTAAATGCTTGAAGATGCGCGATTTCCACCCATGATCGGGTTTCCCCTTAAGGATAAAACGCGCTACACTTCCCGCTGTGCCAAAAGGCGCCATTGGCCGGGCCAAATTTCGTGCCTACATCCAGCGGACATGACGCGCGGGCCAAAATGGTGATGTAGTCTTGCCGTTCGGGTATGGAACGGTCTACTGGCCGGATCGATTTTTCCCGGCAGCGACCCCAAAGCAGACCTGAGTTCAAGACCAGAAAGCGACACGACGTGGACATCTACACCATCATCTTTCTAGCGCTGGCGGTCTTTATCTTTCTGCGGCTGCGCAGCGTGCTGGGGCAGCGGACCGGCAATGAGCGGCCGCCGTTCGACCGCACGGCCCGCAATGCGCTCGGGGGTGCCCCGGACAAGAACGTCGTGACTATGCCGGGCAAGGTGATCGACCAGCCGCCGCTCGCCCCGACAGCCGAGCCGACCCCGCCTTCCGACCGCTGGAAGGGCCTGGCCGAGCCTGGCACCGCACTGGCCCAGGGCCTCGATGCCATCGTCGACAAGGATTCCACCTTCGACCCGCGTCATTTCCTCTCGGGCGCACGCGGCGCCTATGAGATGATCGTGCTGGCCTTTGCCAACGGCGACCGCCGTGCGCTGCGCGACCTCTTGTCCTCGGAGGTCTATGAGAGCTTTGACGCCGCGATCAGGGAACGCGAGAAGAACGAGCAGAAGACCGAGACCCGCTTCGTCTCGATCGACAAGGCCGAGCTCGTCGGTGCCGAGCTGCGCGACCGTACCGCACAGCTGACCGTGCGCTTCGTCTCGCAGATGATCTCGGTCACCCGCGACAAGGCCGGCAACATCGTCGACGGCAATGCCGACAAGGTCGCCGATATCACCGACATCTGGACTTTCGCCCGCGACACCACCTCTCGCGATCCGAACTGGAAGCTGGTTGGCACCGGAAGCGCGAATTAAGAGCTTTCTGAAGAACGGCGCGACGACGCTTTGCGCAGGCCTCGTCGTGCTGTCGTCGTTTTCGCTCGGCGCCGAGGCGGCGCGGCGCCACTACCGCAGCCATCATCATCGTCTCCCTGAAGCCGCCGCGATCCCGCCGCGCCCGCTACCCTATCCGCAGCTGCCTCTCCCGTTCGAGATTCCCGGCGCGCAATATCTGCCGTTGACCTGGGCCGACGTGAAAGGCTGGAGCGACGACGATCATCTCGCGGCCTACAAGACCTTTCGCGCCAGCTGCCGACCGATCAACGCGCAGACGGGTGCGCCCGAGCCGAAGGCACTGGGCGGCTCGTTGAGCGAGCCTTGCCGCGTCGCCAAGACGCTCGACGTGACCGACGATTCCAAGGCAAAGGCCTTCTTCGAAGAAAACTTTTCGCCGCTGCGCATTTCGCGCCTTGGCGAGCCCGACGGCTTCGTCACCGGCTATTACGAGCCGGTGCTGGAGGGATCGCGCACCCAGACCGAGGTCTACAACGTGCCGGTCTACCGCCGCCCCTCGAACCTGTTCGTGCGCGGCTTCAATCAGGCCTCGGTCAGCCTGCCCAACAAGGGCCCGGTCTATCGCAAGATCGGCCGCCGCAAGCTGGTGCCCTATTACGATCGCGGCGAGATCGAGGACGGCAAGATCGCCGGCCGCGGCCTCGAGATCGCCTGGCTGAAGGACCCGACCGATCTCCTGTTCGCGCAGATCCAGGGCTCGGCGCGGATCAAGTTCGACGACGGGACGACCATCCGGCTCAACTACGATTCCTATAACGGCTATCCCTACACCGCCGTCGGGCGCGTCCTGATCGAGCGCGGCATCATTCCGAAGGAAGAGATGTCGATGCAGAAGATCAGGGAGTGGATGGCGCAAAACCCCGACGGTGCCAAGGAGCTGCGGCGCCAGAACCGGTCCTATATCTTCTTCCACGAGGTCAATCTGTCCGATAAGGACGAGGCGGTCGGTGCGCAAGGCATCCCGCTGACGGCCGGCCGCTCGATCGCGGTCGACAAGTCGCTCCACGTCTACGGCACGCCCTTCTTCATCGAGGGCGAGCTGCCGATCGAGTCCGACCGAGCCAAGACGCCGTTCCATCGGCTGATGATCGCGCAGGACACCGGCTCGGCCATCATCGGTCCCGCGCGCGCCGATCTCTATTTTGGCGCGGGCGCGGAGGCCGGCCGCCTCTCGGGGCGGCTGCGCCATCCCATGCATTTCGTGATGCTGGTGCCGAAGAGCCTCGATCCGAATTTGCGCGCGGCGCGGCTGCCGGTGCCGGATCCGCGACCGTCGGAAAAGATCGCAAAACTGTTTCCGCAGGGCGATCCGGCCAAGGACCCCAAGGCCGAGACGGTGGCCATTGCCGGCCCGGTGCCGTTGCCGGCGCCGCGTCCTGTGATAGAGCCGGTGCGCGAACCACGCAGGCACATGAAAACCCGTTCCCACCAGCAATGAAGCGATCCTCCCGTCCGCCCGTGCTGGATTCGCGTCCCTCGCCGCGCCGCCGTGGCTTAAGCGAGGAAGATCGCGAGCTGTGGGACCTCGTCGCAAAACAAGTCAAGCCGCTGCGAAAGCAACGTGCGACGAAGGTTCATGCCACGCCGCGCGCCGAGACTGCGCCCGCAGTGGCTGCTGCCAAGCCTGCGCCATCGCAGCGGCCATTGGCTGCGGCTCCAGCCCCGCGTCCGTCCAAACCGGCGATGCCGCCGCTCGCCCCGCTCGGCAAGCGCGAGCGGACAAAACTGTCGCGAGGCCGCAGCGAGATCGAGGCGCGGCTTGATCTGCACGGCATGACCCAGATGCGCGCGCACCGCGCCCTCACCGGCTTCCTGCACC
Source organism: Bradyrhizobium sp. UFLA06-24 (assembly GCF_054967145.1). Taxonomy (NCBI): domain Bacteria; kingdom Pseudomonadati; phylum Pseudomonadota; class Alphaproteobacteria; order Hyphomicrobiales; family Nitrobacteraceae; genus Bradyrhizobium; species Bradyrhizobium sp. UFLA06-24. The sequence goes on from NZ_JADFUE010000026.1 coordinate 44,122, forward strand.
GCGCCCATCACGACGGCCTGACCTTTGTCCTCGTCATCACCGGCAAGGGCCGCAGCGGCGGCGAAAGCGGCGTGCTTCGCCGCCAGGTACCGGAATGGCTGAGCCTGCCGGAATTCCGCGCCTTTGTGGTCGGATTCGAGGAAGCAGGCATCGGCCATGGCGGCGAAGGCGCGCTGTACGTGCGGATCCGGCGGGCGAGATATTAGGGGATCAAGCGAGCCTCAGGCTCCTCTCGCCTCTCCCGCTTGCGGAAGAGGCCGACGCGCGAAGCGCGGCGGGAGAGGGTTCTCTCCCCTTGGGGGTTCTCGCTTGCGGAGAAAGCCCTCTCCCCAACCCTCTCCCGCTTGCGGGAGAGGGGGCGCACTGCCTGTGTGGCTATTTATGATCCCTAAAACGGCCGGACGATTCCGACCCGCGGGATCAGCGTGACGATCAGGCCGAAGACATTCGTCTTCCGATCCTCTTCCGGAATCGGCGCTGTCTCCTGCTTCGCCGGCAGCATCTTCACCGCATGCAGGATCAGGACCATGCAGACCGCCCAGTTCGAGATCCAGCGCGAATAGTCGAACACCATCGCAAACATCACGAGATAGGCGAGGCTGACGCCGACCAGCGCGGCGATGACGAGCCTGCGGTGGGTCTCGCTCGCGAGGGCCGCGATCAGCTTCGCAAAATAGCGCCATAGCGGCGTATGCAGCCAGATCAGCAGGGCGAACACGGGAATGCCGAGGCTGTTGTGCGGCAGCCAGGCCCAGGTGTCGGTAATTTCCTTTGCCAGCGGTTGATACCAGATATAGGCGAATTGCAGCAGATCGTTACGCGAGGGATCGGCCATCCGGGTCTTCAGATAGGCGACGAAATCCGCTTCCGGGATTGGCATCGTTCCCAGGAATTGCGCGGCCAAGAACAGCGCGGACACCAGCACGAACGCGATGACGCCGAACGCGACATTGCCGCGCGTGAGGCCGTAAACGAGATAGTGCCTGGTCACGACGATGGCGATGATCGTCGGCACATACATCAGGAGATGGATGTGGTGGATCAGGACGAGCACGATCGAGAACAGCGCCGCCGTCGCGACGAACAGCATCGATCCCGCCGGCATCAACAGCAGGATGATCGCAAGCGCGCAGCCGTAGATGTCGAAATGGCCGAGCGTGTGCATGAAATTCTTGAAGAAGAACGGCGAGCCCGCGATGAAGACGAACAGCGGCAGCGTCTTCGCCGTGAATCCGAACGTCTTCTGAAACAGTCTTGCGTAGAGCCCGAGCGTGACGAGCCATGTCGCCCCGCCGAGCGCGAACACCAGCCACACCGGCACCTTGTCCGTGAACAGCGCAACGATCGCCCCGATCAGCGCGCGTTTGATGAAGCCGAAATGGTAGTCGACGAGGAGATGGATATAGGGGACGTAAGGCGGCAGCTGGATCTTGTGCACGAACACGCCGGCGATCACCGCCGCGTTGATCGCGAGCAGGAGTCGCCAGGGGTTTTGCAGGATGCGCGCGGTCACGCCGCATCCATAGCGCGGCAGGCCAGAATTACAAAATGAAGCGGCTCAGATCGGCATTCTTGGCGAGGTCGCCGACGTGCTTCTGGACGAAATCGGCATCGACCTTCACGGTTTCCCCGCTGCGGTCCGGGGCGGTGAAGGAGATTTCGTCCAGCACCCGCTCCATCACGGTCTGCAGCCGCCGCGCGCCGATGTTCTCGACGGTGGAATTGACGGCGACCGCGACGTCGGCCAGCGCGTCGATGGCGCTGTCGGTGATGTCGAGGGTGACGCCCTCGGTCTGCATCAACGCGACATATTGCTTGATCAGCGAGGCCTCGGGCTCGGTCAGGATGCGCCGCATGTCGTCGCGGGTCAGGGCCTGCAGCTCGACGCGGATCGGCAGCCGGCCCTGCAATTCCGGCAAGAGGTCGGACGGCTTTGCGACGTGGAAGGCGCCTGACGCAATGAACAGGATGTGGTCGGTCTTGACCGCGCCGTGCTTGGTCGAGACCGTGGTGCCCTCGATCAGCGGCAGGAGATCGCGCTGCACGCCCTCGCGCGAGACGTCGCCGCCGACGCGGCCGTCGCGGGCGCAGATCTTGTCGATCTCGTCGAGAAACACGATGCCGTTGTTCTCGACCGCGCTGATCGCCTCCAGCGTCAGCTGGTCGGTATCCAGCAGCTTGTCGGATTCCTCGTTGACGAGGATCTCGTGCGAGCCTTCCACCGTCAGCCGCCGCGTCTTGCTGCGGCCGCCCAGCTTGCCGAAGATGTCGCCGATCGAGATCGCGCCCATCTGCGCGCCCGGCATGCCCGGGATCTCGAACATCGGCATGCCGCCGCCGGAGGACTGCGTCTCGATCTCGATTTCCTTGTCGTTGAGCTCGCCGGTGCGCAGCTTCTTGCGGAAGGATTCGCGTGTCGCCGAAGAGGCATTGGCACCGACGAGCGCATCGAGCACGCGCTCCTCGGCGGCGAGCTGGGCGCGGGCCTGCACGTCCTTGCGCTTGCGCTCGCGCACCTGGGCGATCGCCACCTCGACGAGATCGCGCACGATCTGCTCGACGTCGCGGCCGACATAGCCGACCTCGGTAAATTTTGTCGCCTCGACCTTCAGGAACGGCGCGTTTGCCAGCTTGGCGAGCCGGCGCGCGATCTCGGTTTTGCCGACGCCGGTCGGGCCGATCATCAGGATGTTCTTCGGCAGAACCTCTTCGCGCAGGGAGCCGGAGAGCTGCTGCCGGCGCCAGCGGTTGCGCAGCGCAATCGAGACGGCGCGCTTGGCGTCGCCCTGGCCGACGATGAAACGGTCGAGTTCGGAAACGATTTCGCGAGGGGAAAAGTCTGTCATGGGACCTTAGCTAGGATTAGAAGCCGGCGGCGACAAGCCGCTTTTTTGGCCGTCAGATGATCGGCGGACCGGATTGCCATTGCTTCACGGCCTCGATCGGATGAATCAGCATCAGGATGTTGAGCGTCAGATTGTCCCGGATGTGCAGCGCCAGCATGATCTCGAAGGCGAGCCCGAGTGCGACGGTCGCCGCGACAGGCAACACGCGGGCGGTGAGGAACCCCAGCACCATGAACATTGTGTCTGAGACCGAGTTGACGATGCTGTCGCCGTAATAATCCAGCGAGATCGTGCCGGCGCGATAGCGTTCGATGATCAATGGCGAGTTCTCGACGATCTCCCAGGCGCCCTCGATCAGCATGGCGATGATCAGCCGTGCCGGCCAGCCAAGACGCCGCGAGAACAAGAGCCAGGTCAGCCCATAGAACAGGAAGCCGTGCAGCACGTGCGAAAAGCTGTACCAGTCGGCGATGTGCTGGGAATTCTCCGAGCTGTTCACCACGCCATGCCACAGCTTGACGTAACCGCAGGTGCAGATCGGCACCCGCCCCATCGCGAACAGGATCGAGGCCTGCAGCGCCAGCAAGAGCAGCGCGATGCCGACCCACACGGGCGGCGGGATCGCGGGCCGGGTCGGGCTGGCGCTTTGGGCCACGGCCATCCCTAGCCGGCCGTCAGTGCTTCGACGGTGACGTTGCGGTTGGTGTAGACGCAGATGTCCGCGGCGATGTCGAGCGAGCGGCGGACGATGGTCTCGGCGTCCTTGTCGGTGTCGAGCAGGGCCCGGGCCGCGGCCAGGGCGTAATTGCCGCCGGAGCCGATCGCCATGACGCCGGCCTCGGGCTCGAGCACGTCGCCGGTGCCTGTGAGAACCAGCGAGACGTCCTTGTCGGCAACGATCATCATGGCCTCCAGCCGGCGGAGATAGCGGTCGGTGCGCCAGTCCTTGGCGAGCTCCACGGCGGCCCGGGTCAGTTGCCCCGGATATTGCTCGAGCTTGCTCTCCAGCCGCTCGAACAGCGTGAAGGCGTCGGCGGTGGCGCCGGCAAAGCCGCCGATCACGTCGCCCTTGCCGAGCCTGCGGACCTTCTTGGCGTTGGACTTGATCACGGTCTGGCCGATCGAGACCTGGCCGTCGCCGCCGACCACCACCCTGCCGCCCTTGCGGACCGTTAGAATCGTGGTGCCGTGCCAAACCGGCGAGCTGTTCTGGGAATCTTGCATCATGACCCTCGTTGTCCCGCCTGATTTAGGCGGTCGGAGCTAAGGGCACAACGGGCCGTTCCGGGCCGAATTTCGCTCACCATAGGCAGAAGTAGAGGCCCGGCCAGCGTTCCCGCAGTAGCGAAGGCGTCATTTGGCTGTTAAGAGACTGGCGTTTTCGGCTCAAAGAGCATGATCCGGAAAAGTGGGTACCGGTTTTCCGACAAGATCATGCTCAAAACTAAAGTGGAAATCGATTTTCCATGCGCACCGCGACGATCAAGCGCAAGACCAAGGAAACCGACATCGAGGTCTCCGTGAACCTCGATGGCACGGGCGTGGCCAATATCGCGACCGGCATCGGCTTTTTCGACCATATGCTCGATCTTCTCGCCCGCCATTCCCGCATCGACCTCACGGTCAAGGCGGTGGGCGATCTGCACATTGACTATCACCATACCACCGAAGACACCGGCATCGCGCTCGGCCAGGCGGTCAAGCAGGCGCTCGGCAACATGGCGGGCATCACCCGCTATGCCGGCGTGCACATGCCCATGGACGAGACGCTGACGCGCGTGGTCATCGACATCTCAGGCCGCCCGTTCCTGGTGTTCAAGGCCGACTTCCCCCGCGACAAGATCGGTGAGTTCGACACCGAGCTGGTGCGCGAGTGGTTCCAGGCCTTCGCCATCAATGCCGGCGTGACTCTCCACGTCGAGACCCTATATGGCGATAACAGCCACCATATCGCCGAGTCCTGCTTCAAGGGCCTGGCGCGGGCGCTGCGCACCGCCGTTGCGATCGACCCCAAGGCGGCGGGTGAAATCCCCTCCACCAAGGGCTCGCTCGGCGGCTGACATCTCCGCCGGTCAACGAACGCCGCCGGCGGCCTTGACTTGAATTCTCGAGCACGGGGCATCGACAATGCCTGTCTACACAGTTCATGCTCCCACCCCAGGCGGGGCCGATCTGCGCGCGACCGACAAGTTCGTGTTCGTGCGCGACGGCTTCCATTTCTGGGCGATGGTCTTCGGCCCGCTCTGGCTGCTCTGGAACAGGCTCTGGCTGGCGCTGATCGGCTGGATCGTCTTTCTCGCCGCGTTCGATGCCGGGCTGTCCAGCCTCGGCGTCGGTCGCCGCTCGATTGTCCTCGCCAATATCATCGTCGCGCTCCTGATGGGTTTTGAGGCCTCGACCCTGCGCCGCTGGACACTGTCGCGGGGCAAATGGCGGCAGCTCGACATCGTCGTCGCCGACGACCACGACACCGCCGAGCGCCGTTTCTTCGAGCGATGGAGCGAAAAACAGCGCGGCATCGTCAACGATCAATGGGCCGTCGATCGCGGCGGGCCGCCGCCGACCCGGGGTGTACCGGGCCAGCCATTTTCGAGCCCGCCGCCGATTCCGGCCGGCGGCATCATTGGATTGTTTCCAGAACCGGGAGGGTCAAGATGAGCGTCGCCATCATCGATTACGGTTCCGGGAATCTGCATTCCGCCGCCAAGGCGTTCGAGCGCGCCGCGCGCAGCCTGGAGAATCGGCAAAAGGTGTTCGTCACCAGCGATCCCGACCAGGCCTATGAGGCCGATCGTCTGGTGCTGCCTGGCGTCGGCGCCTTCGCCGATTGCCGGCGCGGGCTCGATGCGGTCAACGGCATGGTCGAGGCGATCACCGAAGCCGTGCGCGTCAAGGCGCGGCCGTTCTTCGGCATCTGCGTCGGCATGCAGCTGATGGCGAGCCGCGGCAAGGAGCACGTCATCACCGAAGGCCTGAACTGGATCGGCGGCGATGTCGAGAAGATCACGCCGCGCGACGAGAGCCTCAAGATCCCGCACATGGGCTGGAACACACTCGATCTGCTGCAGGAGCATCCGGTCCTGAACAAGCTGCCGCTGGGTCCCAAGGGCCAGCACGCTTATTTCGTGCACTCCTACCACCTCAACGCCGCCAATGAAGCGGACGTGCTCGCGCGCGCCGATTACGGCGGGCCGGTCACCGCGATCGTCGCGAAGGACACCGCCATCGGCACTCAGTTTCACCCCGAGAAGAGCCAGCGCTTCGGCCTCGCCCTGATCTCGAACTTTTTGCGATGGAAACCGTGAAGGTCGTTTCGATTTCCAGCTCGTCATTGCGAGCGCAGCGAAGCAATCCAGAATCTTTCCGCGGTGGCAGCCTGGATTGCTTCGTCGCTTCGCTTCTCGCAATGACGGAGTGCATACGTGATAGTTCCGTCTCCAAGCGCGGGACGGCAGAAGGTCTGACATGATTCTCTTTCCTGCCATCGATCTCAAGAACGGCCAGTGCGTGCGCCTCGAGCAAGGCGACATGGCGCGCGCGACCGTGTTCAATCTTGATCCCGCTGCCCAGGCGCAGAGCTTTGCCGAGCAAGGCTTTGAGTATCTCCACGTCGTCGACCTCGACGGTGCGTTTGCCGGCAAGCCAGTGAATGCGCAGGCAGTCGAAGGGATGTTGAAGACGATCAAGATCCCGGTGCAGCTCGGCGGCGGTATTCGCGATCTCAAGACCGTCGAGGCCTGGCTCGACAAGGGCATCACCCGCGTCATCATCGGCACCGCCGCGGTGCGCGATCCGGAGTTGGTGAAGGCTGCCGCGAAGAAATTTCCCGGCCGTGTGGCTGTTGGGCTCGACGCGCGCGACGGCAAGGTCGCGGTCGAAGGCTGGGCCGAGACCTCGCAGGTCACGGTGCTGGAGATCGCACAGCGGTTCGAAGATGCCGGCGTCGCCGCCATCATCTTCACCGACATCGCCCGCGATGGCCTGCTTAAGGGCCTCAACCTGGATGCGACCATTGCGCTCGCCGACGCCATTTCGATCCCCGTGATCGCCTCCGGCGGTCTCGCTTCGATCGAGGATGTGAAAGCCATGCTGACGCCACGCGCGAAAAAGCTCGCCGGCGCGATCGCCGGCCGCGCGCTCTATGACGGCCGGCTCGATCCCGCTGCCGCCCTCACCTTGATCCGCAACGCACGCACCGCCTAGGAGAGAAAAATGTTCAAGGTGCGCGTGATCCCCTGCCTCGACGTCAAGGACGGCCGCGTCGTCAAGGGCGTCAACTTCGTCGACCTCAGGGATGCTGGCGATCCCGTCGAGGCCGCGATCGCCTATGACGCCGCCGGCGCCGACGAGCTGACCTTCCTCGACATCACCGCGACCCATGAGAACCGCGGCATCATGCTGGACGTGGTCCGGCGCACGGCGGAAGCCTGCTTCATGCCCGTGACTGTCGGTGGCGGCGTGCGTGAAGTCGACGACATCAAGACGCTGTTGCGCGCCGGCGCCGACAAAGTCTCGATCAACAGCGCGGCGGTGTCGCGGCGCGAGTTCGTCAAGGAAGCCGCCGAGAAGTTCGGCGAGCAGTGCGTCGTGGTCGCGATCGACGCCAAGCGGGTCAAGCGCCCCGGCGGCGACCGCTGGGAGATCTTCACCCATGGCGGTCGCAACTCGACCGGGATCGACGCGATCGAATATGCCCAGGAAGTGGTCTCGCTCGGCGCGGGCGAGATCCTGCTCACCTCGATGGACCGCGACGGCACGCGGCAGGGTTTTGACATTCCGCTAACCCGCGCGATCGCCGACACCGTTCCGGTGCCCGTGATCGCCTCGGGCGGCGTCGGCAATCTCAACCATCTCGTCGACGGCATCCGCGACGGCCATGCCACCGCCGTGCTGGCGGCTTCGATCTTCCATTTCGGGGAATTCACCATCCGTGAGGCCAAGGAGCACATGGCCCGGCGCGGCCTGCCCATGCGCCTGGATGCCTGACGACTCCTGTCCATAAAAATGCTACACAGGCCGGTGGGACTGTGCCTCCTGGCCTCTGAGTGTTTGTCGAGTCATTCCTATGCCGCGTTTCACCATCCACGATCTCGCCGACACCATCGATGCCCGCGCGGCCTCCGGTGGCGAGGCCTCCTATACCCGCAAGCTTCTCGACAAGGGCGCCGAGCATTGCGCCAAGAAGTTCGGTGAAGAAGCAGTCGAAACCGTAATCGCAGCAGTCGAAAACGATCGCGCGCATCTGATCGCTGAAAGCGCCGACCTGCTCTACCATTTCCTTGTGCTGCTCAAGGCGCGCGGCGTAAAGCTGGAGGAGGTCGAGCTGGCGCTGGACAAGCGGACCAATATGTCGGGATTGGAAGAGAAGGCCTCGCGCAAAGGCACGTAGGCAAGGGCGAACAGATCGCAACGGAAAGGTCGGTCATGGATATCCGCGCACCCGAGCAGCAGTATAATCCATACCGCGTCTATTCGCGCGAAGAGTGGGCGCGTCTGCGCGACGACACGCCGATGACGTTGGAGCCCGGTGAGTTCGACCGCCTGCGCTCGCTGCACGACCGCCTCGATCTCAAGGAAGTCGAGGACATTTATCTGCCGCTGTCGCGCCTGCTCTCGATCTATGTCGATGCGATGCAGCGCCTGTACTACGCCGAGCGCCAGTTCCTCAACATCCGAGACCGCAAGGTGCCCTACATCATCGGCGTCGCCGGTTCGGTCGCGGTCGGAAAATCCACCACCGCCCGCGTGCTGCAGGCGCTGCTCGCGCGCTGGTCGCCGCGTCCGAAGGTCGACCTGATCACCACCGACGGGTTCCTCTACCCGAAGGCCCTGCTCGAGCAGCAGGGCATTTTGCAGAAGAAGGGCTTTCCGGAGAGCTACGACCTGCCGCTGCTGCTCAATTTTCTGTCCGACATCAAGTCGGGCCGCCGCCATGTGCGCTCGCCGGTCTATTCGCATCTGACCTACGATATCGTGCCGAACGAGTGGGCCGAGATCGACCAGCCCGACATCCTGATCGTCGAGGGCGTCAACGTCCTGCAGACCGGCAAGCTGCCGCGCGACGGCAAGGCAGTGCCCGTGGTCTCCGACTTCTTCGACTTCTCGGTCTATATCGACGCCGACGAGGAGGCGCTGCGGCGCTGGTACATCAAGCGCTTCCTGGCGCTGCGGGACACCGCGTTCACCAATCCAAAATCCTACTTCAACCGTTACGCCCTGCTGTCGGACGAGGAAGCCATCGCCACCGCCACCGCGATCTGGGAGCGCACCAACCTCGCCAACCTCGAGGACAACATTTTGCCGACGCGGCCGCGCGCGACGCTGATCCTGAAGAAGGGCGCCGATCACGCGGTGGAGAGCGTGGCGCTCAGGCGGCTCTGAGTTTGGTGAGCCTTAGCTGAATTTTCAGGTTGGGTGTCATTTGTTGCAGACCGGTTGAGGGTATTGCGTTATGGCCTTCGAAAACGCGAGGGGCCAATGGTTGATCGTCTCAAAAGCGCTGCGGAACAGCTGGAAGCACCGATCTGCCCAGACTGCCATATCGAGATGAGGTGGTACCGTTCGGAATTGCTTGCGGACGAGCCGGTTCCGATCATCGCGCATCTCTTCGTGTGTCCGCATTGCAAGCGCGCCGCGCAGACCGACACCGTTTTTAGGGGAACTCAGGGGCCGCCTGACAAGCTCTCCGCGCCGCGCTTTTCCGCTTACGCCGCTTGACGGCACCCGTCGCTGCGCTGTCGCTCGCAACATCCCGGCTGAGAGCAATCGTTCTCTCCTTGAGGCCAGGAGAGGTACAATCGTAACCTCGGCAGGAACTTTCGGTCCCTGGAGGCCGTTGAGCGCACTCCATCCGCGCGCAGCCCGAGGATTTCATGAGCCAGACGACGCTCGACCAACTCGGAGATGCGCGCCGTCTCGAGCTGCTGGTCAATGCCATCGTCGACTATGCGATCTTCATGCTCGACACCAACGGCTTCGTACGGAGCTGGAACTCAGGCGCCGAACGCCTCAAGGGGTATGCCGCGAGTGAAATCATCGGCAAGCCATTCTCGGCCTTCTATACCCCGGAAGACCGGGCTGCGGGTCTGCCCCAACGGGCGCTGGCGACCGCGCGCGAGACCGGGCGCTTCAACTCCGAAGGATGGCGCGTCCGCAAGGACGGCAGCCGGTTCTGGGCCCTCGTCGTACTCGATGCCATCAGGGACGAGCACGGCGAGCTGATCGGCTTTGCCAAGGTGACCCGGGACATCACCGAACGACAGCAGGCCCATGTCGAGCTGCTCGAAAGCGAACGCCGCTACCGCCGCTTGATCGAGGCGGTGATCGACTATGCCATTTTCCAGCTCGACCCGGAGGGCAACGTCGCAACCTGGAATCCCGGTGCCCAGCGCATCAAGGGCTATGCTCCGAACGAGATCATCGGGCGCCATTTCAGCCAGTTCTATACGCCGGAAGACCTCGCTATCGGGGTTCCGAAACGAGCCCTGGCCGAAGCCCGCGAGCACGGCCGCTTCGAGGCCGAAGGTTGGCGCGTGCGAAAGGACGGAACACGGTTTTGGGCGTCGGTCATCATCGACCGCATCGTCGATGAGGCAGGCGAGATCATCGGCTTCGCCAAGGTCACGCGCGATCTGACCGAGCGCAAGCGCGCGCAGGACGAGCTCAAGCTGGTGCAGGAGCAATTGCTCGCGTCACAAAAGCTCGAGGCCATCGGACAGCTCAGCGGCGGCATCGCCCACGACTTCAATAACCTGCTCATGATCGTGCTCGGCAATATCGAGACCGCGGAGCGCAATGCCCGCCAACTGGCCGGCAGCGCCAATCTGCAGCGCGCTCTTGGCCATGCCAAGCGCGGCGCCCAAAGAGCTGCAGCGCTCACCAGCCGCCTGCTCGCCTTTTCGCGTCGGCAGGCGCTCGATCCGAGGCCGATCAACGTCAACAACTTCTTGAACGGCGTGCAGGACTTCCTGCAGCGAACGCTCGGCGAGCGTGTCGAGGTCCAAACCGTTGGCAGCGCGGGTTTGTGGCAGATCGAAGCTGACACCAATCATCTGGAATCAGCCATCATCAATCTCGCGATCAACGCCCGCGACGCCATGCCCGATGGCGGCAAGCTGACGGTCGAAGCCGTCAACGTCTCAGCGGACGATGATTACAGTCGCGCCAATCCGGAGCTGCCGCCGGGCCAGTACGTCGTCATTTGCGTAACCGACACCGGCAGCGGAATGACGGCTGAGGTGCTCGATCATGCCTTCGAACCCTTCTTCACGACCAAGGAGCCGGGCCAAGGGACCGGGCTCGGCCTCAGCCAGGTCTATGGCTTCGTCAAGCAATCCGGCGGGCACGTGAAGATCTACAGCGAGGTCGGCCACGGCACGAGCATCAAGCTGTACTTCCCGCGCCACCTCGGTGCTGGCCTGGCACCCGCCGCGGAGCCGGACGAAGTGTTGCCCGAAGGCGAGAAGGTGGAGACGATCCTCGTTGTCGAGGATGATGCCGACCTCAGGACCTATGTCTGCGAGGTTCTGCGGGACCTGAATTACCGCATCCTGTCCGCGCCCAGCGCCCAGGGAGCGCTGACCATCCTGCTTCAGGAAGAGCCGAAGGTGGATTTGCTCCTGACCGATGTCGTCATGCCCGGAATCAACGGGCGTGAGCTTGGGCGAAGGGCGCAGCAAATCCGGCCGGGACTGAAGATCCTCTACATGACCGGATATTCAAGGAACGCCGTCGTTCATCAGGGGCGGCTGGATGAAGGTGTGGAGGTTCTCGAAAAGCCGGTCTCGCAGGCGAAACTGGCCCTGCGTGTGCGAGATATCCTGGACCGCCCCGCACCCGAATAAGCGGCGGATTTCGTTGCTGGTCAAACGGCAAGCTGCCGCGAGGCCGCCAGCCCAGCCAGGGCTTCCTCCAGCTTCTCGCGATCGAGCGGCTTGATCAAAAATCCGTTCATGCCTGCCTCGAAGCAGGCGTAGCGATCCTCCACCAGCGTGTTCGCGGTGAGTGCCAGAATGGGCGTGCCGGGGAGGCCGCTCGCGGCCTCGTGGGCGCGGATGCGTTTGGTCGCCTCGATGCCGTCGAGCTGCGGCATCTGGATGTCCATCAGGACCAGATCATAGGGCGTGCCGGCCGATGCGGCCGCGAGCCAGGATTCCAGCGCGGCCTCGCCATGAACCGCGATGACGACGCGGTGACCGAGCTTCGTCAGCAGGGACCGCATCAAGAGCGCGTTGATCTCATTGTCTTCGGCGACCAGGATCGAGAGGCCGCTCGCGCGCGTTCCGACCGGCGCCGGTTCGACAGGGTCCGGTGCGAGATCGGGCGAGGGGACTTCCGGCGCCAGCGTAAGGCGCGCGGCCAGGGAGGCTGCGCGGAGCGGCTTCACCAGGAAGCCGGTGAAGGCGGTCGAGAGCTTTTCATGACGCGAGCTCGGCGTCAGCAGCACCAGCCGTTGCGTCGCATGGGCGCGGGCGACTTCGCCCAGGCGATCGGTGATATCGGGACCGAACGCACGATCGAGCAGCACAGCATGCCAGGCGCGCTCAGGCAGCAGTGCTTCGGCGACGGTCGCATCGGCGACCAGGCAGGTCTGGCCGCCCCAGCGCTCCAGCCGGCGCGCGATCAGGGACGCTTCGATGCCGTCGGCCACCAACAGGATCGACTTGCCGGTGAGATCAGGACTCGGGAAGGTCGTCTGCCCGGCGCTGCCTTGCGAGGCCGCGAGCGGAATTGCGACCTCGAAGGTCGAACCTTTGCCGGGCTCGCTCTCCAGCGTGATACGGCCGCCCATGCGCTTGACGATGCGTTCGCTGATGGCGAGGCCAAGGCCGGTACCGCCATAGGTGCGGGCGACGCGGTCGTCGGCCTGCTCGAATTCACGGAAGATGCGCGACTGCGCCTCGGGTGCGATCCCGATGCCGGTGTCGCGCACAAGAAAGCTGATTTCGTTCCGCCAGATGCCGGGCTCGACGATCAGCGCCACGCCGCCCGATGCGGTGAACTTGATGGCGTTGCCGGCGAGGTTGAGCAGCACCTGGCGCAGCCGCGCCGCGTCACCGGCGACCTCCAGCGGCAATCGCTCGTCGACGTAAGCGGCGATCTCGAGCTTCTTGGCCTGGGCCCGCGGCGCCAGCAGTTCGGTCACCTCTTCGATCAGGGTCGAAAGGGCGAAGGGGCGCTGGTAGAAATCGAGCTTGCCGGCCTCGATCTTGGAATAGTCGAGCAGCTCCTCGATCAGCGCCATCAGCGCTTCGCCCGAGGTTTTCACCGCTCTGGCGTAAGTCGTCTGCTCCGGCGTCAGATTGGTGTCGAGCAGGAGCCCGCCCATGCCGATGATGCCGTTGAGCGGTGTGCGGATCTCGTGGGAGGCCATGGCGAGAAAGCGCGATTTGGCCCGGTTGGCCGCGTCGGCCTGATCGCGGGCATCCGAGAGCGCGCGTTCGGTCTCGGTGCGGTCGGTGACGTCGCGACCGACGCTTTGCAGTTCGGCGGGCTGGCCGGCATCGAGCCGCACAAGGCCTTCGCGCCAGGCGATCCAGCGCGGGCCTGAAGGCGTCGAGATCCTCTGGTCGTGAATGCGCGTGCCGTTGCTCTCGCGTGCGCTGTCGCCCTGCTCCAGCACGTCAAAGTCGAAGCGTGTGCCGATCAGCGCGCCGCGTCTCTGTCCCGCCAGGGCGCAATAGGCATCGTTGGCGAAGGTGATGCGGCCCTGATGGTCGCGCAGCACGATGAGATCGCCCTGCTGCTCGAACAGGCTGCGGGCGCGCTCTTCGGCTTCCTTCAGCTCCCAATTGCGGTCGATCAGCGCCTCGTTGTGGGCCGCGAGCTTGCGCATCCGCTTGTTGACGAAGCGCAGCCGCATGCTCAACGTCGCAAGGCCGAGGCAGGCGAGCGCGAACAGAAAGCTCGCGCCGATCGCGAATGTGTTGGGATCGTAGCCGGAATTTTCAGAGCGGCTGCCGGTCACGAAGCCATAGGCGCCGCCGAACGTCGCCGAGAAGATCATGAAGGAGCGGATCGCGAAGGCAATTCTGGGGTGCAATCGCCTGAAGCGGCGCATGCGCACCTTGATCCGGAACGTCCGACCCATCGCCACCGACCCCGACTCTTACCCGAAACCTGCCGCCGCCATGCGCGACGATGTCTTGCCGACCTTGCGAACAGCTTGAGGCTTTGGCCCGGCCTCGAAACAGGGTTGACGAGGTGTTAATGCCTTAGAGCGAGGCCGCCTGGAGATGGCGGTGGCCGCCATGGGCGCCGACGATCAGGGCCGCGGCTTCCTTCTGCGAAAATGTCTTCGAGCGGACATAGATGCGGTAATCGGCCGGGCCTTCGCTGGTGAGATAGACCGTCGGACGGTCACGGGCGCCCTGGCTGGAAATCGCCACCAGATGCGTGGAGGGATTGTCCTGGCAGGCGCTCGGCTCGTCGCTGGCGCCGTCGTCGACCACGGCAAAGTCGGCAGCGTCCGCGTCGTCCGTGATCTGCACCCGGATCGTCGCCTGCGCGGGATCGTCGGTGAAGGCGATCTGAATGGGGGCCGTCCAGAACAGGGAGGTGAGCTCGACCGAGGTGTCGCCGATGGCGACACAGGGATGCGAGACCGATCCGATCTCGCCCTGGGCGAACACTGCGGCCGCCAACAGGGGGAGCACTGAGGCCAGGATCTTGAAACGCAACATGACACGCCACTCGCCAAGGCCCCTCGGGAACTGTTCCCAAAACTCGCAGGCCTTATGGTTTGCAGAGCGTAAAGGAAACTCGTTACCGCCGGGTTGACGCGCGGGATGATCACGCCATCTGCCGTACATCCTCTGCGAGTGCGCGGTAGGACAGCGCCTCGGCCAGATGCAGCCGGCCGATCTTCTCGGCGCGGTCGAGATCGGCGAGCGTGCGTGCCACCCGCAGCACGCGATGATAACCACGCGCGGACAACCGCATGGTCTCGGCGGCATCGCGCAGCAGCTTTTGTCCTTGCGTATCAGGCTTGGCGACGTCCTCGAGCACCGCGGCCGGCGCTTCGGCATTGGTGCGGACCTGCGGCATGCCGGCATCTCTGTAGCGCGCGAGCTGGATATCGCGCGCGGCCGCGACGCGTGCAGCAACCTCGGCGGAGCCTTCCGCGGGCGGCGGCAGGATCAGATCGGCTGCGGTGACGGCGGGGACCTCGATGCGCAGATCGATGCGGTCCATCAGCGGTCCGGAGATGCGTGCCTGGTAGTCGCCGGTGCAGCGGTCGACGCGGCCGCGCTTGCAGGCATAGCCGGGCTCGAACGCGTTGCCGCAACGGCAGGGATTCATCGCCGCGATCAGCATGAAGCGCGCAGGGTAGGTGACGCGGTGATTGGCGCGGGAAACCGAGACCTCGCCGTTCTCCAGCGGCTGGCGCAGCGAATCCAGCACGCGCGGATCGAACTCGGGCAACTCGTCGAGGAACAGCACGCCCTGATGCGCCAGCGAGATCTCGCCGGGCTTGGCGCGCGCGCCGCCGCCGGTGAGCGCAGCCATGCTGGCGGAATGATGCGGCGAGCGGAACGGCCGCCGCGACGTCAGCGCGCCACCCTCGATCTCGCCGGCCACGGAGGCGATCATCGAGACCTCGAGCAATTCGCTCGGCGACAGCGGCGGCAGGATGGACGGAAGGCGGGCCGCCAGCATCGATTTGCCGGCGCCCGGTGCGCCGATCATCAAGAGATGATGGCCGCCGGCGGCCGCGATCTCCAGCGCGCGCTTGGCGCTCTCCTGGCCCTTGATGTCGCGCAGGTCGAGCGGCGAGCTCGCGGCTTCATGCACCTTCGGCACGGGCCGCGACAGCACCTGCGTGCCCTTGAAATGATTGGCGATCTGAATCAGCGAATGCGCCGCGATGATCTGGATATCAGGGCTCGCCCACGCCGCTTCAGAGCCGCAGGCGGCAGGACAGATCAAGCCCTCCTCGCGCACATTGGCGCCGATCGCAGCAGGAAGCACACCCGCGACGGGCGCGATCGATCCGTCGAGACCAAGCTCGCCGAGCACGGTGAAACCGGTCAGCGCATCCGGCGGGATCGCGCCGATCGCCGCCATCAGTCCGAGCGCGATCGGCAGGTCGTAATGGCTGCCTTCCTTCGGGACATCGGCGGGCGCCAGGTTGACGGTGATCCGCCGCGCCGGCAGCGCCAGTCCTGAAGCAATCAGCGCCGAACGGACCCGCTCACGCGCCTCCGACACCGCCTTGTCGGGAAGCCCGACGATGGCGAAGGCCGGCAGGCCGGGCGCGACCTGCACCTGCACATCGACCGCACGGGCCTCGATCCCCTCAAAGGCGACTGTCGAAACCCGCTGAACCATGCTGCCCTCTTGCACAATCAAGGGTAGCAGGAAGCGGCGGGTCTGGCAAGAACAATACGGGAACGAAATCGCAGCCGCCGCGAGCCCTAAGCGATCGTAAACGCGCTCCGGACATTACGCCTCGAATGCGAGCGGCAACGCTCAGCACATTCCAACGAATGTCCGCTACTCCTAAGGCTGCGGGATGGGCCGTGATCTAACGGGTGAAGAAGTCAAAATGCTTGCAAATCGCCGCAGAAGCGAACGACGGGTGTGCAGCCGGCTGGCCAAGATTCATTTCGGCGCGGGCTCGCTGCCGCGAGACTGCACCATCACGGATATCTCGGACGGGGGCGTCAAGGTCGTGGCGGAATTCCTGGAGGTGCCGCCGCAATTCACCATCATCTTCGCGCCGGACTATTCGCGTCAGTGCCGCCTGCGCTGGCGCATCGGCTGCGAATTCGGTGCGGAATTCACCGACTGAGCCGAACCGGCCGGTTTCTTAACGGGACTTTAGCGTTAATCGGCAAAGCATCTCTGATCAGTCCGCCGGCGGTGATCAGAGTATGTCCAAGCGTTCGTCCCTTGCCTCCTCCCCGGCGAGATTCCTGCTCCCCGCGCTCGCGGTGCTTGCCCTCGGTGGCTGCCAGACCACGAGCCTGGAGGACGTCACCGGCGCGCTCGGCGGCAAGTCGGAACCGGCGGCGGCGGCCGACGGCGGGCGCGAAATCGACGGCTTGCGCGAGCGCTACCGCGCCAAGCCAAACGATCCCAAAATCGCTCTCGATTACGGCAAGGCGCTGCGCGAGAGCGGCCAGCGCGCCCAGGCCGTCGCGGTGATGGAGCAGGCCGTGCTCGGCCATCCCAGCGACAAGGCGCTGCTCGCCGGCTACGGGCGCGCGCTCGCCGACAACGGCAATTTCCAGCAGGCTTTCGACGTGCTGAGCCGGGCCCATACGCCCGAAGATCCCGACTGGCGCATTCTGTCGGCACAGGGCGCGGTCCTCGATCAGCTCGGCCGCAACGAGGAAGCGCAGCAATATTATGCGGCCGCGCTGAAGATCGTGCCGGACGAGCCCAGCGTGCTGTCGAATCTGGGCCTGTCCTATGTGCTGCAAAACAATCTGCCAAAGGCCGAACAGGTGCTCGGCCGCGCCTATCAGCGCAATCAGAACAATGCGCGGATCCGCGCCAATCTCGCGCTGGTGCTGGGATTGGAGGGCCGCGAGAGCGAGGCCGAAATCCTCGTGAAGGCCGATCTGCCGCCGGACCAGGCCGCAGCCAAAATCACGGCGCTGCGCCAGCTGCTGGCGAAGAAGCAGCAGCAGCGGGCGGACAAGTAATCCGCTCTTTCTTAAGTGCGTCTATGACGCCTTGCGGTGCGGCGCCGATCCGCGTCCGGTCTTTGCCTTCAGCTTCTTCAGCAGCGGCCCGAGCAGCGAGCGCTTCGGCTTGCGCACCTCGCCGCGGCCGGCGAGGCGGTTGGCCATCGTCTGGAACAGCTCGGTGGTGCGATGGCTCTTGGAGACCTCCGCGATCATCTGGCCGTTATTGGCTGCGGTCGAGAACAGCTTCGAATCGAACGGAATCACGGCAAGCGGCTGGGCTTCCATCGTCTTGGCGAAGGACTTGACGTCGATCTCGGCCCGCTTGGGCATGCCGATCTGGTTGATGCAGTAGAGCGGCGGCCGGTCGTTCGGCCGCGCCGTCTTGAGCACCGACAGCATGTTCTTGGTGTTGCGCAGATTGGCGAGGTCCGGCTCGGCCACGATGACGATGTCGTCGGCATTGACCAGCGCGCGCTTGGTCCAGGCCGACCATTGATGCGGCACGTCGAGCACGATGCAGGGCGTGGTCATGCGCAGCGTATCGAAGATCGCATCGAATGCTTCCGCACCGAAATCATAGACGCGATCGAGCGTGGCAGGCGCGGCCAGCAGGCTGAGATGCTCGCTGCATTTGGCCAGCAGGCGCTCCATCAGGGCCGTGTCCGGCCGATCGGGCGACAGTACCGCATTGGCGATGCCCTGCGCCGGATCCTGGTTGTAGTCGAGACCGGCGGTGCCGAAGGCGAGGTCGAGATCGATCACGACGGAATCGAGCGCGAGGTCGCGCGCGATGGTCCAGGCGACGTTGTGCGCGACGGTGGACGCGCCGACGCCGCCCTTGGCACCAACCACCGCGATGATGCGGCCGGTGATGATGGCTTCCGACGCCGAGAACAGGCTGCAGATCGAGCGTACCACGTCGATGGTCTCGACCGGCCCGACCACGTAGTCGTTGACGCCGCGGCGCACCAGCTCGCGATAGGGCGCCGTGTCGTTCGGATTGCCGATCACGACCACGCGCGTGCCGGGATCGCAGACGCCGGCGAGATCGTCGAGGCCTTCGAGAATATCCCGGGTGCCGTCGGATTCGATCACGATGACGTTCGGCGTCGGCATCGTTTCATAGACTTCGATTGCAGCGGCGAGGCCGCCGCTCTTCGCGGTGAGATGCGCCTTGGCGAGACGGCGATCCTCGCCGGCCGCAGTCACCGCTTTGAGCGTTTGCTCGGTCTCGCAAAAGGCCTGCACCGAGATGCGGGGAACCGGCGCAATGTGTTCCTCGGGGTGCTGCGGATCGTCCGCTTCTTCGTCGTGGATCTCAGTCATCTGCCTATTTCGCTGAGTTTGGCCTTGTCAGCCTCGGAATAAGTGGTCGTGGTCGTCATGCCCTTGCGGTAGCGGTCGAAGGCAATGTCGCGCCGTGCGGTATAGGCCGGCGTCTCGGCGCGCGGCTGCTCGAGATCGGCGGGGTTGTCGATCATGGCTGCAAGGTTGCGCTGGCTGGCACAGCCGAGATTGAAGTAGGGCCGGTTCTCGTTGTAGCCGGGGTCGAGGATCGACGGCCCCACGTCTTCGGGCCACAGCCCGCAGGGGCCGGCGACTGCGGTGATCTTGGAATAGCTGAGGCGGATGGTCGGCAGCAGGCCGGGATCTTCCGGACGATAGGGATGCTGGACGATGGCGCGCGACGGCACGCCGCCGCCGCCGAGCACGGCGCGGATCTCGTGATAGGTCGCTGCCGCGGCGCGCGCATTCGCGGTGTCGATGGGCACGTCGACGACGACGGAGCCGGTGCCTTCCCGCACCCAGTCCCGGGCAATGCCCATCACGTCGGCGCGCTGGGCATCCGAGAGCCCGCCGCGCGCCTTACCGACGAAGATCACGATCGAACGCTTGCCTTCCTGCACCGCGATCGGGTGGCGCATGCGGTAGTCGGTCGGCACCGTCTGGGTGGTGACGACGTCACCGGTGGTGTTGCAGGCTCCCAGCATGACGGAGAGCCCCGTCAGCGCGAGCGCGATGCGCAAATTGCGGCGTCGATCGGCGGATGTCTTCGTCATCGCCTGGTCCCCTCTTCCCGTGTCCTGCCCGGTCCCCAAACCGTTCGTGTCAGTCGATGATGAAGCCGAAATCCCCGCTGGCGCCGTCGATCGGATCGATGCGGCGCGCTGCGATGCCATAGAGGCGGTTCATGCGGCCGAGCAGCGCCGATTGCGCATCCGAGGACGGCGCGAAGCCGTCGTCGGGCCGCGACAATTCCTTCTGGGCGACCGCGCGCACTACGTACGGCGTCACGATCACCATCAGCTCGGTCTCGTTGTTGACGAAGTCCTGGCTGCGGAACAGCGCACCGAGGATCGGCACCTGGTCGAGGCCGGGCAGGCCGTTGATCGCCTGCTTGGTCTGCTGCTGGATCAGGCCGGCCATCGCCATCGAGCCGCCCGACGGGATTTCCAGCGTGGTCTCGGCGCGGCGGGTCTGGAGCGAGGGGATCGTGATCGAGTTGTTCGAGTTCGCGGAGACCGCCTGCGTCAAGGTGATCGAATTCGTGTTCGACAGCTCCGAGACCTCGGTCATCACGCGCAGGCTGATGCGGCCCTCGCTGAGCACGACCGGGGTGAAGTTCAGGGAAATGCCGAACTTCTTGTAGGTGACCTGGGTGGTACAAACGTGCGTGACCGGATCGCAGGCGTAGCCACCGGGAATCGGGAATTCGCCGCCGGCGACGAACGTCGCGGATTCACCCGAGATCGCCGTCAGGCTCGGCTCGGCCAGCGTCCGCATCACGCCCGCGCTTTCCATCGCGCGCATCGTGGCGTTGACGGTGGCGACGCCCTTGGCGAGGCCGGTGACGCCGAGGCCGTTGTTGCTGACGATCGGGCCGCCCGAGACCGAGAACGGATTGGAGTTGTTGAAATTCACGACCGCGGTGCCGGCGTTGAGGCTGGCACTGAGATCGACGCCGAGCTGCTTTACGATGTCGCGACGGACTTCACCGACGACGACCTTGAGCATCACTTGGTCGCGGCCGCGCACGACGATGTTGTTGACGACCTTGTCCGCGCCGCCGACCAGCTTTGCGGCGACGTCGCCCGCCTGCTGGGCCTCGACCGGGCTCGACACCGATCCGGTCAGCATGACACTGTCGCCCACGCCCTCGATCTGCACGCCGGGCATCGACTGCCGCAGCGCCGCGCGCATGCCGTTGAGATCGCGCTTCACGGCGATGTCGTAGGCGGCGACCTGCTGGCCGTCGGCGGTGAAGAACACCACGTTGGTCTGGCCGACCTGGGCGCCGATGATATAGGCGCGCTGCGACGAACGGATCACCGCGTTGGCGATCTTGGGATCGGCCACCAGCACATCCTTGACCTCGCGCGGCAGGTCGATGACGACCGACTTGCCGACGCCGAGCGACAGGAAGCGTGTCCTGGCGGGTGCGATGGTCGCGACCGTCGACACGCCGAGATCCGGCGCCTGCATCGGCGCCTGGTCTCCGACCGGCGCATCCGCGGCGCGAACGAGATCGGGGGCTGCGATCAGCCCCAGCATCAGCATCACCCCCGCCCAGAACGAGCCGGCGCGCTTCCCCCGAATGCGCAGGCCCGTCCGATATCCCCCGTCCTTCATGCTGTCCCCATCACTTCTGTGACGTCAGTTGTCTTGCCGATACGCCGTAGCGGATCACGTTCACGCCGGTCTGATGCTGCTTGAGCGCGAGGTCCTCGGCCGAATTGTCGGCTGCGTTGGCGTCGGCGATGCTGCGAAGCGCGAGCGTCAGCGTGCCGCCCTGACGCGAGGCCGAGAGCGTCGCGACCTGGTCGGGCCGGAGCTCGAGCGTGACGGTCTTGCCGATCACGGCGTTCTGGCCATCCTTTTCCTTCGGCGCCTGGTCGATCGCGAGCACCCGGACGTTGGTCAGGACGACCTCCGAGACGACCAGGTCGTTGCCGGCGGTCGGGCCGTTGGTATCGGGATTCTTCAGGCGCCGTGTCAGCACGATGTCGACGCGGTCATTCGGCAGGATGAAGCCGCCGGCTCCGGTCTCGGCTGAAATCTCGGTGGATACGGCCCGCATGCCTGACGGCAGGATCGCGGCCATGAAGCCGGACCCGTCGGCCTTCACCAGCTTCTGGTCGCGGATCGGCTCGCCCTGCATCAAGGGCACGCGCGCGATCGAGCCGGCGATCTGGGTCTGCGCGTCGGGCCTGGAGTCGCGGCGGATGAAGGCGCTGCTGGCGGTCGCTTGCGGCCAGGTCTGCCATTGCAGATCCTCCGCCTTCACGGCCTGGCCGAGCTGGATGTCGGATTTGGCGACGAGCACCTCGACCGTCGGCAGCTTCTCGGCCACCGGGACAACGGGCGCGGGCTGTTTGTCGTAGTTGCTAGCCAGATACGCAGCGACGCCACCGGCGCCCAGTGCGATGACGAGAACGACAATGCGTGCGGTGTTCATACGCTCTACTCATACGCGGGGCACTCGGACCGCACGTGGCGGGTTCCCCCCGCATCGATGAGTAGGGAGTAAAAGTATAAGGGATGTTGCGAGGCCGAGTGTGATGTCGCGTGACGGCCCGCGTTTTAGGCAGATGGTGAACGGCGCGTTATTCGCTCGGCCAGTGGCCCCGTAGTTTCACGCAGGGCGCTATGGTGAACGTGTGGTTAGTGAAAGGCCGGGGGCACTTGTATCGATGCCCGTAGCCCGGATGGAGCGCAGCGAAATCCGGGAATCGATCCCTTGGCGAAATGCGCTCCATCCGAGTTACGCGGGTACCTACTTCTTTCGCTTCTGCTCGATGACGTCCCAGATCTTCGCGGCCACGTCGGGGCCGCCGAGCCGTGCGATGGCGCGGATGCCGGTGGGCGAGGTCACGTTGATCTCGGTGAGATTGCCGTTGATGACGTCGATGCCGACGAACAAGAGGCCGCGCTCGCGCAGCGCAGGACCAACGGTGGCGCAGATCTCGCGCTCGCGTGGTGTCAGCTCGGTCTCCTGCGCGGCGCCGCCGCGCACCATGTTGGAGCGGAGGTCGTCGGCGGCAGGCACGCGATTCACGGCGCCGGCGAACTCGCCGTTCACCAGGATGATGCGCTTGTCGCCGTGCTTCACCTCGGGGATGAATTGCTGGATCACCCAGGCTTCCTTGAAGGTGACCGAGAACATGTCGAACAGCGAGCCGAAATTCATGTCCTGCGGCATCACGCGGAACACCGCGGCGCCGCCATGACCGTGCAGCGGCTTCATCACCACGGCGCCGTATTTGTCGCGGAACGCGTTGATCTCATCCATGTCGCGCGAGATCAGCGTCGGCGGCATCAGCTGCGGAAAGTTCATCACGAACAGCTTTTCCGGCGCATTGCGCACCGAAGCCGGATCGTTGACCACGAGCGTCTTCGGATGGATGCGTTCGAGCAGGTGCGTCGAGGTGATGTAGGCGAGGTCGAACGGCGGATCCTGGCGAAGCAGCACCACGTCGAAGCCGTTCAGCGCCTCGCGCTTGGGCTCGCCCAGGGTGAAATGATCGCCGGCGTCGTCGCGCACGGTGAGCAGCTGCACGGGCGCAACGATCTCCTCGCCGACCATCGAGAGCTTGTCGGGCGTGTAATAAGACAGGCCGTGGCCGCGCTTCTGCGCCTCCAGGAGCAACGCAAAGGTCGAATCGCCCTTGATGTTGATGCGGGCGATAGGGTCCATCTGGACGGCGACGTTCAGTTTCATGGTCTGCCTTTCAGGTCGAGGCGTCGAATGCCGCCAACACATGGCGTGGAAGCGAGCGTGGCGCAATCAGCATGGCGTCGAATCGCAATTCGAATTCCGCATGCTCGGGATGCGCGGCAAGCCAGCCCTGCGCGGCGTCGATGATGCGCTGCTGCTGGCGCGGTGTCACGGCATAGGCCGCCTCGTCGAGGCTGGCGCGCGCCTTGACCTCGACGAAGGCGATCAGGTTGCGGCGCCGCGCCACCAGATCGATCTCGCCATGCGGCGTGCGGTAGCGTTTGGCGAGGATGCGGTAGCCCTTCGCCATGAGGTAGGCGGCGGCGCGGCTCTCGGCGGAAATGCCGGTCCGGAACGCGGCGACGCGCGCGGGCGAGGCCATTTTCGGTTCCGCCGGGACCTCACTCTTCGCCATCGCCGCCCCGCAGGTCCTTGGCGAGCTCGAGCGCGCGGGCATAGACCTCGCGGCGCGGTCGCCCCGAGAGAGCAACCGCATGCGCCACGGCATCCTTGACGCTGTGCGCGGCAAGCTGTTCGCGCAGGAGATCGTCCAGCGCATTGGATGTCAGCACGTCGGCATCCGCGGCGGGCGGCCCGATCACCAGCACGAACTCGCCGCGCGTCTCGGGCGCATCTGCTTGTCGCGCCAGTTCGGCGAGGGGCGCACGCCTGACTTCTTCGTGCAGCTTGGTCAGCTCGCGGCAGACCGCGGCATCGCGATCACCCATGATCTCGGCGAGATCGGTCAAGGTGTCCTGCATCCGATTTCCCGATTCGAACATCACCAGCGTGGCATCGATGCGCGCGAGTTCCGCAAGGCGTGACCTCCGCGCCGCCGACTTCGCCGGCAGAAACCCCTCGAAGAAGAAGCGGTCGGTCGGCAGCGCCGCGACAGACAGCGCCGCCAGCACCGAGGACGGACCGGGCAGCGCATGGACCGCATGGCCGGCCGCACAGACCTCTCGCACCAGCTTGAAGCCGGGGTCGGAGATCAGCGGTGTCCCGGCATCCGAGACCAGCGCGATCGAACCGCCTGCCGCAAGCGCTTCCAGGATTTTTGGCCGTGCGGCTTCCGCATTGTGCTCGTGGTATTGCTTCAGCGGCGCCGCGATGGCGTACCGCTCGGTCAGCCGGCGCGTGATGCGCGTGTCCTCGCAGGCGATGACGTCGACGCCGGCCAGGGTCTGCAGCGCCCGCAGCGTAATGTCGCCGAGGTTTCCGATCGGGGTTGCGACCAGATGAAGGCCGGGCGCGGCCTTCGGTACCGTGATGCGATGGGCATCGATCGAGAAGCCGCGCGCGGCGGGGTCTAGGGCTTCAGGCGTATTTATCGGGGCCGGCTTTGCGCGCATAATAAGGTCAACTTAGGTACGATCTGGAGGGCTGGGAACTGGTCCTCCGAAAAAGATCGTGCCGAGGCAAGGGGCGAGGAAAGACGGGAATGTGATCCAACTGGATTGCATTCGAGAGGGAATGAAGCGCTCACGCCATATTGGCGGCGGAAACGCCGCCTTGATGCTGCGCCAGGGGCGGCGAATGGCTGGCCAGGACGGGAGGAACGCTGCCTTCAGCGGTCATTATCCTTTTGTTTTGGTTAACTATTTGCCGACAATATGTCTGAATCCGCGGCTTGTGTCGCGGCAAACGTGACGAATGTTGTGACGGGCTGGCAACGGCCGGTCAGAAGAGAAGCTGCCATGCAGGGCCCGCGTCATCCAAAGTCTCCCGTCCAGGGGCCCCTGATATCAAGGGCGACCCGGCGAAGCGCGCTCGGCCTGCTACTCGGCGCGCCCCTGCTCTCGGCCTGCGCCGGCGTGCAGCAGAGTCTCAGCCAGTTCTCCAGTCCGTTCTCAAGTTCCGCGCCACCGGCTCAGCCCGCCGGCCCGCCGCAGCAGGCCACCACGGCCGGCACCGGCGGGGTCAAGGTCGCGCTGATTCTGCCGCTCTCGGCCGCCGGCAATGCCGGCCTCGCCGCGCAATCCATGCGCAACGCCGCGGAGATGGCGCTGGCCGAGTTCCAGAATCCGAACATCCAGCTCCTGATCAAGGACGACAATGGCAGCCCGCAAGGCGCGCAAGCGGGCGCGCAGCAGGCGGTCGACGAAGGCGCCGAGATCATTCTGGGGCCGCTGTTCGCCCAATCGGTGCCGGCGGTGGCGCAGGTCGCGCGCACGCGCAACATCTCGGTGATCGCGTTTTCGACCGATTCGAGCATCGCCGGCCGCGGCGTTTACCTGCTGAGCTTCCTGCCGGAGTCCGACGTCAATCGCATCATCGAATATTCCGCCGGCATCGGGAAACGCTCGGTCGCCGTGCTGGTGCCCGACAATGCCTATGGCAACGTGGTCGAAGCCACGGTGAAGGCCGCGGTGCCGCGCCGCGGCGGCCGCATCGTCGCATTCGAGAAATATGGCGCCGATCGCGCCACGCCGGCGCGCAACGTTGCGCAGCAGCTCGGCAGTGCGGATGCGCTGTTCATCGCCGATGATGGCGATGCCGTCGTCGCGGTCGCGGATGCGATGACTGCGGCCGGCGCGAATCTGCGCAACATCCAGATGCTCGGCACCGGCCTGTGGGACAATCCACGTGTCTATGCCAGCCCCGCGCTGCAAGGCGGCCTCTACGCTGCGCCGGATCCGGCCGGCTTCCGCGCCTTCTCCGGCCGCTATCGCACCAAATACGGCGCCGAGCCGATCCGCACCGCGACGCTCGCCTATGACGCCGTCGCGCTCGTCGCCGCGCTCGCGCGCACGCAAGGCACGACGCGCTTCTCGTCCGACGTGCTCACCAATCCTTCCGGCTTCGCCGGCATCGACGGCCTGTTCCGCTTCCGCGCCGACGGCACCAATGAGCGGGGCCTTGCGGTGATGAAGGTGACGACCGGCGGCGGTGTGGCGGTCGCAGGCTCGCCGAAGAGCTTTGGGGCGTAGCCCAGGGCGACTGTGCCGTAGGGTGGGCAAAGCCAAGCGTGCCCACGCATTCTTCGTGATCGAGAGAGATCGTGGGCACGGCGCAAGTGCGCCTTTGCCCAGCCTACGAGATCTCGCTACGCGGCGAGGTCCGCGACCACCGCATCCAGCACCGGGAATCCGCTGCTGGTCACGCGCACGCGGCCCGTCGCATCGACGGTGATCGCGCCTTCCTCGCGCAGCAGCGCGATACGGCGGGGGTCGAGCGGGCGGCCGGAGAGTGTCTTGTAGCGCTCGGGGTCGATGCCTTCGGCCAGGCGCAATCCCATCAGCAAGAATTCGTCGGCGCGTTCTTCGCTGTTGAGGAGATCGTCGGTGACGACGCCGTGGCCGCTGCTTTCGACGCGCATCAGCCAGGCTTCGGGACGCTTCTCGGTCGCGGTGGCATGGCGCACGCCGTCGATGTCGAGGCGGCCATGCGCGCCGGGGCCGATGCCGGCATATTCCTCGCCGCGCCAGTACACCAGATTGTGCCGGCACTCTGCACCGCGCCGCGCATGGTTGGAAATCTCGTAGGCGGGCAGGCCGAGCTTGTCGCAGGTCTCCTGTGTCATGTCGTAGAGAGCGCGCGCGATCGCTTCGTCCGGCGTCTTCAATTTGCCGGCCTGATGCAGGCCGAAGAACGGCGTGCCTTCCTCGATGGTGAGTTGATAGAGCGACAGATGCTCGGCGGCTTCGCCGATGGCGACGCGCAATTCATCGGCCCACATGTCAGGCGTCTGGTCGGGGCGGGCGTAGATCAGGTCGAACGAGTAACGGTCGAACGAGCGGCGCGCGATGGCGACGGCATCGAGCGCTTCCCGCGCGCTGTGCATGCGGCCCAAAGCTTTCAGCGAGGCATCGTCGAGCGCCTGCACGCCGAGCGAAACGCGATTGACGCCGGCGGCGCGATAGCCTGCGAAGCGCGTGGCTTCGACGCTGGTCGGGTTCGCTTCCAGCGTCACTTCGACGTCCTTGGCGACGCTCCAATGCCTGCCGATCGCATCGAGAACGGCGCCGACGGTTGCCGGCTGCATCAGAGACGGCGTGCCGCCGCCGAGGAAGATCGACGTCACTTCGCGGCCGGGCGCGCGCTCGGCCGTGGTTGCGATCTCGCGGGCGAAGGCGCTCGCAAACCGCGCCTCGTCGATCGCGGCGTGGCGGACATGGCTGTTGAAGTCGCAATAGGGACACTTCGACAGGCAGAACGGCCAATGCACGTAGACGCCAAACGCATCCTTATTAGCGCGGCTCAAGGCAGATCTCCGCCAGTTTCACGAAGGCGCGGGCGCGGTGCGACAGGCCAAGGCCAAGCGGCGGCAGGCCATGCTTCTCGATGCTAGTCATCTCGCCGAAGGTGCGCGCGTGGCCGTCGGGCAGGAACATCGGGTCGTAGCCGAAACCGGCGGTGCCGCGAGGCGGCCAGACCAGCGTGCCGTGGACATGCGCCTCGACCTCTTCGAGGTGATTGTCGGGCCAGGCGACGCAGAGTGCCGAGACGAAATGGGCCTTGCGCTTGTCAGGCGTGGTGGCGCCGCGCTCTTGCAACAGGCGTTCGATCTGCGCCATCGCCGCGGCGAAATCCTTCGACGGTCCGGCCCAGCGGGCGCTGTAGATGCCGGGTGCGCCGTCGAGCGCGTCGACCACGATGCCGGAATCGTCGGCGAAGGACGGAAGGCCGGTCGCCTGTGCTGCGGCGATCGCCTTGATCGCGGCATTGCTGCGGAAATCGTTGCCGGTCTCTTCAGGTTCGCCCAAGCCGAGCTCGCCGGCCGACACCGCCTCGACGCCGTGAGGCGCGAGCAGCTCCCGCATCTCGGCGAGCTTGCCGGGATTGTGGGTGGCGATGACGAGCTTTCCGGTGATTCGACGGTGCATGGGCCTATTGACTACGCGACAGCCAGTTTCTGCAAGTCCACGAGCCGCGACACGCCCTTGCGCGCCAGCGTCATCAACGCCAGGAACTCGTCCTGTGTGAATGGCTCGCGTTCCGCGGTGCCCTGCACCTCGACGATGCGGCCATCGCCGGTCATGACGAAATTGGCGTCGGTCTCGGCTTCCGAATCCTCGGCATAGTCGAGATCCAGCACCGGGGTGCCGTTGTAGATGCCGCAGGAGATCGCGGCGACGTTGTCGCGCATCACATTGGTCTTGATCATGTTGCGCGCCTTCATCCAGGCGATGCAGTCGGCGAGCGCGACCCAGGCGCCGGTGATCGAGGCGGTGCGGGTGCCGCCGTCGGCCTGCAGCACGTCGCAATCGACCGTGATCTGGCGCTCGCCGAGCGCTTCGAGATCGACGATGGTGCGGAGCGAGCGGCCGATCAGGCGCTGGATCTCGACGGTGCGGCCGCTTTGCTTGCCGGCGGCCGCTTCGCGGCGGGTGCGCTCCGAGGTCGCGCGCGGCAGCATGCCGTATTCGGCGGTGACCCAGCCGCGGCCCTGGCCCTTCAGCCAGGGCGGCAGGCGTTCTTCGAGCGTGGCGGTAACCAGCACGTGGGTGTCGCCGAATTTCACGAGGCAGGAGCCTTCCGCATATTTGACCACGCCGCGCTCAAGCGTCACGGGGCGCAATTCGTCGGGCGCACGGCGGCTTGGCCGCATGGGAAAATCCTCCAAAACTCGCAAGGGATAGGGCTGTTCGCGGTGCTTGTAGGGGGGGTGAGGGTGGGCAGCAAGGCTTTTTCACCCCCGGATATCCACCCCGCAAACGCAACGCTTGTCAGAACCGCCCCGGATGGACAAATTATGAGGATCTGAGAGGAGTTACCGTCTGTGGCCCATCACGATCCGATCCATCTGATCGCGCCGCGCGCAGGCCTCGCCCAGCTCAACGAGCGTTCCCGCGACATCTTTCGTCAAATTGTCGAAAGTTACCTCGCGACCGGCGAGCCGGTCGGCTCGCGCAACATTTCGCGGCTGATCGCCATGCCGCTGTCGCCGGCCTCGGTCCGCAACGTCATGGCCGATCTGGAACAGCTCGGCCTGATCTACGCCCCGCATACCTCGGCCGGCCGGCTGCCGACGGAACTCGGCCTGCGCTTCTTCGTCGATGCGCTGATGCAGGTCGGCGATCTCAACGAGGCCGAACGCCAGTCGATTCAGAGCCAGCTCACGTCCGTCGGCGAGGCCCACTCGGTTGAAGCCGCGCTGGATCAGGCCCTGACCCGGCTCTCCGGCCTCACCCGTGCGGCCGCCGTGGTGCTGACGCCGAAGTCCAATGCGCGGTTGAAGCACATCGAATTCGTCCGGTTGGAACCCGAAAAGGCCCTGGTGATTCTGGTCGGTGAGGATGGCCAGGTCGAAAACCGCGTGCTCACGTTGCCGCCCGGAGTTCCCTCCTCGGCCATCACCGAAGCCGGCAATTTCCTCAACGCGCGGATCCGCGGCCGCACCTTGGCCGAGGCGCGCCTCGAGTTGGAAACCGCGCTCGCAGAGGCCCGCGCCGAGCTCGATCAGCTCGCGCAAAAGGTGATTTCCGCGGGCATCGCCAGCTGGTCCGGCGGCGAGAACGAGGACCGCCAGCTCATCGTCCGCGGCCACGCCAACCTGCTGGAAGACCTGCATGCGCTGGAGGATCTCGAGCGTGTCAGGCTGCTGTTCGACGATCTCGAAACCAAGCGCGGCGTGATCGACCTCTTGGGACGCGCCGAAACCGCCGAGGGCGTGCGCATCTTCATCGGCAGCGAGAACAAGCTGTTTTCGCTGTCGGGCTCCTCCACCATCATCTCGCCCTATCGGGATGCCGCCGGCCATATCGTCGGCGTTTTGGGCGTGATCGGGCCGACCCGGCTGAATTATGCCCGTGTGATCCCGACCGTGGACTATGCCGCCCGCATCGTCAGCCGCCTGTTGGGGGGCTGACCGGTATTTGCCTGCGATCACGGGCGCTTGATTTTCGGCGCCCGAAGCACGATATCCGGGCCAGCAAAATCCCTTGAAACGAGTTCGAGATTACCGCCGATGAGCGAGCAAGACCGGCAACCCCAAGACACGACCGCGCCGACCGGCGAGCCCGTAGTGTCGAAACCCTACATCATGCCCGACGATCCCGAGCCGGGCTCGGTCGAGCTGTTGCAGAAGGAAGCCAGTGAAGCGCGTGATCGCATGCTGCGGACGCTGGCAGAGATGGAGAACCTCCGCAAGCGCACCACCAAGGAAGTGGCTGACGCCCGCCTCTACGGCATCACGGGCTTTGCCCGCGACGTGCTCGACATCGCCGACAATCTGCAGCGCGCTCTCGATGCCGTTCCGGCGGAAGCGCGCGCCAATGCCGATGCCGGCCTGAAGGGGTTGATCGAGGGCGTCGAACTCACCGAGCGCTCGCTGCTCAACGCACTGGAAAAGCACGGCGTGAAGAAGTTCGACCCGCAGGGCCAGAAATTCGATCCGAACTTCCAGCAGGCGATGTACGAAGTCCCTGACGCCTCGGTGCCAGCGGGCACCGTCGTGCAGGTCATGCAGGCCGGCTACACCATCGGCGAGCGCGTGCTGCGCCCGGCGCTGGTCGGCGTCGCCAAGGGCGGCGCAAAGCCCGCGCCCGCGGCCAACAGCAACGACGCGAACTGAGCGGCGTCAGCGCGCTTCCTGCTCTCCTCATTCCGGGCTCGCGCTGATGCGCGCCCTGGAATGACTGCGTGAGAGCTTTACGAGCTGACCGCGATGTCGGCGGACTGAATGCGCTTCACGCCGGCCTTGGCCATATCGGCCCAGGCTTTGGCCAGCGAGCCCTGATTGTCGATGCCGCGGCAGGCGTCTTCCACGACATAGACCTCGAAGCCCGCCTTGCGCGCATCGAGCGCGGTCCAGGCGACGCAGAAGTCGGTGGCGAGACCCGCGACGAAGACGCGCTTGATCTTGCGTGACTTCAGATAGGCGGCAAGGCCAGTGGTCGTCTTGCCGTCGGCTTCGAGGAAGGCCGAATAGCTGTCGACGTCCTTGTGAAAGCCCTTGCGGATGATGAGCTCGGCCTGCGGAATCGAGAGGTCCTTCGACAGCGAGGCGCCCTCGGTGCCCTGCACGCAATGGTCGGGCCACAGCACCTGCTTGCCGTAGGGCAGGTCGATGGTCTCGAACGGCTTCTTGCCGGAATGCACAGAGGCGAACGAGACGTGGCCGGGCGTGTGCCAGTCCTGCGTCATCACCACGTTCGCAAAGCCCTTCGCGATCTTGTTGATCACGGGCACGACCTGCTCGCCTTCCTTCACCGCGAGACTGCCCCCGGGCAGGAAGCAGTTTTGGACGTCGATCACGAGCAGCGCGGAACTATCGTCCGGCTTGATCGCGGCTGCTGCGAAAAGAGTTGAGGGGGCGAAGCTCGCAAGCGCGGTCGTCCCCAGCGCGGCCAAGATCTGTCGTCGATTAAGCATCGTCCGCCTCCCCTGAAGGATGATCTAAAGCTGATCCAATGCGGGAAGCCTAGTTCCGTTCGTGTACGAACGAAAGCCTGAAAATGCAGCCGGCGCTGGTGAGCGGTTGGGCTGTCGGGCCCGTCACCGTCGCCCTACCCCTTCGGCTGGATGCCGTCGCGCACGGCGCGGAAGCGGGTGAAGGCGTCAGACCACTGATCGCGCGGCGCGCTGGCGATGATGCGCAGCGACGCGCCGCCACTCGAGAAGCGAATCCACTGCACCACCGTGACGGGCGTCTTGTCCTTGCCGCTGACGCCATCGATCCGGGTCTCAAAGCCCTGCTGGCCGTTGATGCGGATCGGCTCGGACATGGTGACGCGGGATTCGCGCAGACCGGGAATCTGAAGCGCGGCCTCCTGGGCGAAGCGGGCGCGGTCGTCGGCGGCCTGCGGCGTCGCGCCGATCACGCCGAGGATCATGAACGGCTTGGATTCATAGCCTGCGCTCTCACTGCCGTCGGCCAGGATGATGCTGGCTCCCGGCGCCAGCGTACGGATGTCCTTGAAGCCGGCAAGCTCGGTGATCTTGAACGGCATCAGTCCGAGCTGTTCTTCCGCCGATACCTCCCTGCGGGTCACGGCGGTCGCAAACATCTGCTTCACCGCCTCGTCGGTGTAGATCTTCGACGCCTTTTCGGGGACCTGCACCGCGACGTAGCCGGAGAAGCCGGCGCCGGGCACGATCATCGAATAGCGCTTCACCGGGGTCTCGCCGGACTTGCCGCTCTCGGTGGTGAAATAGGCAAGGCCCGCCGGCGTCTCGATCTTGTCCGGCTTGACACCGTTGCTGCCGGCCGGATTGGCGTTGAAGGCGGCCACGACTTCGCCATAGGCCGCCGGCGGCAGCTCGGTGACCAGCACCTTGACGCTGCCGTCCTCGCTCTCGAAGCCCGGAAAGGTCTTTGCCGTGTTCAGCCCGACCAGCGGCACCATGCCGAGGCGCAGCCCAGGCGGATAGACGGCGTCGGCAGCGAGCGCCTGACATGCGGAGACGACGAGGAGGGCGAGCGCGGCGAGGGGGCGGGTCAGCTTCATGGGCACTCTGATTGGTTCACATTGAGGCCGTTCGATGGTCGGCAGGCGGGCCGCTTTGTCGCGCAAAGCAGCCCCGAGGGCGAGCCTCCAGCCGTTCGGCCGGTCCGCCTTTTAGCGGGTTTGGCGGGCCGGTAACAGGGCGGGGCATCTCCCCGGCGGAAGCGCCGGCAGACCACCGACCTGTTAATAATTCCTCATCCGCAAGCTCGGTCGAGCCCGGATATGATCTGCCAAATCCCAATGTTTTCACGGTCCAAACTTGCGTTCGGTCCTTGCGGGCCCCTCCCCCCCTCCTATATGAGCCTCAACCATCGCAATCTCGCGAATGTTTGATCTTAGGGGGTTTCGGATTGGGTGCCTTCTGGGCCCAACCAACCTGCCGCAAAAAGAAGGATATCAGGACCATGGGAAAGGTCATTGGGATCGACCTCGGCACCACGAATTCGTGCGTCGCCGTGATGGATGGCAAAAACGCCAAAGTCATCGAGAATTCCGAAGGCATGCGCACGACGCCTTCGATCGTCGCCGTGACTGATGACGGCGAGCGCCTCGTCGGCCAGCCGGCCAAGCGCCAGGCCGTCACCAATCCCGAGCGCACCTTCTTCGCAGTGAAGCGCCTCATCGGCCGCCGCTACGACGACCCGATGGTCGAGAAGGACAAGAAGCTCGTTCCGTACAAGATCGTGAAGGCTTCCAACGGCGACGCCTGGGTCGAGGCCGACGGCCAGACCTACTCGCCCTCGCAGGTCTCCGCTTTCATCCTGCAGAAGATGAAGGAGACCGCGGAAGCCCATCTCGGCCAGAAGGTCGACCAGGCCGTCATCACCGTTCCCGCCTACTTCAACGACGCCCAGCGCCAGGCGACCAAGGACGCCGGCAAGATCGCGGGCCTTGAAGTTCTGCGCATCATCAACGAGCCGACCGCGGCCGCGCTCGCCTATGGCCTCGACAAGACCAAGGCCGGCACCATCGCCGTGTACGACCTCGGCGGCGGCACTTTCGATATCTCCATTCTCGAAATCGGCGACGGCGTGTTCGAGGTGAAGTCGACCAACGGCGACACCTTCCTCGGCGGCGAAGATTTCGACATGCGGCTCGTTGGCTATCTCGCCGACGAATTCCAGAAGGAGCAGGGCATCAACCTGCGCAACGACAAGCTCGCGTTGCAGCGCCTGAAGGAAGCCGCAGAGAAGGCCAAGATCGAGCTGTCGTCGACGACGCAGACCGAGATCAACCTGCCCTTCATCACCGCGGACCAGACCGGCCCGAAGCATCTGACGATGAAGCTCACCCGCGCCAAGTTCGAGGCGCTGGTCGACGACCTCATCCAGAAGACCGTCGAGCCCTGCCGCAAGGCGCTGAAGGACGCCGGCGTCACCGCCGGTGAGATCGGCGAAGTCGTGCTGGTCGGCGGCATGTCGCGCATGCCGAAGGTCCAGGAAGTCGTGAAGCAGCTGTTCGGCAAGGAGCCGCACAAGGGCGTCAACCCGGACGAAGTCGTGGCGATTGGCGCTGCGATCCAGGCCGGCGTGCTCCAGGGCGACGTCAAGGACGTGCTGCTGCTCGACGTGACCCCGCTGTCGCTGGGCATCGAGACGCTGGGGGGCGTGTTCACTCGCATCATCGACCGCAACACCACGATCCCGACCAAGAAGAGCCAGGTGTTCTCGACGGCTGAAGACAATCAGAATGCCGTCACCATCCGCGTCTTCCAGGGCGAGCGTGAAATGGCGGCCGACAACAAGATGCTCGGCCAGTTCGACCTGATGGGCATTCCGCCGGCCCCCCGCGGCATGCCGCAGATCGAGGTGACCTTCGACATCGACGCCAACGGCATCGTCAACGTCTCGGCCAAGGACAAGGCCACCGGCAAGGAGCAGCAGATCCGCATCCAGGCCTCCGGCGGTCTGTCGGAAGCCGACATCGACAAGATGGTGAAGGACGCCGAGGCCAATGCCGCGGCCGACAAGCAGCGCCGCGAAGCGGTCGATGCCAAGAACCATGCCGACGCGCTGGTGCATTCGACCGAGAAGGCGCTGGCTGAGCACGGTTCGAAGGTCTCCGAGACCGAACGCCGCGCCATCGAGGATGCCGTCAGCGACCTCAAGGAAGCGCTGAAGGGCACCGATGCCGAGGCGATCAAGGCCAAGACCAATACGCTGGCGCAGGCTTCGATGAAGCTCGGCGAGGCCATGTACAAGCAGCAGGCCGAATCCGACGCGGCCAAGGACGCTGCGAAGGATGACGTCGTCGACGCGGAATTCACCGAGGTCGACGACGACAAGAACAGCAAGAAGTCCGCCTAAAGCCCGCGAGGGTATGATGCGGACGGCTTGGACCCGACACGCTTCTCTGGCCTCCCCCCTGAGGGGGGAGGCTTTCGTGTCGGAGCGGGCGGGCGATCGGCCCGTTACGATGGATCAATTCCCAGCCGCTATGCTCAACACTGCCATGCAGCCCTCTGCGGAGATGCGGAAGGCTGCCTATATCGTCGCGTGGCGACGGTGTTTCGCCCCGACCTGAATCGCGATCGGATAGACCTGAGTCAGACATGTCCACGTCCACAAAGCGCTGCTACTACGAGACCCTCGAAGTCGAACGCGATGCCGACGAGAGCAAGCTGAAGTCGTCGTTCCGCAAGCTGGCGATGAAATTCCATCCCGACCGCAATCCCGGCGATGCGACCAGCGAAGTCAAATTCAAGGAAATCAACGAGGCCTACGAGGTCCTCAAGGACAAGGACAAGCGCGCCGCCTATGACCGTTACGGTCACGCCGCTTTCGAGCAGGGTGGCGGCGGCGGTGCCGGTTTCGGCGCCGGCTTTGCCTCGTCCTTCTCCGACATCTTCGAAGATCTGTTCGGCATGGCCGGGCAGCGCGGCCGCGGCGGCCGCGAGCGTGGCGCCGATCTGCGCTACAACATGGAAATCACCCTCGAGGAGGCCTTCAGCGGCAAGACCGCTCAGATCGAGATCCCGGTCTCGGTCACCTGCGAGGCCTGCTCGGGCATTGGCGCCAAGGCCGGCACCAAACCGAAGACCTGCTCGACCTGCGGCGGCGCCGGCCGCGTGCGGCAGTCGCAGGGCTTCTTCACCCTCGAGCGCACTTGCCCCGGCTGCCAGGGCCGTGGCCAGATGATCGAGGATGCCTGCCCCTCCTGCTCGGGACAGGGCCGCGTCACCCGCGAGCGGACGCTATCGGT
Source organism: Bradyrhizobium sp. UFLA06-24 (assembly GCF_054967145.1). Taxonomy (NCBI): domain Bacteria; kingdom Pseudomonadati; phylum Pseudomonadota; class Alphaproteobacteria; order Hyphomicrobiales; family Nitrobacteraceae; genus Bradyrhizobium; species Bradyrhizobium sp. UFLA06-24. Next base: position 79,913 of record NZ_JADFUE010000026.1, read on the forward strand.
CAACATTCCCCAAGGTGTCGAGGACGGCACCAGGATCCGGCTTGCCGGCGAAGGCGAGGCCGGCGTCCGTGGCGGCCCGCCCGGCGACCTCTACATCTTCCTCTCGCTGGCCCAGCACCAGTTCTTCCAGCGCGACGGCGCCGATCTGCATTGCCGCGTGCCGATCTCGATGGTGACCGCCGCGCTCGGCGGCGAATTCGAGGTGCCGACCATCGACAAGGCCAAGGCCAAGGTGAAGGTCCCCGCCGGAACCCAGTCCGCCCGCCGATTCCGCATTGCGTCAAAGGGTATGCCGGTGTTGCGCTCACGGCAGATGGGCGACATGTACGTCCAGGTCGTGGTCGAGACCCCGCAGAACCTCACCAAGAAACAGCAGGAATTGCTGGCCGAGTTCGAAAAGCTCTCCTCCGGCAATACCCAGCCGGAATCCGAGGGCTTCTTCGCCAAGGTCAAGGATTTCTTCGGTAATCGGGCGAACTGACTCGGCTTGACCGTATCGTGTTCGGCCTATACGTCTTTATGACCATTTTCTGACACGCCGCGGTCCCGCGGTCCCGTCCGGTCCTGACATGCCCTTGCCATCGTCCGCGCGTGCGTTGAAGAAGCCCCGTCTCGATGACGAGGTGCGTTTTCTCAGGTCGTGGATCGAAAAGCCGCTGCACATGGGCGCGGTGATGCCGTCCGGCAAGCTGCTGGCGCGGACCATGGCTCACTATGTCGATCCCGATTCGGATGCGCCGGTGGTCGAGCTCGGGCCCGGCACGGGGGCCATCACCTCGGCCCTGGTCGAGCGCGGCGTCGACCAGAAGCGTCTCGTCCTCGTCGAATACAATCCCGGCTTCTGCGCCCTGCTGCGCGACCGCTATCCGCAGGCCAAGGTGGTGCAGGGCGATGCCTATCGTCTGCGCGACACGCTCTGGAATGTCCTGAGCGCGCCGGCGAGCGCCGTCGTCTCCGGCCTGCCGCTGGTCACGAAACCGATGCTGACGCGGCTGCGGCTGATCCGCGACGCCTTCACGGCGCTCGCGCCCGGCGCGCCCTTCGTCCAGTTCACCTATGCGGTCGTGCCGCCGATCCCGAAATCACTGCCCGGTGTGTCCACAGAGGCCTCGGAACGGATCTGGATGAACCTTCCGCCGGCCCGCGTCTGGGTGTATCGCAAGGACTAATCTGTCGCCACGAACGCGGTGCGCTCCCTCTCCCGCTTGCGGGGGAGGGTTGGGGTGGGGGTGTTTCCACGGTGGATTCCCCCAGTCGAGAAAGCCCCCTCCCGCCGCGCTTCGCGCGTCGACCTCCCCCGCAAGCGGGAGAGGTGAACGGAGTTCGCCGCCCGGATGTCAGCTCCGAAAATCCTGGTCATTCCTGGTTCGACCCGCAGCGGCTCTCACAATGTGAAGCTGGCCGCGGTCGCCGCGTATGAATTCGCCCAGGCCGGCGTTGACGTCACCCGCATCTCGCTCGCCGATTTTCCGCTGCCGATCTATGACGGCGATCTCCAGGCCAAGTCGGGGGTACCCAAGAATGCGATCAATCTGAAGCGCATGATCGGTGCGCATCATGGCGTGCTGATCGTCTCGCCCGAATACAACGCCTCGGTGCCGCCGCTGCTCAAGAACGCGATCGACTGGGTCAGCCGCGTCCACGAACTGCACGAGGCCCGCGGCGAGGTGTTCCGCAATCGCACCTTTGCGCTCGCCGGCGCATCGCAGAGCCGGCTAGGTGCCGCCCGCGCGCTCCAGGCCTTGCGGCTGATCCTGACCTCCTGCCACGCCAATGTGATTGCCAGCCAGCTCACGCTCGCCTTTGCCGACCAGGCCTATGACGATATGGACAGGTTGAAGAACGAGGGCGACATCGCGGCCCTGAAGGAGCTGGCGCGGCAATTGATCGACATTTCCCAACGCATGATGTGAGGTGACATGACGCCAGCCGAAATCGCCCCGAAGGATCGTCTGATCGTCGCGCTCGATCTGCCAAGCGTCGATGCTGCGGAGGCGATGATCGCAAGGCTCGGCGATAGCATCACCTTCTACAAGATCGGCTATCGCCTCGCTTATGCCGGTGGATTGCCGCTGGTGGCAAAGCTTGCCGACAGCGGCAAGAAGGTCTTTCTCGATCTCAAGCTGCACGACATCGGCAACACCGTGGCTCAGGGCGTCGAGAGCATCACAAAGCTCGGTGCGACCTTCCTGACCGTGCACGCTTATCCGCAGACCATGAAGGGCGCAGTTGAAGGTCGCGGTTCTTCAAAGCTGAAGCTCCTCGCCGTCACGGTGCTGACCTCCTACAATGACGATGATCTGCGCGCGGCAGGCTTCCGGCTCGGCGTTTCCGAACTGGTCGAAGCGCGCGCGCAACAGGCGCGGGCGCTCGGCATCGACGGGCTGGTGTCGTCGCCCGAAGAAGCCGGAGCCTTGCGCAAGATCGTCGGCCACCAGATGGCTCTGGTCACGCCCGGCATTCGCCCGGCGGGCTCGGCAACCGGAGATCAGAAGCGCATCATGACACCCGCTCGCGCGATCAGCGCTGGCGCGGATTATCTCGTCGTCGGGCGTCCTGTGGTGGAAGCTGCGGACCCCAAGGCCGCGGCTGACGCCATCCAGGCCGAGATCGTGCAAGCACTCGGCTAACGGCAAAAACCAAGGAGAAGAACAATGGCAAAAGGCTACTGGATCGGGCGCGTCGACGTGAGCAATGACGAGGGCTACAAGCCCTATGCCGTCGCCAACGGTCCCATTTTCAAGAAATGGGGAGGCCGCTTCGTGGTCCGCGCCGGCAAGTTCACCACTGTCGAGGGCGCCAGCCGAACCCGCAACGTCGTGATCGAATTCCCTGACTATCAGACCGCGATCGCCTGCTACAATTCGCCGGAATACCAGGCCAACATCAAGGTGCGGCAGCCGCACTCGATCGCCGACCTCATCATCATCGAGGGCTATGACGGCCCGCAGCCGCAGGACGGTTGAGGCGCCCCGTCATTCCGGGCTCGCCCTTGGGGCGGTCCGGAATGACGGCTTCAGATCCCCCTCGGTTGCCGGAACTGCATCGCGCCGCTACAACGCAGCTGAGAGGATCACACCATGTCAGACATGCGCTTGATTGTAGCCGGAGCCGGCGGCCGGATGGGCCGCGCCCTGGTACGGGCGATTGCCGACAGCAAAGGCGCGGTGCTGGCCGGCGCCCTGGAGGCGCCGGGCTCGGAGCTGCTTGGCAAGGATGCCGGCGTGCTGGCCGGTCTGCCCGCCAACGGCATCAAGCTGTCCGCCGACCTCTGGGCGATGTCGAAGGATGCCGACGGCATCCTGGATTTCACCGTGCCGGCCGCAACGATCGCCAATGTCGCGATCGCGGCGGAGCGCGGCATCGTCCACGTCGTCGGCACCACCGGGCTTTCGGGCTCCGACAACGCCGTGATCAAGAGTGTCACAAACCGCGCAGTCGTGGTGCAGTCAGGCAATATGAGCCTCGGCGTCAATCTGCTGGCCGCGGTGGTCAAGCGCGTCGCCAAGGCGCTCGACGAGAGCTTCGACATCGAGATCGTCGAATCCCATCACCGCATGAAGGTCGATGCGCCCTCCGGCACCGCGCTGATGCTGGGGCAGGCGGCGGCGAGCGGTCGCGGTATCCCGCTCGATGAGGCGCATTCGGAGCGCGGCCGCGATGGCATCACCGGCGCGCGCAAGCCGGGCGCGATCGGCTTTGCCTCCTTGCGCGGCGGCACCGTCGCCGGTGATCACAGCGTGACGTTCCTCGGCCCGTTCGAACGCCTGACGCTGTCGCACCAGGCCGAGGACCGCATGCTGTTCGCCCATGGCGCGCTGAAGGCGGCGCTGTGGGCGCATGGCAAGAATCCGGGGCACTATTCCATGGCCGACGTGCTCGGCCTCGCCGACATCTAACCAAATTAGCGAACGGAAAGCAGTCAATGAGCGAACGTCTTCTCGTGCTCGTGCGCCACGGCCAGAGCGAATGGAATCTGAAGAACCTGTTCACAGGCTGGAAAGATCCTGACCTCACCGAGCTTGGTGTGAAGGAAGCCAGGGAAGCCGGGCGCAAGCTCAAGGCACAGGGGCTCGTGTTCGATGTCGCCTTCACCTCGGTCCTGACGCGCGCGCAGCACACGCTCGATCTCATTCTCGGCGAACTCGGCCAGCAGGGCCTGCCGACCTCGAAGAACCTCGCGCTGAACGAGCGCGACTATGGCGATCTCTCCGGCCTCAACAAGGACGACGCCCGCAAGAAATGGGGCGAGGAGCAGGTCCATGTCTGGCGCCGCTCCTACGATGTACCGCCGCCCGGCGGCGAAAGCCTGAAGGACACGCTCGCGCGCGCCTTGCCGTATTACGTGCAGGAGATTCTACCTGGCGTGCTCAACGGCAAGCGCACGCTGGTGGCCGCGCACGGCAACTCACTGCGCGCGCTGATCATGGTGCTGGAAAAGCTCTCGCCCGAAGGAATCTTGAAGCGCGAACTCGCGACCGGTGTTCCGATCATCTACCGGCTGAATGCGGATTCGACGGTGGCGTCGAAGCTGGATCTGGCGGGATAGGCTTCTTCGGCTCTCCCCGCCTGCAGGGAGAGCCGGAATTCGCGCGCAGCGCGGATTCCGGGTGAGGGGGACTCTCCGCGAGTCCAGCTGCCTCCGATTTTGCGGAAGCCGCCCCTCGCCCCGACCCTCTCCCCGCAAGAGCGGGGCGAGGGGGAAGAAAGATCATTGCATTCCCAGCTGTCCGGCTTCCCAGCCCAGCATCGCCTGCTTGCGGGTGATGCCCCAGTGATAGCCCGTGAGCGTGCCGCTCTTGCCGAGCGCGCGGTGGCAGGGCACGACGAAGGAGACCGGGTTCTTGCCGACGGCGGCGCCGACGGCCCGCGAGGCCTTCGGATTGTTGATGTTGCAGGCGATGTCCGAATAGGACACCGCGCGCCCCATCGGGATCTTCAACAGCGTCTCCCATACCCGCACCTCGAAATCGGTGCCGATCAGCACGATGCGGAGCGGCTGGTCCGGCCGCCACAGCTTGGTGTCGAAGATGCGCGCCGCCAGCGGTGCGGTGCCTTCGTGGTCTTCGACATAGGTGGCGTTGGGCCAGCGCCGCGTCATGTCGGCGAGCGCGACCTGCTCCTCGCCCGAATCGGCGAAGGCGAGACCTGAAAGGCCGCGGTCCGTCGCGATCACGATCGCGGTGCCGAAGGGCGAGGGATGGAAGCCGTAGCGCAAAGTGAGTCCTGCGCCGCCGTTCTTCCATTCGCCGGGAGACATCGCCTCGTGGGTGACGAAGAGGTCGTGCAGGCGGCCGGGACCTGAAAGCCCGGAGTCGAGTGCCGCATCGAGGATGCTCGCAGAGTCCCGCAACAGTCCCTTGGCGTGGTCGAGTGTCAGCGCCTGCATGAAAGCCTTCGGCGTGATCGACGCCCAGCGGCGGAACAGATGGTGCAGCTCATCCGGCGTGACGCCGGCCGCGTCCGCCACCGCTTCGATGGTCGGCTGCGCGCGCCAGTTTTCCGAGATGAAAGCGATCGCCCGGCGCACCGAATCATAGTCGCGCAACGCGGCGGTCTGGGAGCCCGGTCTGGCCAGGCGCTGGTCATGTATGGCGAGTGTCATCATGAGCGGAAATGTAGGCCCGGCACCGGGTCGAAACCACCCGATTTCCGACCCGCCGATCAGGTGATCGGGTTGTAGGTCGGGCCCCGCTTGGCGGCGTTGAGCGCCTCAATCAAGCCTTTGTAAAAGCTTGCTTTTTCATCCGGTCCGAGGAACCGCGCGATCTGGATCTGCTGACCGCGCGAGATCAGGTAGAGATGCTCGATGCCAAAATCCTCGTCGACCTCCATGTCGAGGCGGACCCAGAGCGGATTGAAGGTGAATTCGGCGACCTGACCGCGATGGCTGATCCGCCGCACGCGCAATTCGGAGGTCGTGACGGTGATCTCCTCGCGCGCCCGGGCGGTGCGGAAATTGACCTTGAAGGCCCACCAGACCACGAGCACGTCGAGGCCGAAAAAGCCGAGCACCGGCCAGGCGCCCTTCATCAGGAAGACGATGCCGGTGGCAAAGCTGACGACGCTCAGGAACAGCATCACGGCGAGAAAGCCGGTGCGGTTGAGCGAGCGATGCGGCGTCAGCAGCGCGGAGAAGATCTGCTGCTCATTCTCGCGCTCAATTTCGTTGCCTGTGCTCATCGTCCCTCAGTATATCCCGATCATGGCGAAAATCACCCGCAAGCCGGCCCCGCGCAAAGCGGCGGTGCCGAAGAAAACGGCAAAGGCGGCCGCCGCGAAGCCCAGGCCCGCTGAGAACAAGCCCGCGAAGAAATCTCTCAAGGCGGCGAAACCCAATTCCATCAAGCCTTGGACACCGGCCGAAGTTCGCGAGGTCTTCAGCCGTTTCCGCAAGGCCAATCCCGAGCCGAAGGGCGAGCTCGAGCACGTCAATCCTTTCACGCTGCTGGTCGCCGTGGTGCTCTCGGCGCAGGCGACCGATGCCGGGGTCAACAAGGCGACACGGGAATTGTTCAAGATCGCCGACACGCCGCAGAAGATGCTCGACCTCGGCGAGGAGCGTTTGCGCGACTACATCAAGACCATCGGCCTCTATCGCACCAAGGCCAGGAACGTGATCGCGCTATCGGCGAAACTTCTCGCCGAGTTCGGCGGCGAGGTGCCGCGCACGCGCGCCGAGATCGAGTCGCTGCCGGGCGCGGGACGCAAGACCGCCAATGTCGTGCTCAACATGGCCTTCGGCGAGCACACGATGGCGGTGGACACGCACGTCTTCCGCGTCGGCAACCGCACGGGCCTTGCACCCGGCAAGACGCCGCTCGAGGTCGAGCTTGGTCTCGAAAAGGTGATCCCGGCCGAATTCATGCTGCATGCTCATCATTGGCTCATCCTGCACGGCCGCTACACTTGTCTTGCGCGCAAGCCGCGCTGCGAGGTCTGCCTGATCAACGACCTCTGCCGGTGGCCGGAGAAGACGGTGTGAGCACCGCTATCGCACCTGCCGCGCCGGCTCGATCAGCTCGGGCCGGGAGCCCGACAGCCGCTTGTGCATGTGGACCATGAAGGCCATGCCGAAGATCGGAGTCGCCAGGTTCACGACCGGGATCGAGACGAAAGCCGCGATGAACAGGCCCGCGGTGAAGATCGTCGCGGCATTGTCGCGGCGCATCGCTTTCGCATCCTCCGGCGAGCGGAAGCGCATCGCGGCAAGCTCGAAATATTCACGCCCGAGCAGCCATGCTGCCGCAAGGAAGAAAATCAGAAAACCGGCGCCGGCCAGGAACACCAGCGGCAACGCGGCGAGATAGACCAGAATGGTCAACAGCGCGGTCTTGATGCCTTCGAGGATCGCCTGGTTGAACGGCAGCGCCATGCCCGGCCGCTCGGCCGGATAATATTCGCGCTCGACGATGTCGGCGACGTCGTCGACGAAGAAGCTCGCCACCAGCGAGGTGATCGCCGGCATCAGGAATACGCTGCCGAACACGACGCCGAAGCCGGCGGCAATGGAGATGATCCAGGCCAGCACCTCCAGCGAGGAGTGCCAGCTCGGCCCGAGCAGGCCCTCCAGCCAGACCTCGCCATAGGTCGCGAACCAGCTCAGCAGCCGCTGCAGCCCGATCGCGAGCACCACGATGAGCACCAGCGCAAGACCGATCGACCGCCACAGGATCGATCGCATCGGCGGCGACATCATTTGCGACAGCGCCTTGACGGCGGCATCCAGCATGGGAACCTCTCACCAAACCATCCGCGAGAGGTAGACACCCCGGGCCGCTTCGGCAAGGGAGGCTGACCCTTGGCTTGATCAGTCCTAAGGCTCCGCTGCGATGCTGGCCCAGCAGGCAATGGCGCTGCAGACCGTGCTCCAGCGGCCGAACCCCTTGTAGATCTGGGCGGCGACCTGCTCCTGCTGCTTCAAGGTGCCCTCGGCCTTGATCTGCGGATCGGAGACGTTGCGGATCGCAAGCCAGCGCGGCGCCTTGGCGCCCATCTCCTGCACCACGAGGCCGAGGACGGCATCGCCCATCTCGGAGACGTCGCCAAGCCCTTGAAGCTTGAAGTGATTGTCCGAGGTGTCGAAGCCGAAGAAATCGGTCGTGACCACGGAGGACGACAGTTCGCTCGGCTTGACCACGAATATCTTCGGCGGCCTCGTGTTGTCCTTTGGCAGCTGTCCGGCATTGGCCTTGAACAGCGTCTTGGCGGTTGCGAACTTCGTCGTCTTGGCCGGCTTGCTGGAGAAATGCGCCTGCGCAAACGGCTGCTTCTTGAATTTCGACAGGCAGTCGAAGCGCACGATCGGGCTGACGACGACATCGCCGACCTCGACCTTTCTGCCGATGCCGCCGGCCGTGCCCGTGGTGATGACGAGCGTCGGCTGCACCTCCGTGATGATCTGGCGCCAGACGTCGATGTTCGGCAACTGCGGACCGTCCTGCGACATGTGCGAATCGGATTTGAAGACCACGACCTTCTTCTTGCCGATCGTCGTGGTCCAGAAGCTGCCGAGCCGCTTCAGCTCCTTGGCCGGGCAGCCATTCCGCATCCTCTTCGAGATGGTTGCGTAGTTGTGCGTGTAAGGAACGTAGTCGTTGTGCGAATCCTTGCCTGGCGTCAGCACGCGGCTGGTTGCGTGCCCTTCGTCGACGGTCCAGGTCACGACCAGTACGTCGGCACGGGGCAGCGGGCCCTTGCCGTTGCCCGGCTTCGGCCCGGTCTGCGGGGCGAGCCCCTTGGGCCAGGGAATGTCGGTGAAGCGCGACAGTCCGGTCGCGGTCGAGAAGGCCATGAACTCACGGCCTTCGGTCGATTCGGAATCGAAATCGATGATCTCGCGCTGAAAGTCCTCGGGCGCGACCTTCGCGGTCTTCCTCACGGCGGCATCCGCGATACGCTTGACTGTAAAGGTCTCGCGCGGCGGCGGCGTGGTGATCGGATCGAACCCCAGATTTCTCTCAACCCATTTGCGGTCTGCAGGCATCACGCGGTCTCCGCCCAATTGTTTTTGACAAACGTATTTCGTTGGTCGGCCGGATCAGCCGACGGTTGCAATCTTAGATCGAAAATCCATTCACGGAATGGTCGGGGCTATTGACCCATTCCGTGTCGGTTTGAGAGTGAAGGGCGCTCGCCCTATCAAACAAGCTCGCGTGCGAAAATAATCGATCAATCACCTGAACCAATTCGCTGCTGAGATTACACCTATAGTTGAGGTGCGACAATCAGCCTTCCAATCACAAACGGAGGAAGTCATGGCAAGCTCGACTAAGCGTGTCACGCTGGCGAACAGCGCCCGCAAATTGCCGAAGGGAGCCAAGCTCGTCGGCGCGGCCGACCCCAAGCAGGAAATCGAGATCAGCGTTCGTCTCCGCGCCAAACGCGCCGACGACGAACAGGTGATGGCACTCGGCGCGCAACCGCCGCGCGAGCGACAATATCTTTCCCGCACCGAGTTCGCCGAACAGATGGGCGCCGATACGGCCGATGTCGCCAAGATCGACGATTTCGCCCATCACCATGACCTCAACGTCAAGAGCGTGCATCTGGCTTCCCGCACGGTGAAGCTGACCGGCACGGTGAAAGCGATGGGTGCGGCTTTCGGCGTCAAGCTCAACAAGGTCAAGCACGAGGGCGCGACCTATCGCATGCGCAAGGGCAATGTGCAGATCCCGGCCGAGCTCGAAGGCATCGTGGTCGGCGTGCATGGCCTCGATAACCGGCCGGTGGCGCAGCCGCATTTCCGGCGCAAGTCGGCCAGCAAGACAGCGAAGAAGGGGGCGACCGCGCGAGCAGGGCAGGGCGGCAGCTTCTCGGTCGAAGAGATCGCCAAGCTCTACAACTTCCCGGGCGGCGAGACCGGCGCCGGGCAGTGCATCGCCATCATCGAGCTCAACGACATCGACACCAAGGGTCATCCCACGGGCGCAGGCTACAAGACCTCGGATCTGAAAACGTTCTTCAAGAAGGCGGGCATCCCGATGCCGCAGATCGCACCCGCAAGCGTCGACGGCGGTGCCAACAAGCCCGGCCACTCCGACGCCGACGGCGAGGTCGTGCTCGATATCGAGGTGGCCGGCGCGGTCGCGCCCGGCGCCAAGATGGTCGTCTATTTCGCGCCCAACACGACCAACGGCTTCATCGATGCGGTCAAGGCCGCCGTTCATGACAACGCGCGAAAACCCTCGGTGATCTCGATCAGCTGGGGCGGACCGGAGGATCCGGAGAGCTCGCAGCAATTCGTGGACGGTCTCAACGAAGCGATCCGAGATGCCGCCGCCATGGGCGTCACCGTCTGCGTCGCGTCCGGTGACAACGGTTCGGCCGACATGGCCGAGGGCTGGGATGGCAAGCCGCATGCCGATTTCCCGGCGTCGAGCCCCTTTGCGCTGGCCTGCGGTGGGACCAATCTCAGAGCGCCGAATGGTTCGATTACAGAGGTGGTCTGGAACGGCGGTCCGCAGGACGGCGCGGGTGGTGGCGGCGTCAGCGTGATGTTCGCGGAGCCGAAATACCAGGCCAACGCGCATGTCCCGAAATCGCCGGCCCATCGGAGCGGCCGCGGCGTGCCTGACGTCGCCGGCGATGCCGATCCGGCGACCGGCTATCAGATATTCCTCAACGGTGTGATGACCACGATCGGCGGCACCAGTGCGGTGGCGCCGCTGATGGCCGGGCTGATCGCCCGCATCAACGAGGCTACGACCAAGAAATTCGGCAAGACGGTCGGCTTCATCAACCCACTGATCTACGCCTCGCACGCGCAAGGCGTGTTCCGCGACATCACGGTCGGCAATAACGACATCACCGGCTCGCTGCACGGCATGTACAAGGCCGGTCCCGGCTGGGATCCCTGCTCCGGCCTCGGCGTTCCCAACGGCGCGGCGTTGCAGGATCTGCTGGCGGCGTGAGCCTATCGGCGCTCTCTCCTCCGTCATTGCGAGGAGCTCTCGCGACGAAGCAATCCAGACTGTCTCTGCGGACGGACTCTGGATTGCTTCGCTACGCTCGCAATGGCGAACTCAGCTACACCGTATCCAGTGCCTTGCCGCGCACATCAGGGCCGAACAGCGCCATGGCGATCACCACGATCAGCATCGCCGCGGTGATCAGGCCGAACACGCCGGTCACGCCGGCCTCCTTCAGCATGTAGGCGACGATGAAGCCGGAGAATGTCGCGGAGAGCCGGCTCATCGAATAGACGAGGCCCGAGGCCTGCGCCCGGATCTGGGTCGGAAACACCTCCGTCTGGTAGGCGTGATAGGCGTAGGACATCGTCGTGTTGCAGGCGGTCAGCAGCACGCCGCAGACGATCAGCAAGGCCGGCGCGGTCATCTGCGCGAACGCCATCCCGAACACGATGATGGCGATGCAGGCGCCGGCGATGATCCACCGGCGTTCGAACCTGTCGGCGAAGCTGGCGGCGAGCAGCGGCGCGATCGGATAGGCGAAGGCGACGATGAAGGAATATTGCAGGCTCTTGGTGACGGTGATGCCTTTCTCCACCAGCAGCGTCGGCACCCAATTGGCAAAGCCGTAGAAGCCGAAGGCCTGGCAGAGGTTGAACACCATGAACAGGACGACGAGCGAGACATAAGGCGGCCGGAAAAGATCGGCGAAGGCGACGCGTGTGGTCGTCTGAGTCGCTGGCCGCGCGGGCGAAGTTGAGGGGTTCATCGCTGCGCCGCCTCTGGCTTCGAGGGTTGCGAGGATCCGGAACGCGTCCTCGGTGCGGCCGTGACGCGCCAGCCAGAGTGGGCTTTCGGGCACGAACAGCCGCAGCACCCAGATGATCATGCTGGCGGCGGCGCCAATCAGCACCACCCAGCGCCAGCCTTCGACGCCGTAAGGCGCGAGCGGCACCAGCCACCAGGCGAGGAAGGCGACAACGGGCACCGCGACGAACATGATCGACTGGTTCACCGCAAAGGCGCGTCCGCGCATCCGGCTCGGCACCAGCTCGGTGATGTAGGCATCGATGGTGATGACCTCGACGCCGATGCCGATGCCGGCGAGGAAGCGCCACAGCAGAAGACCTCCGGAGGAGGTCTGGCAGGCCATGATCACGGACGCGGTGGTGTAGGCGAGCAGGGCATAGGTGAAGATCGCGCGCCGGCCAAAACGATCGGCGAGGAAGCCGAGGAAGAAGGTGCCGACGAACAGGCCGGCGAAGGTTGCGGCGACGAAGGCACCGATCCCGGAGAAGCCGAAGAAGGCCTGCGTCGTCGTGGAGAGCAGGCCGCTGCGGCTGAGGCCAGGCGCGATGTAGCCGGTCAGGAACAGATCGTAGATCTCGAAGCAGCCGCCGAGCGAAAGCAGGATGACGAGCCTCCAGACATAGCCTGTCGCCGGCATCGCCTCGAGCCGCCGCGAGATCTCGTCGGGTCCTGATGGTGATGGCGTGTCGATCCCGATATTCGTGTCGATTCCCACGACGCTCATGATGTCCTCCCGTGGCGCGCTATAAGCGCGCGGTTCCGGCGGCTCATCTCTGTGGTCTTTTGTGAACCTTGCCGGATCGTGCCATGTTGGCGGTTGGAAGCCGGAAATCCAGAAGAACATATCGATGGAAGCGTTCGAGATTTTCGAACGAACCATCCGCACCTCATTGCGAGCGCAGGCGAAGCAATCCAGAATCCCTCCGCGGAAAGACTCTGGATTGCTTCGCTGCGCTCGCAATGACGGCGGCGCTCACCGTTTCGGCGGAGGCCGCCCCCTCACCCCGCCAGTGTCGCCTGCCAGCCGCCGCTGCGCACCTGGTCGGCGATCAGCGAGAGCATCAACCGACGCATCTCTTCCATGGCGTAGGTCATCGGGCGGTTGCGCAGGCGGCAGAGATAGAGCGTGCGGGTCAATTTCGGCTCGACCACCTTGCGCGCGACCAGGCGGCCAGCGGCCAGCTCCTCGCGCGCGAACAGCTTTGTGGCGATGGTGCAGCCGAGCCCCTCCACCAGCGCGCCGGTCATGCCCGTGATGGAGTTGGCGTGCAGGATCGCGCCGCCCTCCAGCCGCTTGAGCAGCACGGGATCATCGAGCAGCGCGCGGGAGGACAGGCCGAGGCCGTAGCGCAAGAGGATCAGCGGCAGCCGGCTCAGCTCCTCGAACCGGATCGGCGCCCTGCCCTTGCCGACGAGTTTGGGGATGCCGACCAGGAACATCTCCTCTTCGAGCACCGCCTCGGTGATCAGCTCCTTCTCGGAGGGCGGATTGTAGACCAGGGCGAGGTCGACATTGGAGACCATCAGATGCATCAGCGTCGCGCCCGACAGGCTCTCGGTGAGCGACAGCTTGAGTTTTGGATATTTCGTCAGCACCGTGCGCATCAGCTCGACGCCGATCGCCTTGACGCCGGAATTGGCCATGCCGATCGAGATCTCGCCGGCGATGACGCGGGCACCCTCGCGCACCTCGGTCTCGGCCTCCGCCATCGCGCGCAGGATGATGCGCGCATGCTCGTAGAGCCGCTCGCCGGCCGCGGTCGGATCCATGCCGCGAGACTTGCGCTCGAACAGCGGCGTGGCGAACTCGGCTTCCAGATTCGAGATATGATGGCTGAGCGCGGACTGGGCGACATTCACCTGGTCGGCGGCGCGCGACAGGTTCCGCTGCTCGTAAACGGCGATGAAATAGCGGAGCTGGCGCGAATCCATGAGCGGGCCAACGTTCTAGATCTGCGAAGGCATTCTTCGACAGATTATATTTTTAAGAAGGCTTGTGAAGACCTAGTCTTTGCGCCGAACCGACAGGGAGTGACGGATGGCTGAGACCGGATTGCCGCTCGAGGGCGTGCGGGTCGTCGAGATGACCCACATGGTCATGGGCCCGACCTGCGGCATGATCCTCGCGCAGTTGGGAGCCGAGGTGATCAAGGTCGAGCCGCCCGCCGGTGACAAGACCCGCTCCCTGGGCGGCATGGGCACCGCGTTCTTCCCGCTGTTCAACCGCGGCAAGCGTAGCGTGGTGCTGGACTTCGAGGTCCCTGAGGATCGCGACACCATGCACCGGCTGCTGGAGACCGCCGATGTGTTCCTGGAAAATTTTCGCGACGGCTTGCTCGAGAAGCAGGGGCTCGGCGCCGAGGAGTTGCGCCGCAGGCATCCGCATCTGATCATCGCCGGCCACAAGGGCTTTCTCTCCGGCCCCTATGAGCATCGTCCCGCGCTCGACGAGGTCGTGCAGATGATGTCGGGGCTCGCCGCGATGACCGGCACCAAGGAGAAGCCGCAGCGCGTCGGCTCCTCCGCCAACGACATCATGGGCGGCATGTTCGGCGTGATCGCGATTCTCGCCGCGCTCTATCAGAAACGCGGCGGCAAGCGCGACGGTGCGGACATCCGCATCGGGCTGTTCGAGAACTGCCTGTTCCTGGTTGCCCAGCACATGGTGGAATACGAGATGACCGGCAACAAGCCGCGCTCGATGCCGGAGCGCGAGCACGCCTGGCCGATCTACGACATTTTCGATGCCGCCGGTGAGGGCCGCATCTTCATCGGCGTCGTGACCGAGGGCCACTGGCAGGCGTTCTGCCGCGAGTTCGGCTTGAACGAGTTTCTCGACGATCCCGCCTTGCGCACCACCACCGATCGCATCCTCGCGCGTCCGCGGATCCTTCCGCGTGTGGCGGAGATCATCCGCCAGTGGAACGTGGCCGAGCTGTCGCAAAAGCTCGACGCGCTCAACATTTGCTTCTCCCCGATCAACCGGCCCGAGGATCTCCTCGCCGATCCGCACGTGCTGCGGCCGGGCGGGCTCGTCACCAACGTCACCGCCGACGGCAAGCCGTTCCACGTGCCGACGCTGCCGATCGAGTGGAACGGTGATCATCTCGGCGAAGGCCTCAAGGTCGCGCCGCTCGGCGCCGACACCTCGGCGGTTCGCGCCGAGGTCGACAGCAACGATATCACGTCAAAAGCCGCTGGGAGGCGCGCATGAGCCGGATCGAGACGATTTATCCTGCTGACCGCGTCGTGTTGCGCGAAGTCGGCCTGCGCGACGGGCTTCAGCTCGTGAAGACATTTCCTTCGACCGAAGCCAAGCGGCGCTGGGTGCGCGAGGAGTACGCTGCCGGTGTCAGGCATTTCGAGGTCGGCTCGTTCCTGCCGGCCAAGACCTTTCCGCAATTCGTCGATGTCCGCGAGGTCATCGGAACGGTGGCGAGCCTTCCAGGCGCCCATGGCATCGCGCTCGCGCTGAACGAGCGCGGGGTCAACGAGGCGCTGCAATCAGGCGTCGGCGAGATCGCCTCGGTGGTATCGGCGACCGAGGAGCACAGCCAGGCCAATGCGCATCGCTCGCGCGATTCGGCGATCGCCAACATCAAGCGGCTCTGCGAGCTGCGCGATGCCAGCAGCCACAAGCCGCTGGTGAACGCGGCGATCTCGATGGCGTTGGGCTGCTCGATATCAGGCGCGGTCGAGCCGAAAGAGGTGCTGCGTCTCGTCGACAAATGCCTCGAGGCCGGTGTCGATTTCGTCGCGATCGCCGACACGGTCGGCTATGCCGGGCCGAAACAGGTGGCTGAATTGTCGCGCGCCGCAGTCAAGCTCGCGGGGACAAAGCCGATCTGCATCCATCTCCACGACACCCGCGGCATGGGCATCGCCAACGCCGCCGCGGCGCTGGACGAAGGTGTCCGCATCCTCGACGGCTCGCTCGGCGGCCTTGGCGGCTGCCCCTTTGCGCCCGGCGCGACCGGCAACGTCGTGTTCGAGGACCTCGTGTTCCTGTGCGAGAGCAAGGGTTTTGCGACGGGGATCGATCTCGACAGGCTGATCGCGGTGCGCAAGATTTTGCGGGAGGAAATGCCGAACGAGCAGCTCTACGGCGGCCTCGCGCGGGCGGGGTTGCCGGGTGCGAGTGCGAAGGCGGCGTGATCTCGCCACTCGGGCAGTATCGTAGCGTGGGCAAAGCGAAGCGTGCCCACGACCTCTACGCCGTCTGGGATTAATCGTGGGCATGGCGCAAGTGCGCCTTTGCCCACCCTACGATTCCTGTCCGGGGCACGAGCACTAGGCTCACTCGTGCCGATGGCCGTGCTTCCGCCCCTTCGGCTTGCTGTCCCCCGTCGGGATCATCACCACACGCCCGTAGCGGACGCCGCGCTCGGCGATGATGTGGTCGGCAAAGTGCCGGACCTCGGCAGCATCGCCCTTCAGCGCCGTCATCTCCATGCAATTGTTGTCGTCGAGATGAACATGCAGGGTCGCGAGCGCGAGGTCATGATGGCCGTGGAATTCCTGCACCAGCCGCTTCGAGAGGTCTCGGGCGGCGTGATCGTAGACATAGACGAGGCCGGCGACGCAGGCGCCCGTTTGTGCAGTGTCCTCGCTCGATTGCTGCAGGCCCGCGCGGGCGAGATCGCGGATGATCTCCGAGCGGTTCTGGTAGCCGCGCGCCTCGGCCGCGGCGTCGATCTCCGCCAGAAGATCGTCCTCGATCGTGATGGTAATCCGCTGCATCAGGCCCTCTCCGCGGGTACCGCTGTTTCTTACCTCGCCCCGCGTGCGGGGAGAGGTCGGAATTCAAGCGTAGCTTGAATTTCGGATGAGGGGGACCCTCCGCAAGTCTCACTTGCAATGAATTCGCGGAGGCGGCCCCTCACCCCAACCCTTTCCCCGTAAGAACGGGGAGAGGGAGAGGAGAGGTCATCACAACCGCGTTGCGCGCAGCCGCAGCGCGTTGCCGACCACGCTCACCGAGGATAGCGCCATCGCGGCGGCCGCGATGATCGGCGACAGCAGCAGGCCGAAGGCCGGATAGAGGATGCCTGCGGCGATCGGGATTCCGGCGGCGTTGTAGATGAAGGCGAAGAACAGGTTTTGCCTGATATTGCTCATCGTCGCCTGCGACAGCTTTCGCGCCCGCACGATGCCGGTGAGATCGCCCTTCAGCAGCGTGACGCCTGCGCTTTCCATCGCGACGTCGGTGCCGGTGCCCATGGCGATGCCGACCTCGGCCGCCGCCAGCGCCGGTGCGTCGTTGACCCCGTCGCCGGCCATTGCGACGCTGCGGCCGGCCTTCTGCAGCTTCGCCACCACCGCGCTCTTCTGGTCGGGCAGCACCTCGGCCTCGACATCGGCAATGCCGAGCCGGCGCGCCACCGCTTCGGCCGTGGTTCTGTTGTCGCCGGTCAGCATGATCACCTTGATGCCCTCAGCGGCGAGTGCCTTCAGCGCGTCCGGGGTCGAGGCCTTGACAGGATCGGCGATGGCGAACAGGCCGGCAAGCCTGCCGTCGACCGCCATGTTGATGACGGTCGCGCCGTCGCCACGCAAGCGTTCGGCCTCGGCATCGAGCGGCTTGGTGTCGATGGCGATCGATGTCAGATATCTTGCGTTGCCGAGCACCACGCTCCTGCCGTCGACCTTGCCGGTCGCGCCCTTGCCCGTTGGCGAGTCGAATTCTTCCACCTGGCCCAGCGCAAGCTGCTTCTCCTTCGCGGTGCGCACGATCGCGTCAGCCAGCGGATGCTCGCTGGCGCGCTCGACGGTGGCGGCAAGCCGCAGGATGTCCTTTTCCGCGAAACCGGATGCCGGCACGATCGCGACCACCTTGGGCTTGCCTTCGGTGAGCGTGCCGGTCTTGTCGACCACCAGCGTGTCGATCTTCTCCATCCGCTCCAGCGCCTCGGCGTTCTTGATCAGCACGCCGGCCTGTGCACCGCGGCCGACGCCGACCATGATCGACATCGGGGTGGCGAGCCCCAGCGCGCAGGGGCAGGCGATGATCAGCACGCTGACGGCGGCGACGAGGCCGAAGGCCAGCCGCGGCTCCGGTCCGAACCAGGCCCAAGCGGCGAAGGCCGCGATGGCGACAGCGATGACCGACGGCACGAACCAGCCGGCGACCTGATCGGCCAGCCGCTGGATCGGCGCGCGCGAACGCTGGGCATCCGCCACCATCTGCACGATCTGCGACAGCAGCGTCTCGCGCCCGACCTTGTCGGCGCGCATGACGAAGCTGCCGGACTGATTGAGCGTGCCGGCGATGACCTTGGCGTCGACCTCCTTTGTCACCGGCATGGATTCGCCCGTCACCAGCGATTCATCGAGCGAGGAGCGGCCCTCGAGAATGATGCCGTCGACCGGCACCTTCTCGCCGGGACGAACACGCAGGCGATCGCCGGCATGGAGCGTGTCGATTTCGACCTCGTGCTCGCTGCCATCGGCGTCGACGCGGCGCGCGGTTTTCGGCGCGAGCTGCAGCAGCGCCTTGATCGCGCCAGAAGTCGCATCGCGGGCGCGCAGCTCCAGCACCTGGCCGAGCAGCACGAGGACGGTGATGACGGCGGCGGCCTCGAAATAGACCGCGACCGCGCCTTCATGGCCGCGGAAGGTTGCGGGGAAAATCTGCGGCGCGATGGTGCCGATCAGGCTGTAGACATAGGCGACGCCGGTTCCCATCGCGATCAACGTGAACATGTTGAGGTTGCGCGTCAGCAGCGACTGCCAGCCGCGGACGAAGAACGGCCAGCCGGCCCACAGCACCACGGGCGTTGCGAACACGAGCTGGATCCAGTTCGATAAGGTCGGATCGATCCAATTGTGCGGCCCGGCGAGATGGCCGCCCATCTCCAGAACGACGGGCGGCAACGCCAGCGCGCCGCCGATCCAGAAGCGCCGCGTCATGTCGGCGAGCTCGGGATTGGGTCCCGTCTCCAGGCTCGCGACCTCCGGTTCCAGCGCCATGCCGCAGATCGGGCAGCTGCCGGGTCCGACCTGGCGAATCTCGGGATGCATGGGGCAGGTGTAAATCGTGCCCGCCGGCATCTCGGGCTCGGCCGTTTTGTTTTTGGTGAGATACTTGGCGGGATCCGCGGCGAATTTGGTGCGGCAGCCGGCCGAGCAGAAATGGAAGGTCTCGCCGTGATGCTCGAAGCGATGTTTCGAGGTCGCAGGATCGACCGTCATGCCGCAGACGGGATCGAGAACCTTTGTGACGGCGGCGTCATGGCCGTGATCATGGCCGGAATGGTCGCCATGGCCGCCGCAGCAGGAGGAAGTCGCGGGCGCGGGAGCAGCGGCCGCCTTGCTGGAACAACCGCATCCGCCGTGAGTCTGTCCGTTGTGATGATGCCCGTGATCCGCGTCGCTCATTTCCATGCTCCGGTCCTTGACTCGGTCTTGCAACCTATACCCGGTAAGGGTATATAGACCGCATGCGCAAGGACATCAAGGCATCTGTCGGAAAACGTCTCGGCCGGATCGAGGGCCAGGTTCGCGGCCTGTCGAAAATGGTAGAGGAAGACCGCTACTGCATCGACATCGTGACGCAGATATCGGCTGTCCGCGCCGCGCTGCGCCGGGTCGAGGAAGAGATCCTGAAGGACCACGTCGCCCATTGCGTCGAGCACGCGATCGCGAGCGGCGACAAGGCCGATCAGCGCGAGAAGATCGCGGAGCTGATGGCGGTGATCGGACGGGCGGAGCGGTAGTTCTCTCCGCCGTCATTGCGAGCGCAGCGAAGGAATCCAGACTGTTTCCGCGGAGGGATTCTGGATTGCTTCGCTGCGCTCGCAACGACGGTTGAGGCGCCTTCGCCGGGACGACGCTGGCGGCTAGGCCGCCCGCTCTCTCGTCCGCCCGCGGCGTCGCGGGCGATACGCGGCCAGCCTCCTCAGCAGCGGCACATGTTCGGAGGCGGTGACGCGATCGAGCGTCGTCGCCGGCATCACTTGCTCAGCCGAAGCCGGCGCTTCTTCGTCAATCGCTTCAGGAACGAGCGGCGGCGCACGGAACGTTTCTGGAAACACACCGAATGAGCCCGCCACCTCCTCGAGCGGCTTTTGCTTGTCGGCCCAGTGCAAGGCCGTGTAGTCGAAGCCGTGCACGATGGTGGGTTTGACCACTTCGAAATAGGGCGAGATATCGAAGTCGCGGGGCATGTAGAGCGAGGAATCGCGGATGTGCAGGATCTCGCGGCGGGCGGCGCGGCTGCCGGCCTTGGTGATCTTCGGCAGGATCGGGTAGCGCACGGCATCGAAGGCCTGCGCGATCAGTGCCGAGCAGATGATCTTGGTCGGATCGCCCGAGCCGAGCGCGATCATGCGCCGCCGCCAGCGCTGCGGCACCGGCAGCGGGAACAGGAAGCGCATCAGATCGATGATGTTCTTGGTGTCATAGCCAAAGCCGATGCGGTTGATCGCATAGCGGCACACCGTGGTGCGGTCCTCGTAGGACAGCCCGACCGGCCGGCAGATGCGGGTGTGATAGGGGAAGTACTTCGACAGCGGAGCGGAGGTGACGCCTTCGCCGATATTGGCCTCGATCAGCACATGCGGCTCGCCGTCGGGCTCGGCCGCGCCCTCGACAGGACCGACATAGAGCGCGGCATGCGACCAGGTCGACTGCGTCAGGTATTTGATGATGCCGGAGATGCGGTTGTTGCCCTCGACCAGCATGACGTCGCCGGGCTGGATCACGCCGCGCAGGTGTTCGGGGTCGCTCGGCGTGAACGGCTCGTAACCCGGCACCTCCTTCGAGAGGTACGCGGCAATCACTTTGCCGACTGAATCCAGGACCGTCCCCATGAGCTCTCCCCGGCCTTTCTGGCCGTCTTTTTTCCATCTGTATCATGGTCGAAACCTGT